>JAHDCP010000077.1 GCA_020629775.1 Planktomarina sp.
TCCATCGGCATGGGTGGCGCGGCTGTCGGTGTGGGCAACGTTGTTGGCAATTTCTTGTCCGGCGCATTGCGTAACCCATCCGCCGCTGGCGGCCAAACAGCCACATTGTTCATCGGCATCGCGTTTGCGGAAGCCCTGGGGATCTTCTCATTCCTGGTCGCTCTGCTGTTGATGTTCGCCGTATAATCCAATCGTCCTTAGGTTCCGGGGTCTGGTGTCAGGCCCCGGGTTTCCCCAAGTTCGAGGAGGATAAACTATGGCAACCGAAAGTGCTGCAGCAGCCGCCGAAAAATCGGGTGGTATGCCGCAACTGGACTTCGCGACTTTCCCCAACCAAATCTTTTGGTTGTTGGTGGCGTTGGTCGTTATCTACATGGTTCTGTCGCGCGTGGCTTTGCCGCGCATCGGTGGTGCAATGGCAGATCGCACCAACACGATCACCGGTGATTTGGCTGCAGCAGAAGAGCTGAAGCAAAAAGCCGAAAACGCAGAAGCAGCCTATGAAAAAGCTTTGGCTGATGCCCGTGCAGAAGCGCAGGTTATTTCCGCCAAAATGAAAGCTGACGTGCAATCCCAACTGGATGTTGAGATGGCAAAGGCTGACGCTGAAATTTCTGCCAGATCTGCAGAAGCACAAGGCAAGCTTGCTGAAATCCGCGACAACGCGGTGGCCAGCGTGAATGACGTTGCCAAAGATGTGGCAGCTGAAATCGTGGCAGCCATGGGCGGCAAAGCCGATGCTAAAACTGTGAACGCGGCTGTTGCTGCGCGAATGAAGGGATAAACGATGAAACGTCTTTCTGTCCTTTTCGCGCTGATCGCTGGCCCTGCCATGGCAGCCGACGGTCCGTTCTTCAGCCTGGCCAACACCGATTTCATCGTGCTGGTGGCGTTTGTTTTGTTCATTGGCGTTCTGCTGTATCTGGGCGTGCCCAAGATGCTGGGCGGTTTGCTGGATCAACGCGCTGCGAACATCCGGTCTGAACTGGACCAAGCCCGTCAGTTGCGTGAAGAAGCGCAAGAAATGCTGGCTGGCTACGAACGCAAGCAAGCGGAAGTCCAACAGCAAGCTGATCGCATTGTTGAAACAGCCAAAGAAGAAGCGAAAGCCGCTGCCGAACAGGCAAAAGCTGACATCGCCACTTCTGTGGAACGCCGTTTGGCAGCAGCCCAAGATCAGATCGCCTCTGCGGAAGCATCTGCGGTAAAAGAAGTGCGCGACCAGGCCGTGAATGTTGCCATTGGTGCCGCGCAAGACATTATCGCCAAACAGATGACTGCAAAGTCAGGTGGTTCGTTGATTGATGATGCCATCGCGGTGGTGGGCGAAAAGCTTCACTAACCCTATTGGCTGAAAATTGAATTCAGGCCCGGTTTGCGCCGGGCCTTTTTCGTTTCCACCAAAGCAGCGCGGCCACGACGCAAATCAGCAGTTCAACTTTGAAGGTCCAGTGGGCCAGAAAGCTTTTGATATAATGGTCATGGGTGGCGGGAACCACCACGGCTTGGAACCCACGGTCGCTGAAGGGCCAAAGCCACATGATATCGCCGGCGATGGTGTCCAACACACAATGCACCAGCGCCCCAACCGCCAGCGCCGCAATCCAGGGCCAACGCAGCGCAAACCCAACGCAGGCCAGGACGCCCCAAAGGGCGGGGCGGTGCGTGATCAGATGGTGGTGGTGCACGCTGCTGTCCACCAGATGAAACCAAGCCATGTCCACATCTGGGATCACAGACCCCACCAAAAACGCTGTGAAAACCCCCTTGGGTAATTCTCGCGGGACAATGGTGGTCAGGATGTATGCGCCGGGCAGGTGCCCAATAAACATCAGCTTGTCTTTCCGTGTTCAGCCTTCAATTTCGCAAAAACCTCATCCCTGTCGGCTTTCATTTGGTCGTGCAACGCGCGTGCTACAAAATCCAGATGGTCATGCAATGCTTGCCTTGCCATTTCGGGTTGGCGGGCTTGCAGGGCGTCATTGATGGCGCGGTGCTGGTCCAACAACTTGTCCCGGCTGGTGCGATGCCGGAACATGACTTGGCGGTTATAAAACACCCCGTCTTGCAGCATTTGATACATGGACCGCATCATGTGCAACAACATGACGTTGTGGCTGGCTTCCACGATGGCCATGTGAAACTGCGCGTCCAGCAGGGCTTCTTCCGCACTGGGGCGTTTGTCACGGGCTTTCACCATTTTTGCAAAAGCGGCGTCGATCACCTGTAAATCTGAATCTGATCCAAATTTGGCGGCGCGTTCTGCCGCCAGCCCTTCCATGTCTTTGCGAAAGGCAATCACATCGAACACGGCATCTTCATGGGATGACATCAACCGTGTCAGGGCGGGTGAAAACGCAGACCCCAATACATCCGCCACAAAAATTCCGGCACCCGCGCGGGACACCAGCAGGCCGTCGTCTTGCAAAACGCCCAGGGCTTCGCGAAGGGAAGGGCGCGACACGCCCATTTGTTCTGAAAGATCCCGCTCCGAAGGCAGCCGATCACCAGGGCGCAAAATCCCGCGCAGGATCAGCGCTTCTATTTGGGCAATGATGGACTGGGACAGTTTTTCAGATTGGACTTTGCGAAACGGCATGGGGCGACCTTTGCGGGGTGAATTGGTCAAAACATAGGACCAATTCACCCCTCAGGAAAGTCGAATGGTTATTCAGTTGGTGTAATAATAATCTCAACCCGCCGGTTTTGCGCGCGACCATTGGCGGTTTGATTGCTGGCAACAGGTTGGGTTTCCCCCCGGCCCACGGCCCGAATGCGCCAAGCTGGCACACCGTTTTGCACCAGCACAGCTTGGACCGCTTCTGCCCGGCGATTGGACAGCCCCAAGTTATAAGCGGCATCGCCTGTACTGTCCGTGTGGCCCACGACATCGACCCGGCTGTTAGGGAATTCGCGCAGATTGCCCGCAAGGGCTGCCAAATCCCGTTGCAAATCGGCGCGCAACGCCGTGCTGTCGATATTGAACAAAATGTCTTGGGGCATTGTCACAATCAGTTCTTGCCCTGTGTTTTGGATCGAAATCCGATCGTCCCCCAAATCGCTGCGCAAAGCGGCTTCTTGTTGGTCCAAACGCTGGCCCACCAAGCCCCCCACGGTTCCACCGATTACGGCGCCGATCACGCGGCCTTTCTTGCGGTCGCCATCGCTGGACACGCCACCGCCCAAAATGGCCCCACTTGCGGCCCCGATCAAAGCGCCACGGGCGGCGTTGCTGTCTAAATCGCCGCAGCCTGACAGGGCCACAGCCACCGCACTGACTGCGGCGCAGGTTTTCAAACCAATGCTCATTTGTTTTATTTCCTTCTGACATGGTCCTTGGACAAGGATGCGTCAGACATGGGGCTGGGGGGCGTTGTTATGCAATATCAACGGCCACATCGGCCCGTGCGCTTTCATAGGCCAGTAGCGCTCGTTTTACCGGCAGGCCCCAGTGATAGCCCCCCAATTCGCCTGATTTGCGCAGGGCGCGGTGGCAGGGGATGATCCAGCTGATGGGGTTGCGACCCACAGCCGTGCCCACAGCCCGAACTGCGGCAGGCTTATCGACCCGGCGCGCAATTTGAGAATATGTTGTGACGTGGCCCGTCGGAACGTTAAGCAGCGCTTCCCAAACTTTGATCTGTAACTGGCTGCCAATAAGATGCAGTTTGGTTTCGCCGTTTTGCTGTGTGAACGACTTGACCCAATTTGCCAATTTCGCAGGGGCTTCAACGAAATTTGCGTGCGGCCAACGGTCGGTTAAATCAGCGCGCGCACCGTCCCGGCCCATTTCACTGGCAAAAGCAATTCCGCAAATTCCGCGGTCTGTCCCCATAACGATCATTTCGCCAAATGGGCTGTCAAACCACCCTTCATAGATTGTTAAAGTGCCCCCTTCTTTGGCGAAGTCGCCCGGGGACATCCCTTCCCACCGGACAAAAAGATCGTGCAACCGCGAGGAACCTGAAAGGCCAACATGCATGGCAGTTTCGAAGGTCGTAAACCGTTCACGTAACAATTGCTTTGCATGGCCCAGCATCAGGTATTGCTGATACCGCTTCGGGGACACCCCAACCCAAGCGGAAAAGACGCGCTGAAAATGCGCCGTGCTGAGGCCGGAAGCCGCCGCCAGTTCATCCAAAGACAAGGGGCTTTTTGCTTCGTCGATGGCTGCGATGGCGCGGCGGACAATTTGGTAATGATAGCTTTGATCTTGTTCCATGTCCCAACTATGGCGGAACAGACGGGGTCACGCGACCCGGATATTGCGCAAAAGCCCCCTGGTCACCCTGTGCATCCCACGATAGTCAGCGCGCAAAGACATTGGAGGGGAATTCATATGTCCAAGAAATTTCAAGTCGTCGGCATTGGCAACGCTGTGTCCGACGTTATTGCCACCACCAGCGATGATTTCCTGACCGAAAACGGGATCGAAAAAGGGATCATGCAACTGATCGACCAAGACCGCGCAGAAGTGCTGTATGCAGCCATGTCAGAGCGTACAGAAACGCCGGGTGGTTCAGTGGCCAACACGCTGGCTGGTTTGGGCGCCTTGGGTGTCAGAACAGCTTTTATCGGCCGTGTGGCTGATGATGACCTGGGCCAGACTTATGCCAACGCCATGGCATCCGAAGGGACAGCGTTCCCCAACGGCCCAGTGGCCGGTTCGCAATTGCCAACATCGCGGTCCATGATCTTTGTGTCGCCTGACGGCGAACGGTCGATGAATACGTATCTTGGCGTGTCCTCCGATGTTGGTCCGGATGACGTGGACAGCGCTGTTGTGGAAGGCGGCGAAATCCTGTTCTTGGAAGGGTACCTGTTCGACAAAGACCCCGGCAAAGCGGCCTTTTACAAGGCGGCGGATGCGGCTGTGGCCGCTGGCGGCATGGCTGGTATTTCCCTGTCAGACCCGTTCTGCGTGGATCGCCACCGTGAAGATTTCCGCAAATTGATCGCTGGTCCTTTGGGCTATTTCTTGTCTAACGAAGATGAATTGAAATCCTTGTACCAAACGGATGACCTGGATTCAGCGTTGGCCCAAGCTGCAAGCGAATGTGCGTTGGTGGTTTGTACACGATCGGAAGACGGCGTGTCGGTGCAATCTGCTGATGGCCGCGTTGATGTTGGGGTTACGCCCGTCACACCAGTGGATGCCACAGGGGCGGGGGATCAGTTCGCCGCGGGCTTTTTGTACGGTTTGGTGGAAGGCAAGTCCTTGGAAGTTGCTGCCAAGATGGGCACCATCGCTGCTGGTGAAGTTATTTCCCACGTTGGCCCGCGACCCGCGACTGACATTAAGGCGCTGTTTGCTGCCGCCAACCTGATCTAATTGCGATTGGGCCCATGGCCCAATCCCACCATTCAAGGCGCGCAACACTCAGTTGTGCGCCTTTTTATTCGCCCAATTTCGCGTGAACTTCATCCAGGTCAATTTCACCGATTGGCATTTTATTGGCTGGATTGTGGAAATCATATTTGAACAAATCGAAATCACGTTTGTACATTTCATAGACCAAATGCATGGACATATCGTCGAAGTAATCTTCCACGGGGTGCGCCCGTTTGGGACCATGTCCTTCGCTTTCGTTAAAGCGCGGGATATCCGCCAGCGAAAGCGAATGCGGCGTTTGGATCGAATCCAACACGTCTTGCATGCCGTCATTGAAAGATTCGGTCCAAACGATTTTGTTGTACCGCCCGCCATTCACAATGAACGTGGACACATGCCCCGACATGGCTGACCAGTGAATGTCTGGATCCATGGGACGGCGCCACCGAATGGTGTCACGGGCAAACAGCAAGAAACGACGGAAACTTTTGATTTGGTCAAATTGAAAACCATCCTCTGGCTTGCCCACTTCGATCCCATATTTTTGGATCAACAGCGGGACCAAGTTTCCGCGGTAATAATTGCCGTTCCGCTGAATTCCGCAAATCTTATCGAAAAACGAACTCAGGATCCGGGTGTATGGATTGCGCACACAGGTGAAGGCATAGGATTTATGCGCTTCGACGTTTTTCGTGATGGGATCTTGGGAATAATCTTGCGACCATTTGTGCATCCGATCCTTCGAATCGTGAATATCCCCATTGAAAAATTCGCCGTGGTCCGAATAGAACATGATCTGCCCAATGGTCGAACACGCGCATTTGGGCACAACCCGATACACAACACTTTCGGATTCTGTCATCCAAATACCAGGAAAACCCATCTTTTGCCCTTTCCGAGCCACTACGTCGATGCCAACTAATTGAATCACACCACTGTTTATTCAACAAGTGATAATCTAGAGATTGGTAAACAGTGGGCGTAATTTTGAGGTTTATGTTTCGATAATGGCAAAAATCGTCTATATTCTCCTGTGTCACAAGGATCCCAAGTCCATCATCCAACAGGCCAAACGCCTAACGGATGTTGGGGATTTTGTGTCAATTCACTTCGATAAGACCGCTTCGGCCACCGACTATGCGGCTTTGCAGGATGCACTCGGCGGAAATCCGCAAGTTGTCTTCGCAAAGAAGCGTGAAAACTGCGGTTGGGGCGAATGGTCCTTGGTGGCTGCAACTTTGCGGGCATTGGAAGTGGCCGTGGATGCCTTTCCCGAAGCAAGCCATTACTACATGCTTTCGGGGGACTGTCAGTCCATCAAATCTGCGGCCTATGCCCATGATTTTCTGGATGGCGCTGATTTGGATTACGTCGAAAGTTTTGATTACTTCGAAAGTGATTGGATCAAGACCGGCATGAAGGAAGGGCGGTTGATTTACCGCCACTGGTTCAATGAACGGACCCAAAAGGGATTGTTCTACGCGTCGATGAACTTGCAAAAGCGGATGGGCTGGACACGGCAACCGCCCAAAGACATCCGCATGATGATTGGGTCGCAATGGTGGTGTTTGCGCGCCAGCACGATCGAAAAAATATTGCAGTTGGTAAAGGACCGTCCGGACATTATGCGGTTCTTCAAAACCACCTGGATCCCGGACGAAACGTTTTTTCAGACTTTGGTGCGCCATGTGGTCCCGTCGGGCGAAATAGATAGCCGTTCGTTAACCTTCAAAATGTTCACGGATTACGGCATGCCGGTGACGTTCCACAACGATCACTATGAAATGCTGCTGGGGCAGGATTTCTTGTTCGCCCGCAAAATCAGCCCCGAAGCGTTGGAACTGAAAGAACGGTTGGGCGAACTTTATGCGGACAATGAACGCCAGTTCGAGATTTCCAACGAAGGGGAGCGTATTTTTGCGTTTCTTACGGGGCGGGGGCGCGTTGGTCGCCGTTTTGCACCGCGATTCTGGGAAGCGGAAAGTTCCATCGGGAAAGACCGTCAGCTGTTGTTGGTGGTGTGCAAAAAATGGCACGTGGCCAAACGCCTGACCCAAGGGGTGCGCAGCAACACTGACCTGCCTGTTTTGGATTTTATCTTCAACGAACTGGATGCTGGATTGCCGGATCTTGGTGGCATCGAAAAATCCTTGTCCAAGCGCGGCCGCCACCGGCGATCCATGGTGCGGATGTTGTTTGATTATTACAAAGATGATCGGCTTATGTTGTGTTTGGACACAGCCAATTTTGATGTGGCCGATGATTTTTTCCGGGATCGTTGCGATACGCGTTTGTTGGAGATCGATTGCGAATTCACGGATGAGTATTTGACCGGGCATGCCAAGCGCATTGGCTTGGCGGGTGATCGATCTTCAGCCGAATTGATTGCTGGTATTCTGCCCACCATTCGCCGGGACGTGACCCACGAATATGATCAGTTCCGCGAAGCTGATTTCCCCCGCCATTTCCGTTTGCTGCAATGGGCGAGCGTGGAGGAAAATGCCGAACAGATTGCAGGATTCTTGGATATTGATATGGACAAAGCGCGGGCCATTGCTGAAACCCGCGATCTTTTTGAAGACTAGAGGCACCCATGGCTTACACATATGATGACCAGAATATTTTCGCCAAAATCCTGCGCGGCGAAATTCCCAATACAACCGTCTTGGAAACCGACCATGCCCTGGCCTTTCGTGATATCAATGCCCAAGCGCCAGAACATGTATTGGTGATCCCCAAAGGGCCATACGTTTGTTACGATCATTTCGCTTTGGCTGCATCTGACGCAGAAATCGTGGATTTCACCCGTGCCATTGGCCAGGTTGTCCAAGCCTTGGGTGTGGGTGCTGACGGTGATGGATACCGCTTGTTGTCCAACGCCGGCAAAGACGGCGTGCAAGAAGTGCCCCATTTGCATGTGCACATTGTGGCAGGACGGCACATGGGGCGGATGTTAAGCCCCGCCTGACGTTCAAGCTGCGGTCAAGGACAAGAACACATCTTCCAAGTCTGCTTCTTTGGTGCGGATGTCTTGGATTGTGACCCCCGCTTGGCGCAAACAATCCAAAATCTGATCCGCGCTGATTACGGACCGACTGTATGTCATGGCAATGGAACCGTCACGGCGGTGATCCAAGGTCACGCCATCGGGCAATGCCAAAGCCCCCACAGGGGTGCCGGGCATCACGATCATGGTTTTGGCATCTAAGCGCGACAGCATGTTTGCGGTGCTGTCTTGGGCGCGGACCTTGCCATTATCCATGATGGCGATTTCATCACACATTTCTTGGGCTTCTTCCAAATAATGCGTGGTGAGGATGATGGTCATCCCGTCCTCGTTCAACTTGCGCACATTGTTCCACAACATTTGGCGCAGTTCGATATCCACGCCTGCGGTGGGTTCGTCCAGGACCAGAATGTTGGGGCTGTGCACCAGGGCTTTGCCCAACAACAAGCGCCGCCGCATGCCGCCAGACAGCGCCCGCGCGTAAGAATGGGCTTTGTCTTCCAAACCGATCAGCCTCAAAATCTCATCCGATTGGCGTTTGGCTTTTGGCACACCGTACAGGCCCGCCTGTACCTCCAAGCTGGCGCGCGGTGTGAAGAACGGGTCCAGGTTCAATTCTTGCGGCATCACACCAATGGCCGCCCGCGATTGGCGTGGGTTTTCATCCTGATCAAATCCCCAAATGCGCACGCCGCCAGATGTTTTTGTCACCAGCCCGGCCATGATGTTGATCAACGTCGATTTGCCCGCACCATTAGGGCCCAGTAGCCCAAAAATGCGCCCCCGTGGGATCGCCAAGCTGACCCCTTGCAGCGCCTGTTTTGGCGGGGACTTTTTGGTGCCGCCATAGGTTTTGTGCAGATCTTTGATATCAATAGCGAGGTCTGTCATGGTGGCGGCCTTGGAAAAGGAGAGGGAATGTTACCCGATGACATAAGCCGCCTTGCCCCGGGGCGCAATTCACCACACCGCTGGCGCGTGTTGACCATCGGTTCTGCGCCCCTGACAGGGCCCAGCCAGCCAAAGGTATGCCGCTGCCCATGAAACAGATTTTTCGGGTCCTTAGATGGATGGTGTTTAGCGTTGCGCTTTACTTTGGTGCGGCTGTGGTTGGGGCCTTTTGGCCCGGTGGGGCGGCGCAATCTGGCGACGTAAAGTCCGAAACGATTGGCCTTCTGAGGGGGCCCATCCACTATGACCTATTATTGCCGTTGGACGGACACACATTTGAATTTTTGGAAAGCGCCGATCTGCCGTTGCAGGATCCGCGCGCCAAATGGATCATGGTGGGATGGGGCGCAGGGGCGTTTTACACAACTGTTGGGGGATATCAGGACGTAACCCTTGGCGCCGTCGTGCGCGGTGTTCTGGGAGATGTAAGCGTGATGCGGTTTGACGTGCTGGGGGACGTGCAGCCCGGCCCGCACGTAACTTTTGTGCGCATCTCCCCCACCCAGCGTAAGGCCCTGGAAGCACGGATATTGGCAGAACTGGCGTCAGACCAACCCATGGAACACCCGGGCCTGTCCCCAACAGACGTGTTTTTCCCTGCGCGGTCCCGATTTCACATTTTCCGAACTTGCAATGTGTGGATTGGACAAGTGCTGCGCGATGCAGGAATGCGTTTCGGGGCATGGACGCCCCTGCCGTTTTCTGTGACTTTGGCACTGAAACGATTTGGACATACGTAAGGGGCGACAATGGCGTTTGGTAAAGGGCATCATCTTCACTTGATCGACGGGTCAGCCTTTATTTTCCGGGCGTATCACGCCCTGCCACCCTTGACCCGCAAATCGGATGGGTTGCCTGTGGGCGCGGTTGCTGGCTTTTGCAACATGTTGCACCGGTATGTTGAAGGAAACACAGGACCAGACGCCCCAACCCATGTGGCAGTGATTTTTGATAAAGGATCGCACACGTTCCGCAATGATTTGTATGACCAATACAAAGCCAATCGCGAAGCCATGCCCGAAGATCTGCGCCCGCAAATGCCCCTGACCCGCGACGCAACCCGCGCCTTCAATATCGCATGCGAAGAAATTGAAGGGTTTGAAGCCGACGACATTATCGCAACGTTGGCCCACCAAGCCCGGGATGCCGGGGGGCGATGCACCATTATCAGCTCTGACAAGGACTTGATGCAGCTGGTGGGTGGCGGCGTGGAAATGCTGGACGCCATGAAGAACAGACGGATCGACGTGGAAGGCGTGGAAGAAAAGTTTGGGGTCGGCCCCGACCGGGTGGTGGACGTGCAGGCCCTGGCGGGCGACAGCGTGGATAACGTGCCCGGCGCGCCGGGGATTGGCATTAAGACCGCCGCTTTGCTGATCAACGAATACGGTGATCTGGAAACACTGTTGGACAGGGCTGGTGAAATCAAACAACCCAAGCGGCGGCAGTCACTGATCGATAACCGAGAACTGATTGAACTGTCCAAGAAGTTGGTTCAACTGGATTGCACCATGGATTTGCCCTTCACCCTGGATGATCTGGAGGTGCGCGATCCTGACGCTGACACGTTGCTGGGCTTTTTGGCCGAAATGGAATTTCGCACGTTGACCAAACGTGTCGCGGATCAGATGGGGGCAGAAGCCCCCGTTATTGAACTGCCAGAAGCTGATGCCAGCGCAGATGCCCCCGAAGCCCCAGCGATTGACCCTGACGCCTATGAAACCATCACAGATGCGGCCGGATTACAGGTCTGGATCGACCGGATTTATGCACGCGGGCATGTGGCTGTGGACACGGAAACCACCGGCCTGAACGACATGCGCGCTGATCTTGTGGGCGTTTGTTTGTGCGTTGAAGCCGGGCAGGCGGCATATCTGCCCCTGGCCCACAAAAAGGGTGGGGATGATCTGTTTGGATCATCTGAATTGTCCGAAGGTCAGATGGATATGGCTGACGCCTTGGCGATGCTGAAGCCCATGTTGGAAGACCCGGCCATTCTGAAAATCGGCCAAAACATGAAATACGACGCCAAGATATTGGCCCGTGTTGGGATTGATATCGCGCCCATCGATGACACCATGCTGATGTCCTATGCGCAGAACGGTGGGTTGCACAACCATGGCATGGATTTGCTGTCTGATCGGTATCTGGGTCACACGCCCATCCCCATCAAAACCCTGCTGGGCACGGGCAAATCGGCCATCACGTTTGACCAAGTCCCCATCGCGGACGCCACCAAATATGCCGCCGAAGATGCGGACATCACCCTGCGGCTGTGGCAGTTTTTGAAGCCGAACTTGCACCGCAAACAGGTGACACGCGTTTATGAAACGCTGGAACGGCCCATGGTGCCTGTGCTGCGCGATATGGAAATGGCCGGCATCAAGGTGGACCGCAACACGCTGTCGCAAATGTCCAACGGATTTGCCCAAAAAATGGCAGGGCTGGAGGCTGAGATTCACGAACTGGCGGGGGAAACGTTTAACGTGGGCTCACCAGCGCAATTGGGGGATATCTTGTTTGAAAAGATGGCCCTGCCCGGCGGCAAGCGTGGTAAGAATGGTAAATATTCCACAGGGGTGGATATCTTGGAAGACCTGGCCACAGAACATGATCTGCCGGGGAGGGTTCTGGATTGGCGGCAACTTTCCAAACTGAAATCCACCTATACCGATGCGCTGCAGGACCACATCCACCCAGACACCGGTCGGGTGCACACGTCCTATTCCATCGCGGGGGCCAACACGGGGCGTCTGGCCTCCACCGACCCAAACTTGCAGAACATTCCGATCCGCACTGAAGAAGGCCGCCGTATCCGTGAGGCGTTTATCGCGGAAGACGGTAAGACCCTGGTGGCGTTGGATTATTCCCAGATTGAACTGCGCATCCTGGCCCACATCGCTGACCTGCCCGCCATGAAACAGGCCTTTGCCGACGGCATCGATATTCACGCCATGACGGCGAGCGAGATGTTCAACGTGCCCCTGGAAGACATGACCCCAGACGTGCGCCGCCAAGCCAAGGCGATTAACTTTGGGGTGATCTATGGCATTTCTGGCTTCGGGCTTGCCCGCAATTTGCGGATCCCGCGGGGGGAGGCGCAGGCGTTCATCGACACATACTTCGAACGCTTCCCGGGCATTAAGGAATATATGAACGACACCGTGGCCTTCGCCAAAGAACACGGCCACGTGGAAACCCTGTTCGGCCGCAAAATCCACACGCCAGAAATCGGTGCCAAAGGCCCCCAAGCCGGCTTCGCCAAACGCGCCGCCATCAACGCGCCCATCCAAGGCACCGCCGCCGACGTGATCCGCCGCGCCATGGTACGCATGCCCGATGCGATTGCGGGGTTGCCCGCGAAAATGCTGCTGCAAGTCCACGATGAACTGCTGTTCGAGGTGGAAGACAGCGC
>JAHDCP010000078.1 GCA_020629775.1 Planktomarina sp.
GTCGGCACATCATCGGATGGACCCAGCGGCGAATAATGCGCTTCACACGCGTTGGCCACAGATTGGTCTATACCTGCCGCCTGGGCGTAATACCGGCCCATCAGCCCCTGCAATTCGGGAAATTCATACACCATTTCGGACGAAAGATCAGCCTTGGCCACGCGGGCCGCTTGTTCGGCCAAATCGGCGTCTGCCCCCACAATCAGGGCCAATTCGCGCGCCAGGGTGGCGATGCGGTCAATCCGTTCGGCCTGTGACCCTAGTTTATTGTGGAACGTGACGTTGGCCAGGGCATCTGTCCAAGGGGCCATATCATTGCCCGCCTTGGCAACGCGCAGATCGTTTTCCCAGAAAAACTTTGCATCCGCCAAACGGGCCGACAGCACCTTTTGGTTGCCGGCCAAAATCGTGGCCCCATTGTCCGCCGTTTCGCGGTTCGCGACTGTGATGAACTTTTCAATCCGGCCCGTCTTAGGGTTGCGCACGGAAAAGAACTTTTGATGTTCTTTCATGGATGTTTTCAGAACCTCAGGCGGCAGTTCCAAAAATTCATCATCGATGGACCCCATCAACACCACGGGCCATTCCACCAGGCCGGCCACTTCCGCCAGAAGGCCTTTGTCTTCCACCACTTCCAACCCTTGCGCCGCCGCCATTTCAGTGGCGCCTTGCCAAATCTGGGCTTCGCGATCACTGGCTCGCAGCACCACATGGGCGGCTTTCAACTTGGCGTCATAATCCGCAAAATCAGACACTTCGAACCGACCGGGGGCCATGAAACGGTGGCCTTCGGTGGTGTTGGACGATGTGAATTGATCCACCGTCACTGGCACAACTTTGCCGTCCAAGATCACCAGGATGGATTGCAAGGGCCGCACCCAACGCAAAGTCCCACTGCCCCAGCGCATGGATTTGGGCCACGGGAAATTGCGCACGGTGGCTTCCAGCACTTCGGAAATTATCACATCGGCCGGGCGGCCTTGTTTGGAGATGCTGGCAAAGTAAACTTGGCCCTTTTTGTCGTCCCGGATTTGCAAATCGTCCTTGGTCAAGCCCGCGCCGCGCAAGAAGCCTTCTATGGCTTTGTCAGGTGCGCCCACTTTTGGGCCTTTGCGTTCTTCGGTGACCGTCGGACTTTGGGCCAGCAGCCCGTCAATTTTCACGGTCAAGCGACGGGGTGTATGATACGCTTCTGCCCCCTCAAAGGACAGACCCGCGTCCTTCAGCCCATCTTGCATCAGGCGTTGCAAATCCACTGCGGCCCGTGCTTGCAGGCCAGCGGGAATTTCTTCCGAAAACAGTTCGATCAAAAGATCAGGCATAGCGTCATTTCGTCCTTTGGTGGGCCAAAGCCCTTATTGGTCTTGGGCGGCCGCGTCAGGGCCTGCACAGTTTTCGTCTTTCGCGGAACCATCGTACAGTTTATCGCCGCAGTCATTGATTTGCTGCCATGCAAATCCGCGCCCGTCTGGGTAAATGGCCACCACGCGATCAATTCCATATTGAATGTTTTTTTGCCCCAAAAACGCCGTTGCTTCCCCGGTTTCAAGATCTGACCCAATTTGGGCAGCGTCAAAGCAATCGAACCAGCCCGGCGCATTGTTCGGCACGGCTTTGCCAAAGGTTTCATAAGTTTCTGTCAGCAACGCCGTAGACATGGAGGTGGTGAAACAAGCCCGGTACCGGATGGGTGAACTGTTGGCGTCAATCGCTTGGAAGTTTTCAAACAAAATTCCTTCAGGCGCTTGTGTGGTCAAAGGTGTCAGCTCCACGCTTCCTTGTTCCACCGGAACAGAATCATAATACCCATAGACTTGGGCGTAATAGACACCCACTGCAAAAACTGTCGTGACTGATACAATACCCAAACCAACTACCTTTCCACTAACCGCCATCAGGCCGCACCAGCGGCGGCAGTTTGCACAAATGCATCTGCACAGTGTTTGGCCAATGCCCGCACTCGCCCAATATAGGCCTGACGTTCTGTCACAGAAATGACGCCGCGCGCGTCCAACAAATTGAAGATATGGCTGGCCTTGATGCACTGGTCATACGCGGGGTGGGCCATAATGATGATCTTACCCGTTTTGGGATCCACGTGTTCTTGGGACAAAATCGATTGGCACTCCGCTTCTGCTTCCTCGAAGTGGCGCAGCAGGACTTCTGTGTTGGCAACATCAAAGTTCCAGCGGGCATATTCTTCTTCTGTTTGCTTGAAGACATCGCCGTATTTGAGGGCAATGGGCGCATCAGGATCATTGAACGGCATGTCCATGACATGGTCCACCCCCAGCACGTACATGGCCAACCGTTCCAACCCATAGGTCAATTCGCCAGAAACAGGGTGGCAATCGTGTCCGCCGACTTGCTGGAAATAGGTGAACTGCGACACTTCCATGCCATCACACCAGACTTCCCAGCCCAATCCCCAAGCACCCAATGTTGGGCTTTCCCAATCGTCTTCAACAAAACGAATGTCATGCATCGCCATATCAATGCCAATGGCTTCCAAACTGCCAAGGTAAAGGTCTTGCAGATTGCGGGGGCTAGGTTTGATCAAAACTTGGTATTGGTAGTAGTGCTGCAACCGGTTGGGGTTTTCGCCGTACCGACCATCTGTAGGGCGGCGGGACGGCTGCACATATGCTGCGGCCCATGCTTTATTGCCCAACGCACGCAAAGTCGTGGCCGGGTGAAATGTTCCTGCCCCCACTTCCATATCGTAGGGCTGCAATATCGCACATCCTTTGGTCGCCCAATAGGTTTGAAGGCGCAGGATGATTTCTTGAAAAGACCGGGGGGCGTTGGTTGACATGGGGGCCTCTGGGCTAGGTTGCTCTGTCCATATTCCCCCATCCCCAAACCGTCAATCAAACGAAGTGCGGACCCAAAGACGCAGTTGGCCGAAAGTCGCGTTTTTTTTACCTATATGCCTTGATTTGGCGGCTATGGAATCATTTAAGCGGCGCAGTTGATTGGGACAGAACAATGGTATTCAGATTTCTTTTGGTGATCTTGCTCTCGGCAGTGGTGTCCACAGGACATGCCCAGGAAGACATCCGCGGCACAAGCTGGGTTCAAATTGAAGCGCGCCCTTCAAAAACCCGCGCGTCTGACCGCGCTGAACAGCTGGAAGCCCAGTTCGAAAATGTCCGCGCCTTTTATCTTGGCAGCGGCTGGTATGGCATCGCCTTGGGTCCCTATGAAACACGCAACCAAGCGACCACAGTGTTGCGCAACTTGCGCCGGGCCGGGTCAATCCCCGGTGACAGCTTCGTTGCAGCAGGAAATGCCTTTCGCGAACAAATCTGGCCCATCGCGGTAAGTGTTGAGATTCCCGAAGATGAGCCGGCGGTTGAAGAACCAACAGCCCAAGCTGTTGAAGCCCCTGCCCCAGTGGAGACGCAAACACTTCCAGAAGCCGAGACTACAACAGTGGTCGTGGAACCTGCGCCCGAACCTGAACCGGAAATCGAAATCGTTATCGAACTGCCCAAAGAGGAACCTGACGAAACACCGCAACAAGCGCGCGCATCTGAACGCAAGTTAAGCGATCAAGAAAAGCGTGATCTGCAAAGGGCTTTGAAATTTGCAGGCCATTACACCGGGCGGATTGATGGCAAATACGGTAAGGGCACCCGCCGTTCCATGGGTTTGTGGCAGCGCCAGAAGTCTTACAAGGTGACTGGTGTTCTGACCAAACGCCAACGGGCAGAGGCAATGGCCGATTATGATGAAATTTTAGATGGGCTGACTTTCGCAAATCGCGCAATCGAATCTGCTGGCATTGAGGTCAAAATACCCGAAGGTATTTTTGAGCCCGAGGTCTTTGACGCGCCGTTCATTCGCTTCGAGCCATCGGGGGATTTGAATGCGAAGTTAATTCTGATCAGCCAAAAAGCCGACCGCGATACAATGGAAGTTCTTTATGAAGTCCTCAAAACGCTGGAAATCGTGCCGGTTGTAGGGCGCCACCGTTTAACCCGTGATGGGTTCCGCATTGATGGCCAAAACTCCCGGTTCCACACAACTGGGTTTGCCGATCTTCGCAGCGGCCAATTGAAGGGCGCGCTTCTTGTATGGCCCACAATCGACAAAGCCCGGCGCGAACGTGTGGAGCTGGAAATTTTCCGAAGCTTCAAACGCACATCAGGCGTTTTGGATACTGACGCTTTCAGCGTTGAAGATGACGCCGTTGTTCTCAGCGGGTTGCCCATCCGCCAACCTAAGTTTGTGCAATCCGGCATGTTTGTGGATCGCAAAGGCCATGTCCTGACTGCCGAACGCGGATTTGGCGGTTGTTCCCGCATCGGGATCGGCGGCGAGGCAGAGGCAGAGGTTTTGCAAAGCAACGGCTTGTTAACCGTTTTGAAACCGGTCCGCGCGGTCAGCCCCATCGACATTCCAACATTCCAAAAGACCGCGCCTGCGACGCCAAGCCCCATCATGGTGGGTGGCTTTTCCTATGGCGGATTGCTGGGGGCACCGACGCTGACGTTTGGCCAACTGCGGGAAACCAAAGATCTGACCGGGGATGAAAACCGGGCACGTTTGGAAATTGAAACGCTGGAAGGTGATATCGGCGGCCCGGTCTTTGATCGGGGTGGTGCAGTCATGGGGGTTCTGTTGCCGCCATCACAAAACGGCAATCGCCAGCTGCCCAGCACAGTTCAATTCGCAGCACTTTGGCCGCAAGTCACCGACATGCTGTCAGCTGTAAAGATGAAGCCCGCCGTGACGGAAACACTGGCGTACATGCACCCAGAAGATGTCAGTTCATTGGCACAAGATACCACTGTGGTGGTGACCTGCTGGGAATAGCCTAAAGTTGAATGTCAGCCGTCAGATAGATGACGGTTGGCTTGTCCGCGGACACGGCTTTTTGAACGGCTTGAACAAGATCAGCGCTAGTGGTGGGTGCCACGGCATCACATCCGTATGCCTTGGCCAGGGCACAAAAATCTGGGTTGTGGGCCATCACCGAATTCGGCGCGATTTGTGCGTTGACCATGCTGTCTTCAATTTCTTTCAGCTTGCCGTTGTCCCAGACAATTATCGGTAAGGGCTGGCCCAACTCTACGGCCGTTCCCAATTCTTGGACTGTATATTGGAATCCGTAATCCCCCGCGATGGCCACCGTGGTTTTGCCTGGGCGCGCCACAGCGCCACCAATGGCTGCGGGCAAAGCATACCCAAGGGTGCCAAAACCCGTGGGGTGGTGCCAATGGCCGGGCACGGTCATGGGCCACACTTCTTTCGCGACATAGGAAAATTGGGTCATGTCAGAATAAATCATTGCATCATCCGGCAAAGCCGACCGCAAAACATCACAAATTGCTGCAATACCCGGGCGTTCCATATCCGTTTCCGTGCGCCAAGCGACCTTGCGGCGGGACACGTCATCGGGCGACCAACCCTGTGCGCCACCTTCGGCGCACTTTGCCAATCGGTGCAGAAAATCTTTGCCACATCCTTGGATTTGGACGTCCGCGCGATGAATATCTGACAGGACTTGCGGATCAATATCCACACGCACCAGCGTGCCTGTGTGGCCCAAATCACGGCGCCACAGATCAACCTCTGCCAGTTCAGTGCCAACCGCGATCACTAAGTCCGCTTGGGCGATAACTTCTGCCGATCCTGGACGCCCCAAATAGGTTCCGAAATTCAATCCATAATCAGGGTCCACAACACCATCAGCAGCATAAGTCATGAACACCGCCGCACCCAAGGTGGGCAATGCATCTTTTAAGTCAGCTGCGGTGCCGACGTCAGCGACACCGCCACCCAAAATAAACAAGGGACGATCCGCATGGGCCAAAAGGGACACAACGGCTTCAACCTCATGATCTGCGCACAACGGAATATGGGGTTTGGCCATGGGCGATGGTGCTGCAAGCGCAGCCCCTTCCAAAAGCTGAATAGGAACAGATATGGCCTTGGGTCGTTTGCGTTGACTGCAAAATTCGGCCAATGCCCGGTCCACCAATCCATAAGCAGCCTCTGGCGTAGCGGCCATTTCGGACCAATCGCACACCGTTGCTGCAGCACCAGATTGGTCCAGCATCTGGTGCAGTTGCCCCCGATAATGGCTGGTTTCATCTAAACAACTGGCAATGGCCAAAACAGACGCGCTGTCGGAATACGCCTGCCCCAACGGGGTCAGGGCGTTGCACAAACCAGGACCGGTGATCAGATAACATACTCCAGGCCTGCCGGACGCCCGGGCATACCCATCTGCCATAAACCCCGCCCCCTGTTCGTGACGGGCCAAAACATGACGAATGCCGGCTTCTTCAATGCCGCGATACAATTCTTGATTATGAACACCTGGAATGCCGAAAATCACGTCCACACCGCGATCTTTCAACATGTGGGAAATTTGTGCGCCCAAGGGTTTTGCATCAGCCGCCATCACGCTCTCCAAAATTGTAAAGTGAACAAGGCCAAAACGGCCAACAGTTCCAAACGCCCCACCAACATTCCGATGGACAGCAACCATTTAGCTGTGGTGTTGATATCTGCATAATTTCCGCTGGGCCCAATCTGATCCCCCAACCCGGGGCCGATGTTCGCCAAAGCTGCCGCGGCCCCAGATACGGACGTGACCAAATCAAGCCCCGTCATGGACAGCCCCACCGCCAAAAGCCCCAAAGACAAAAAGAAAACCACAAAGAACGAAAGCACAGAATTCAAAACATCCGGCCCCACCAAGCGCCCTTGGTACCGCGGGCGAAACACCCCGCGTGGGGAATAAATGGATTGGATTTGGCTTTTGATGGCGGAAAATAGAAGCTGGTAGCGGAACACTTTGACCGAACACGATGTTGATCCCGCGCACCCACCGATCAGCCCGGCGTAAAAAAACAGAACGACAGCAAATGCGCCCCAAGTGTTGTAATCCGCACTGGCAAAACCGGTTCCCGTGATGATGGACACCGCGTTGAACAACGCTTTGCGGAAACCGGCTTCCCAATCGACTTGCAAGCTCCACAACCACATCGACAGGGCCGCCACGGAAAAGAAAACAATTAGAAGAAACGCCGTGACCTGGCTGTCGCGAAACAACGGGCCTGGCTTGCCATCTAACAACTGAACGTAGCGCACGAAGGGCAAAGCTGCCAAACACATGAACACTGCGCCCACATATTCAGCGCCAGGCGAAAACGCGGCGAAAGAGGCATCCCGGGTGGAAAACCCGCCTGTGGCGACCGTGCTCATAGCGTGAGACACAGCATCAAAGGTGTTCATGCCAGTTGCCAGGTACAGTGTTGCGCAAGCCGCCGTCAGTCCGACGTAAAGCCAAGCCACACGCGACGCGATTTCCGTGGCACGGGGTAAGATTTTACCAAAAGTATCAAACCCTTCGGATCGGAAAATCTGCATGCCCCCGACCCGCAGCTCCGGCAAAAACACCATGGCCACAACAATGATCCCGATCCCCCCCAACCATTGCAAAATGGCCCGCCAAAACAGAAGCCCTTCGGGCAAATCGTCCAGACCAGAAAACACAGTGGCCCCGGTGGTTGTCAGGCCGGACATGGCTTCAAAAAAGGCATCGGTAAAGCTCGCATCTGTGGCCCCGGCCACAAACGGGATCGCCCCGAAAACGGGCAACGCGACCCAAACCCCTGTTGTCAAAAGGAAGGTTTGCTGCAGCGAAAGTCCTTTTTCACCCGCGCTGGGGGTCA
Organism: Planktomarina sp.; assembly: GCA_020629775.1. Lineage (GTDB taxonomy): Bacteria > Pseudomonadota > Alphaproteobacteria > Rhodobacterales > Rhodobacteraceae > Planktomarina. Next base: position 7,692 of record JAHDCP010000078.1, read on the forward strand.
AAAAATACATCAATCCACCCAAAACGATGGTGATAACGCCGGACCGCAAGAAGATAACCCAGTGGTCATTATCGCGCAGAATATCAACAGCCATGGGGAATGCCATGGTCAGACCCAAAAGGGCCACCAGAATTCCGATAACGTTAATAACTGGGCGAATGTCGATCATACCCCGCACCGTTGGACCCGGTGCTTGGGCGTGTCAAGAACCGTTCAGCGGGTGTGGATCAGCGATGTGAACAGATGCGGGTCAAGACTGCCGCCTGCAAAGGCGCTGCCTTGGGTCAAAACACTGATGGCATCATGGCTGTGCAAGCTTTCTTGGTGGCTGGCCACAACCCGAAAATCCGTAATGCGCACGTCGCTTTGTAAGCGTTCGCAAAACAGCCGTGCAGCGTCCTCGACGAAGATCGGGTTTGCGGCATTTAATTCAGCAAATGCCTGCTCATCCTCGCGCTTGACCATCACTTGCGTTTCCGTGGGCACAGCCAAACGCGCCATATCAATCACGTCTTCCACCCAAAGTGGTGCCGCGTCAGGATCCACCAGCACGGACAAACGTGCCACGGATCGTTGCGAATGTGGGGTGGCCAACTGTCCACGGGTGGCACGCGCATGTTCAGACAGTTCCAACGAACAAGGGCAGGTGGAACTGTAAACATAGTCCAAATGCATAATGCGGGTTTCAATGCCGTCTTTGACGGCCACTTCCAACACCACGTCGTAGTATTGATACCCAGACAACCCAGACCGCAGACTGTCTATTTTCAACGGCAACGAAAAGGCCAGTTGAATGCGCGCATCAAAGCTTTCCAGATCTGTTTTGTAATCGCCCAAAACGCGGGACACCAAATCAAAGCCAAAGGTGGCGTCGGCGTGCTTGTAAAAGCTGCGCATGATGCGGGACATGTTGATGCCCTTTTTATCAGCTTCCAGCGACACACTGCCTGTCACAGACGTTTCCAGGCGCTGTACAACACCATCCCGACCTTCGTACGACAAAGGCAGCTTAAAGTTAGAGATGCCGACGTGTTGAATGCGTTCATTCGCGCCGCGGATCAATGAAGATGGGCCATTTTGCAAATCAGGAAGCGACGCTTTGTAAGCCCCATCCACCTGGAAATCCGCCGGATAATCCCGCGAAAGCTGGGGATATTCTGCGACAACACCGGGCAAAAGCGCTTGTATCTGCGGATCCAAATCGCGCACTTCGCTTTCGGTCGCTTGGGTCGCCCATTTGCGAAGCACCATCAATGCGTCCTGCGCGTCCTCGCGTGAGAGATCACGATCAATGTTTACGGAATGAATGTTCATGGCAATTTCCCCCCTTGAGGTGCGGGCCAGCCCACTGAACATGGGCACTTAGGCAGGCGTTTACAACCGTTTAATTTGTTTACGACGCTAACAGCCGTCTGGATCACTCAAACCAATGCTTGTTTCAAATCTTCCAAAAGGTCTTCGGGATCTTCCAGCCCAATGGAAAGGCGCACCAGCCCGGGCGTGATCCCCAAGCTTTGCTTCATGGCATCGGGCAACCGCTGGTGGGTTGTGGTGGCGGGATGGGTCACCAGAGTTTTCGCATCCCCAAGATTGTTGGAAATTGTTGCGATCTCCAATTTGTTCAAAAAGGCAAAAGCCCGGTCCTTGTTGCCCAAATCCAACGCAATCATCGTGCCACCGGCACCCAGTTGCCGCATGCACAAATCATGCTGGGAATGGGTCTCGTGGCCTGGATAAATCATCCGCGCCAGCGCCCCATGCCCTGCAAGGTTATCTACAATGTGTTGGGCACTCGCCGCCTGGGCGCGCACCCGAATATCCAGTGTTTCCAAACCCTTAAGCATCATCCAAGCGTTAAACGGCGACATCGCCCCGCCTGTATGTTTCATATAGGGTTCGACTGTTTTGCGAATAAAGTCTTCTGTGCCTAGGATCACACCCCCCAAACCACGGCCCTGCCCGTCAATGTGTTTGGTGGCAGAATAAATAACCACGTCGGCCCCTTGGGCAAAAGCATCTGAAAAGACGGGCGTGGAAAACACGTTATCCACCATTACCATGGCGCCGCTTGCGTGGGCCAATGCCGACACCGCTTTGATATCAATTAATTCCAATGTGGGGTTGGACATGCTTTCAAAGAACACAAGCTTTGTGTCTGGCCGAATGGCGGCCTTCCAGGCAGCCAAATCAGTGCCATCCACAAAATCAACTTCAACGCCAAATCGGGCCAAAACATCTTCCAAAACGTACAAACACGACCCAAACAATGCCCGCGCAGAAACCACGTGATCGCCAGCTTTCAGCGCAGCGGTCAAAGCCCCGGACACGGCTGCCATGCCACTGGCTGTGGCGAACCCTGCTTCGGCCCCTTCAATGGCGGCGATTCGGTCTTCGAACATGGCAACCGTTGGGTTGCCGTACCGGGCATAAATATATTCGTCCGGACCCGCCTTTTCGAAACGGGCTTCGGCCGCTTCTGCACTGTCATAGGCAAAGCCTTGGGTCATAAAAATGGCTTCTGACAATTCGCTGAATTGCGAACGTTTGATGCCGGCATGAATGCCTTTGGTGCGTTTCGTGGCCATGTGGGTTCCCCAATAAAAAAGCCCCACCGGGTCAAGGTGGGGCCATAGCCCAATCCTTTTTAGCGGCTTCTTTAACGTGGCCCGCAATCCGGTAACAAATCGCCACATCCCAAGGGATAGGCCCGCCACCAAAGATGGTCAAGGCGTTAACGTTTATATGCGATTGGCTGATTTCTGACGGCACAATCTGTACACTGACCGTACACCACAAGACCGTTAAACTTTGCCCTTCCAGGCGGTGGTCTGATGCAGAGCACTTCCTGTCGCTTGACCCAAGACAAGTCTTGCGCACAACGGTGGTGCCGCAAATGTTTAGAGCCGCCCCCTCGCCTTCGTCGAAATTTTTGGCGATGGTGCCCCAACACCCGCTTGGCTTCAGTCTTGAAGGTGGGCCGTGCAAACGATGAAGGACAAACCATGACCAAACCGATTGATCTTTATTTTTGGCCCACACCCAATGGTTGGAAAGCCTCAATCGTGTTGGAAGAAATGGGGTTGGACTATACCACCCACCTGATCAACATCGGCGCGGGTGATCAGTTCAAGCCAGAGTTTTTGGCCATTTCCCCCAATAACCGGATGCCCGCGATCCTGGACCATGACGGCCCAGATGGCGCACCGATATCAGTGTTCGAATCCGGGGCAATTCTTCAGTACCTGGCCCGCAAAACCGGGTTGCTTTATGGCACGTCCGAACGGGACCGGGTGGCAGTGGAAGAATGGTTGATGTGGCAAATGGGCGGGCTTGGACCCATGGCAGGGCAAAATCACCACTTCAACAAATATGCCCCTGGGATGGGACACGACCTGCCCTACGCCAAAGACCGATACATCAACGAAACAGCCCGGCTGTACAAAGTGTTGGACACGCAATTGGGCAAACACGAATTTGTGGCGGGTGATTTCTTTTCAATCGCAGACATTTCCATTTGGGGATGGGCCAGTCTTTGGGAGGGTCAAAAACAAACCCTGGACGACAAACCCAATATGGCGCGCTGGTTGGAATTGATGGCCAAACGTCCCGGCGTGATCGCTGGACGCGCTTTGCACGCGGACAAACGCGGCGGCGCGCAAACCAAAACCAGCCAAGACAACATGTTCAAACCACGAAGTTAATCTTCGTCTTCTTCGATGATGTATTCGGCAAGGGCTGTGAAATTGATCGTAAGATAAACGGCCAGCGCAATGGGAAAGCCAAAGGTTTCAATATAAACCCATGCATCACGGGACATGGTGCGCCAGACGATTTCGTTGATCACTGCCAAAGCCGCAAAGCCCAGGGCTACGCGCCGTGTCAGGATCATCCAGCCTTCGGGTTGCATGGGCAACAACCGCCCCATCACCAATTGCAGATAACTGCGCCCGCGCAACAAACCAAACGTCAGGATGGATGCGATAAACCCGTAAACCAGCGTAGTCTTGAATTGGAAGAATGCTTCTGAGTTGAACCAAACAGTCAATGCCCCGAAAAACACCACCATGATCAGGGTGAAAATGTGCAGTGGGCTGAGCCGCCCTTTCAAAAACCAAAGCCCGCCCATGGATGCAAACAGCACAGGAATGAACGCCACGGTTGCTGCGATGAACCCGGAATATTCGGTCCCCATGACGGTATACGTGTTGTCCTTCATCATAAGGTACAAAACGAAGAAGATCAGCGAAGGCCCAAGCTCCAACGCGTTTTCCAATGGGCTGTTCTTTTCGGCCATTTTAGAATTCACCCCAATATTTCCACCAAAACCGCACCCAAAGCGATCAAAGTCATTAAAATCATGCGCCTTGGACCTACGCTTTCTTTCAGCACAAGCCAACCGATCAGGGCGGCAAAAACAGTGGAAGTTTCCCGCAAAACCGCGGCTTCCCCCACTTTGTCCAAATATGTGGCCACCATCACCGACCCAAAAGACCCAAACGCCACCCAGGCCCCAATCACGCCACGCGCCAATAAAGGGCGCAAAGCAGGTGGGTTTGGCATGCGACGATACCGCAAATATGCAATGACCGGGAAGTCCAAGCTGGTGATAACAAAGAACCACAAAAGGAACGTGAAGGGATTGGCCGTGGCCCGGATACCATAGGCATCATAGGTGGTGTAAACCGCCACAGTGAAAGCCGTGATAAAAGCCGCCCCAAGGGCCGGCACCAAAGTATGGCGATCCTGGACAATGTGGCGCAAATTGTAGGCGGCTAGTCCCAGGATTCCAGCCATCAGCACCAAAACACCAGCCCATTGGCCCAAAGTGAAACTTTCCCCAAAGACCAACCATGCGCCAACGACTGCAAACAAAACACCGCCGCCCCGCACCACCGGATACACCACGGTATAAGCCCCGCGTTCGTAAGCCAGAGCCATGAAAATCTTGTAAATAAAGTGAATGA
>JAHDCP010000079.1:0-4939 GCA_020629775.1 Planktomarina sp.
CATCTGGCAATCGTCTGATCCTTTTGTCCGAAGGTCGTTTGCTGAACCTGGGTAACGCCACTGGCCACCCTTCCTTCGTGATGTCCGCATCTTTCACCAACCAAGTTTTGGCGCAGATCGAACTGTGGGTGAACGGCGACAACTACAAAAACGACGTGTACATTTTGCCCAAGCATTTGGACGAAAAAGTGGCCCGCCTGCACTTGGGTCGCATCGGCGTGAAGCTGACAGAGCTGGACAAAGACCAAGCCGATTACATCGGCGTAACAGTCGATGGCCCGTTCAAGCCAGAACACTACCGTTACTAAATATTTGCGCAAAAGTTGCGTAATCGAACCCTGGGCACATGACGTGCCCAGGGTTTTTTGTTTTTGTACGGTCAGAGGTATGTGGTGATGTCTAAACGGCGTGGTAACAGATGGGGTTTGCGGCTGGCGGTGACAGCGGCGCTTATGGTTGGCATGTATTTTGCCGTTGATCGGTTTTTGACCCACCCGGACACACCTTTGCCGGCAAGCTGGAACCCAACGGAACCCTTGTCAGTCACGGCAAGACAAAACCCCATGACCCTTTGGAAATTGCGCAATGCCATGGGCGCGCGTGACAGTTGTTTGGATGCATTGGAAACCGGCGCCATCTTCCAATCGATTTCAGATCAAGAAGACTCCAACCAATGCCATATCCGCAACAATGTGCGTTTGCGCAAAGTGTCTGGGGCGAACATCCGCGCCACAGACACGCGTTGTGATTTGGCGTTAACCATGGCGATGTGGGTTGAACATGGCGTGCAGCCCGCAGCGGAAAAACATTTTGGCATGCCTGTGCGGGCCATTCGAACGCAAGGCAGCTACAATTGCCGCCGGATTTTCGGCACCCAACGGATGAGCAAACACTCACAAGCCAAAGCAATTGATGTTGCCGGGTTCACCTTGGCCAGCGGGCGACAAGTGGAATTGATCAAGCATTGGGATGGTACTGCCCAAGAAAGGGCGTTCTTGCGGGAAGTTCGCGATGCGGCGTGCGATTGGTTTTCCACGACCTTGGGCCCCGACTACAACCGCGCGCACGCGGATCATTTTCATTTACAATCAGAGGGTTGGGGCACCTGCCGATAAGGATTTTGATCCGCTAGGGGGCGAATGAGAAATTTCTCCCCCCTGATTCGGCATATTTTCTTTGCCACCTTGCCAATCACTAGCTACGATTCGTCGTGCCGAACGGCGATGGATTTGGATGAACCAAAAGGGAGATTTATTATGGGCAAGCGTGACGACCTGATCGCACAATATGCAGACGATCTTAAAAACAAATGTGGGATGACCCCTGACATGGCTTTGTTGACCAAAGTCACAATCGGGTGCGGTCCTTCCATTTACAACCGCGACGCAAGCACCGTTGCAGGCGGCCAGCCGGCTGAACTGGAAACGGTGAAGAACAACTTCTTGATGAAGAAACTGGGTCTGTCTGACAGCCCAGCACTGATGGAAGCAATCGATTCTGTTATCGAAACATATGGTCGGTCCGAGCGGAACAAATTCCGCGCCGTGATCTACTATATGCTGGTAAAGCATTTCAACAAAGAGTCCGTGTACAGCTGATCTGTTTGATTGAATTGCTCATTAAAGGCCCGGCAATGTCCGGGCCTTTTTTTGATCAAAACATCATCAAAATGGCACCGATAATGGTGCATCCGATTGTGGCGTATCCACCATCGATCAACGTCAGCTTAAACGGGCGCCCCGAAAAGCCGTTGTTCATCATGATCCATGGGCTGATGAAGAAAAGCCCGATGCCAAATCCGTTCAGCATACCATCTGCCACGCTGTCGACTGCGCTGGTGGCGAAGACATGGCGCATCATGCCAGCCACAATAAGGGCGGAAACGGCACTCATGATGTATGGCAATGGGTTTGCTGAATTGGCCGGGTTCCCGTCTGGCCCGACAGCCACCCCCGATGCAGCCATCCAAGGTTTTGCCAGCGCCATGTACCATACTGCGCCAAAGGCAAATGACCCAGCGGCCGCCACAATAACGTTAAGAAATTCCATCTGTCCCTCCTAGTTTTCCCTAGGCACAGCCTACGTCACTGCGGCGTTTTGGCAAGTTCCAGGATGATGGCCCATTCTTCGGCGGTCACGGGCTGCACGGACAAACGCGAACTGTTCACCAAAACCATGTCCGCCAAGCGCGGATCTTCTTTGCACATTTGCAGCGTCACAGGTTGAACAACAGGCTTCACCGCTTTGATATCCACGCAGTCCCAGCGGTCATCATCTGTGGTGCTGTCAGGGTGGGCTTCTGCACAAACCTCAACAATGCCCACAACCGCTTTTTCTTTTTGGGAATGGTAAAACAAACCCAAATCCCCAAGCTTCATGGTGCGCATGTGGTTACGCGCCTGGTAGTTGCGCACGCCATCCCATTCTTCCCCAACGTCGCCCTTGGCCACTTGTTGGTCCCAAGACCATGTGCTGGGTTCGGATTTAAAAAGCCAATACGCCATCACCCAATCAACTTATTCCATTGGATCAGGTCCACCGAAGCAAACAATCCCGCTTTGGCATAGGGATCCCCATCCGCCCAGGCTTGGGCTGCGGACATGTCAGCCACGTCCAAAATGATCAGAGATCCGCACATTTCACCCGCAGCATCCAGGCAAGGGCCAGCCATGGCAACGGCACCTGTTTCTTTGATATATGCCAAATGCGCTTCGCGATTGGCTTTGCGCAGGTCCAGGTGATTTGGTTTGTCTTTCGCGGTCAGTGCAACAAGCATTTTGGTTCTCCGTTCATTAATGGTTTCACGCTTTTGGGCCCTTTTTGCCGGACCCCAACATCGCGTTCTGAGTGGTGTCCAATGGCCACCTGGGCCGGGCGGACAGGTCCAGCCCATCGCGTCGCCCGCCCAAATATTGCACCGCCCCAGCATAGGCGATCATGGCGGCATTATCGGTGCACAGGGCCAAAGGTGGCGCGCAAAATTGGATGTCTTGCGCGGCGCATAAGTTCTGCAGCGCGGCCCGAAGTTGCGTGTTCGCGGCCACGCCGCCTGCCACAGCGAACGCGGGTTGGGACGGGGTCAACGCCAGATATTCTTCCAGGGCCCGACGCGACTTTTCCACCAGGATGTCTGCCACAGCACTTTGAAAAGATGCGCACAAATCGTTCAGATCTTGCTGGGCGATGGTGTTGTCAGCGCGGGTGATGTCTTCTTTCACGCGCAACACAGCTGTTTTCAAACCTGAAAAAGACAGATCCATGCCGGGCTTATCAAGCATGGGGCGCGGCAGGGGAAACCGTGCTGCGTTACCGTTTTGGGCGGCCTTTTGAACCGAAGGTCCCCCCGGCTGTGCCAATCCCAAAAGCCGGGCTGTTTTGTCAAAAGCCTCGCCCGGGGCGTCATCAATGGTGCCCCCCAAGCGTTGGAAACTGTCCGGCGCTTTTACGATCAGGAACTGGCAGTGGCCCCCTGACACCAGCAACATCAAAAAGGGGAATTCAACGCCATCGGTCAAACAGGGGGTCAGGCCGTGCCCGGCCAAATGGTTGACCCCGATCAACGGTGTTCCGGTGGCGGTGGCCAGGCCTTTTGCGAACATCACGCCAGACATCACCCCACCGATCAACCCCGGCCCCGCCGTCACGGAAATTAAGCCAATATCGCGCAATGCCACGCCTGCATCATCCAGTGCTTGGCGCGTTACGGGTTCCAGCATTTCAGCATGGGCACGCGCAGCGATTTCGGGAACCACGCCGCCAAAATCTGCGTGCAGGGCGTCTTGCCCTTTTACAACGTTGGACAGGATGTTTGCATGCCCCGCGTCCACGCGCAAAACAGCGGCGGCGGTATCATCGCAGCTGCTTTCAAGGCCAAGACAAAGGAACGGGTCAGACATAATCTAAGGTGTATCGCTTGCGGATGGGTGCGCCCGTGGCCTAGCATCGCGGCGGTGCGTACACAATCCGGACGGGGGACCATGGCACATATCTTGCTGACACGCCCCAAGCCGGCGTCTGAAAATTTTGCCAAGGCCTTGGTCAAAGAAGGGGTCGCAATCAAACAAATCCACCAAGCACCTGCGTTTAGAATCAACATGAAAATTGACTGGGATGCGCCTGCGGCGGGGACTTTGCTGATTCTTACCAGTCAAAATGGTGTGCAGGCTGCAGCCAATAATTTGGTGCCGGGTGAGTATTCTGCCATTTGCGTGGGTGATAAAACGTCGCGGTTGGCGCAAAAATTGGGCTTTGATGCACATTTTGCAGGCAGCACCGTTGCAGAGCTATTGAAGCGGTTTCCTGAGGTGGACGGACCTGTCTGTCATTTGCGTGGAGCCCATACCACCGACAGCATTGCCCAACATTTGCAGGGGTTGGGTCATTCCGCCACGCAGATCATCACCTATGACCAACCCGAATTACCATGGACAGACACTGTATATGACCTTCTTAAGGGGGGAACGCCTGTGGTTCTTCCCCTTTTTTCTCCAAGGACTGCGGAACTAGTCTGTGCAAGACATCACGATTTTTCGCGTCATACCGCTGTTGCTATAAGTTCCGCCGTAGAAAGTGTGTGCCAGCAGCATGGATTTGACCGCATTCTTGTGGCTGAAACCCCGATCGGGCCAGCAATGCTGGACCGAACCATTGCGGCGTATACCTCGTCTGTCACTTGAGGCTGGCGGCGTGGCGCTTTAAGTTTGACCGGACCCCATATGGGCCCAAAATGAAGACGAGAAAGGTCTGAAAGCGTGGCACGAAAAACGACCAATTCGAACCGGTCTAAGAAAACAACGTCTCAGGCGGGTTCCGCCAAGGCGAAGACCACCGCTGCAAAGGCCAAAGTGGCTGATGCGGTGAAAGATGCTGTTGTGGTGGAAGACACCAAGCCAAGCAGCGTCCCAGCCGCAAAGCCCCAACCGGCAGCGACCCCCAAAGC
>JAHDCP010000079.1:5039-12570 GCA_020629775.1 Planktomarina sp.
GCGCCCCAGGCAAATGCCCCTGCAGAACCGAAACGCCGTGGCGGTGCGATGCCGTTGATTTTTGGCGGGCTGGTTGCTGGTGGGATCGGGTATGGCGCGGCTACGTATTTGCCAGACATGCTGGGCACGCCAGAAGGGGAAGATCCTTTGGCTGCTGCGGTGCAAACGCAATCCTCTGAATTGGCCGCGCTAAAGGCCCAATTGGCAGACGTTGCCGCACGCCCCCAAGCCCCTGATTTGTCAGATGGTGTTGATGCGCTGGGCGGAAAGCTGACAGCAGTGCAAGATCAATTGGCTGGCGTGTCCACCAATTTGTCCACGTTGACTGACCGTATTTCCCTTTTGGAAAAGCGTCCCTTGAATGACGCTGTTTCCCCAGAAGCGGTGGCCGCATACGAAGCTGAATTGGCCAAGTTGCGTGAAGATGTGACCGCACAAAGCGCTGAGCTGCAAGTTGTGGCACAAACAGCAAAAACAGAAATCCAAGCTGCCTTGGACGCCGCGGCGGCCCAGGAGGCCAAAGCCGTGGAAATCACGCGCAATGGCATGCAACAAGCCGCCGCTGGGCGGGTCCAAGCGGCCGTGGCCGCCGGGGCTGCATTTGCAGAACCGTTGGCAGAGATGGCAGAAGCTGGAATTGCAATTCCGGAGGTTTTGACTGCCACCGCCGACAGTGGCGTTGTGACGGTTGTTGCGTTGCAAGAAGCGTTCCCAGATTTGGCGCGCACCGCTTTGACAGCGGCCCGGACCGCTGAAGGCCCAGCAGAAGGGGAAAGCGGCGTTGCGTCCTTCTTCAAAACACAGCTGGGTGTGCGGTCCTTGGCGCCACAAGAGGGCAACTCTGCGGATGCGATTTTGTCCCGTGCGCAGTTCGCTGTGACGGAAACTCGCATTGCTGATGCTTTGACAGAACTTGAAACCCTGCCCGATGCTGCAAAAGCAGTGTTCGCAGACTGGAAATCCCAAGCCGATACACGAACGGCTGCCCTTGCCGCTGCAGACGCGCTGTCTGCTTCGCTGGCACAGAACTGAGGAATAGACGATGTTGTTGTGGTCGATTGCAAAAATTATGATCTTCATTGCCATCGTTTTGGCGTTGGCAATGGGGGCGGGGTATCTGATGGATGCCTCTGGTGGGGTGACCATCGCCTTTGGCACAGTTGAGTTCACCCTTCAGCCCATCCAGGCTGCCATTGCCCTGATCCTCTTGGTGCTGGCTGTCTGGATTTTGATCAAATTGTTTGGTCTGCTGGTGGCGTTGCTGCGGTTCATCAATGGTGACGAAACAGCGTTTTCACGTTTCTTTACCCGCAACCGTGAACGTCGCGGGTTTGATGCCCTGTCTGATGGTATGTTGGCCTTGGCATCCGGCGATGGCGCTGCGGCATTGGCCAAAGCCAAGAAGGCAGACAAGCTGCTTGATCGTCCAGAATTGACCAATCTGGTGATTGCCCAAGCCGCCGAAAAGACTGGCGACAAACGCAAAGCGGAAGAAACTTACAAGAAATTGTTGGACAGCCCGAAAACCCGGTTTGTGGGTGTGTCTGGCCTGCTGAAGCAAAAACTGGCCAAAGGGGAAACTGAAACAGCCCTGAAGTTGGCCGAAAAGGCATTTGCCATCCAGCCCAAGCATTCTGAAACAGGCGATACTTTGTTGAAGTTGCAGGCGGGCGAAGAAGATTGGGAAGGCGTGCGGTCCACGTTGGGCACAAAGCTGAAGAACGGCCATATCCCACGCGATGTGCACCGCCGTCGCGACGGGGTTTTCGCCCTGTCCGAGGCGCGCAAATTGCGTGAAGCGGGCAAGCTGGACGAAGCGCAGGCCTTGGCCATCGAAGCCAACCGTCTGACGCCAGGTTTGGTGCCAGCGGCCACCATGACGGCACGCGGATATATGGTGCAAGACCAACCGCGCCAAGCGGCCAAAGTTCTGCGGTCTGCTTGGGATCAAGCCCCGCATCCCGAATTGGCCAGCGCTTTTGCGGCCATTGCCCCGGATGAAACACCGGTGGAACGTGCAAAACGTTTCCGTGGTTTGACCAAAGGCAATGCGTCCCACCCAGAAACAAAAATGGTGACCGCTGAACTGTTGATCGCGGCAGAAGATTTTGCCGGTGCGCGCAACGTGCTGGGTGATCTGGCAGAAACAGACCCCACCACGCGGTCGCTGACCATTATGGCGGCGATCGAAAGGGGAGAAGGCGCCAGCGATGATGTTGTGCGTGCCTGGTTGACCAAAGCTTTGGGCGCCCAGCGCAACGAAGAATGGATCTGCGATAACTGCGGCGAAACCCACAAGGATTGGGAACCTGTTTGCCTGGAATGTGACGCGTTGGATTCCGTGTCCTGGAAACGCCCATCCGCCACGGTCCAAACCCCTGCGCAGATGCTGCCGCTTATGGCAGCCAGCACCGCCCCAGCCATCGAAGCGACAGAGGCCGAAGCGGTGGAAGTGGTGGCCGAAGACAACGTGATCCTTCTGGAAAACGAAAAAGGCCCCAACGCGGCCTAAACAAACACAACCCCTTAGCAGGTTCCCTTGCTAAGGGGCGCAGAATGCCGCTGTAGCTCAGATGGTAGAGCACGTCATTCGTAATGATGGGGTCGTAGGTTCGAGTCCTATCAGCGGCACCACGTCATGCCCCAGACATCGCAATGCCCCGCGCTTCGGATGCTAAGAATGGAACGGCTTGCTTCATCAAATCCACGCTTTTGGGATTAGACGCATTTCCTTTGGCCGCCCTGTGAACGACCCCCTGCAAAATCGCCGCCAAGCGGAAGTAACAAAATACCAGGTAAAACGCCCAATTCTCCGGCTGTTTGATCCCGCGCAACGTACAATATTGCGCGACATAGTCTTGTTCCGACGGAATGCCGTGGGCCGCGCGATCCAGCCCCTTTAATCCCTTGATCATGCCTGCACGGGGCAGGCGCAGCCCCATACATTGATACGCCAGGTCCGCCATGGGGTGCCCCAAAGTGGACAATTCCCAATCCAAAACTGCCGCCACATTTGGGGCGCTGGGCGCAAACATCAGGTTATCCAACCTGAAGTCCCCATGCACGATCGCCACTTGCCCATCATCCGCCACCATGGTTTCGGCCAACCAATCCATCACCCAATCCATGTCCGGCACAACTTCCCCCACTGATGCGCGGTATTGATCTGACCACCGGCTTACCTGCCGGGCAAAGTAATTTCCTGGCTTGCCGTAATCCGCCAAGCCCACCGCGTCCACGTCCACCGAATGCAATGCCGCCAACACCTGGCACTGCGCGTCATAAGCTGCGGTGCGGAACGCAGCATCAGCGTCTGGCAATGCCGGGTCCCAGAACACCCGGCCCTCCACCAATTCCATCACGAAGAACTGGGCACCCAAAGGGGTTTCGTCCCCCGACAGATAAAACACCTTGGGCACCGGCACGTCGCTGCCGTCCAGGGCACGCAGGACCCGAAACTCCCGATCCACCGCATGGGCGGATCGCAGGAGTTTCCCTGGCGGCTTGGCGCGCAAAACAGATTTCTGTCCTGCGGTGTCCGTCACCAGGTAGGTCGGGTTAGACTGCCCGTCGTTAAATTTTTCGATGTCACGAAGACCAGTGAAAGATGGAATATGGTCCTTAAGAAAATCTGACAGCACCGTTCGATCAAATTCATGCATGCGTGACCCTTTCCGATTCGCGCGCGATTTGGTGTGCGCGTTGACATCATTTCAACAAGACTGTTTCATTTCAGGGCACGGTGTAAAGCAAGGGGTCGCAGGCCATGGAAATGAATTTGGGGCTGTCCCCCCGTGTGGCAGACATTCGGGACCGTGTGGCCCAAATGGTGCGGGATGATATCGCGCCGATGGAAGCTGAATATTTCACGGAAGTGGATAAAGGCGACCGCTGGGAATTTACCCCGCGCATGACGGAAATCTTAGAAGGGTTGAAAGACAAAGCCAAAGCCCAAGGGTTGTGGAACTTTTGGCTGACCGAAGGGGAAGGCGGCTTTGGCCTGACCACCGTTGAATACGCATACTTGGCAGAGGAGTTGGGCAAATCCATCCTGGCGGCAGAAGTGTTCAACTGCAACGCGCCGGACACGGGCAACATGGAAGTGTTCCACAAGTACGGCACAGACGCGATGAAAACCCAGTGGTTACAACCGCTTATGGAAGGGAAAATCAGGTCTGCATATCTGATGACCGAACCGGATGTGGCGTCTTCGGACGCGACCAATATCTCCATGTCATGTGTGCGGGACGGCGATGAATATGTGTTGAACGGCGAAAAATGGTGGTCCACTGGCGCGGGGGATCCACGATGTGCGGTTTACATCATCATGGTGCGCACGGGGGATGACGACACCCCAAAACACAAGCGCCATTCCATGATCGTGGTGGACGCTGCCAGTGCGGGAATTGAAAAGCTGCGTCCCATGCAAGTTTATGGTCACGATGATGCGCCCCACGGGCACATGCACATTCGTTTTACAGATGTGCGCGTGCCTGCGAATGGCATGTTGCTGGGGGAAGGGCGGGGCTTTGAAATTGCCCAAGGGCGTTTGGGACCTGGCCGTATTCACCACTGTATGCGGGCCATTGGTCAGGCGGAAATGGCATTGGATTTGATGTGCAAGCGGTCCCTGTCGCGTACGGCTTTTGGCAAACCGCTGGCACAACTAGGTGGAAATTTTGATACCATTGCGAACGCACGAATGGACTTGGAACAGGCAAGGTTGCTGTGCCTGAAAACCGCCTGGATGATGGACCAAGGCGATTCCCGCGCCGCCGCCCCTTGGATTTCAAAGATCAAAGTTGTCGCTCCAGAAATTGCCCTGCGGATTGTGGATGAAGCTGTGCAGATGCATGGTGCCCAAGGCATTTCCCAAGACACGCCGCTGGCCAGTTTTTGGACCCATCTGCGCACCTTGCGTTTGGCCGATGGCCCCGATGCGGTGCATCGCCGCCAAGTGGCGCGCGCTGAATTGCGCAAGCACACGCAGGAACGAATTTAATGCAAGAAGCCTTGGATTTCTTGAAAGAAGTCAGGGCCTTAGATGATGTTTTGCGGGGTTTGGACGGCGCGGTTTTTGATCGTGCTACGCAATTCAAGGGGTGGACCTTCAACGACATAATGGGGCATTTGCACTTTTTTGATGCGGCCCTTCTGCGCGCGCTTGATGGCGCAGATGCCTTCGCTGATTTCTTTGGCCCTGCGGCTGCAAACCTTGCCCAAGGGCACAGCATTTTATCGCTGCAAGACCCTTGGATCGGTGCGCTGTCTGGGCCTGATTTGCAAAACGCTTGGGCCCAAACAGCCCAGGACGTGGCAAAAGCATTCGAATCATTGGACCCCAAAGCGCGGATCCCATGGGTCGGCCCCAGCATGTCAGCGCGCAGCGCAATTACGGCCCGCCAGATGGAGGTTTGGGCCCATGGCCAAGCAATTTTTGATGCACTGGGACAGGTTCGAAAGGATGGTGATCAGGTAAAAAACATCTGCCATCTGGGCGTGGTGACATTTGAATGGACGTTTAAAAACAGAGGGTTAGACGTTCCAGGCCCAAGGCCAGATGTCCGCTTGGTTTTGCCCTCGGGCGCGGATGCCCACTGGGAAGGTGAAGCTGGATCAATCAGCGGCAGTGCTGTGGAATTCGCCCAAGTGGTCGCGCAAACGCGATCTGTGAAAGATACGGATTTGATCGTTGAAGGACCCCATGCCGAAAATTGGATGGCCCATGCGCAGTGTTTTGCAGGTGCACCAAACGCCCCGCCGAAACCTGGCACTAGGTTCTGTCGGGCATAAAAAAAGCCCCGCTAAACCAGCGGGGCTTTTTGAAATTATGTTAGTAAATTAGAGACCGAATTTGATCGAAAATCCAACAGCGACCGCGTCGTTGTCGTTGAACGATCCAGCACCACCTGTGGTCACCGCGTCGCCAGCTTTCACATAACGAACGCCGCCTGTGATGCTGTAATCGTCAGCGTTATATACTGCACCCAAGCCAAGGCTCTTGGAGCCATCTGTTGGTGCCAGTGGGGATACTTGACCACCACCCGAGGCTTCATACCCCAGAACGGCACTTACAGACCATGTGTCGTTCAAACGACGACCGATACCCAAGGAGTATGAAGTCGAATCGCCCAAATCAGCCAAGTCGGCGCCCAAGGATGGGGCCACCACGTCAAAATCACCCCAACGTGCGTATCGGATGGAGCCGAAGAGCAACGTGTCTTTGGCGATACCGGACTGGAAGTCCAGGTTCAAAGATTCTGGTGTTTCAACAATCACGTCAGAGCTTGGAAAAGTCAGCACGCCGCCAGTCGGAGAAATCGCTGCTGGCAATGTTTCAGTAGAGGACAGCGAATGTTCGATTTTTGAGTTGTATGTCAAAGCCACACGCAACGCGATATCAGGAATTTCGTAGGCCGCACCCACCAGGTAACCAATGCCGCTGTCGGATGCCAATTCCAAGCGATACCCGGCGATTGAGCCTGCTGTTGGAGATGCATATACCAGGCCATCCAACTTGATGTCGCCGCTTGCTGTTTGATAGCGCAAGCCGCCGTATACGCTCATGCGTTCAGACGCTTGATACTTCAGAATACCTGTCAGGGCTGTGCTTTTAACAACAGCAAATGTGCCGCCGTATTCAGATGCCGCAGAGGGTGTGCCGTATGAAATGTCAGCACCAAACGGTTGGTCCAAAAGCAGTGTGAATGACAGGTTGTCATTGATGTCTGTCTTTACGCCCAAGCTGTATGACGTGTAGCTGTTAGCAACCTCTCCAGTAGGAGCAGTTGTAAGGTTTCCAGTGCCAGAAACAGAAGGAGTAACGTTTGCAAAACCAATTTGCGCAACATTACCTTCTTCAAAAATGAGGCCAACGCCCTGTCCAGAACGATCAAGACCACCGGCAGATGCTGCGCTGGCCAGGCCAAGCACGGCGACGGATGACAGTAATTTTTTCATTGTTTTCCCTCCCCTATACGGGTTTCTCTGGCCCGGTGTAAAAATTGCCCCTGCTTTCGGTCAATGACCGACGCGGCGTAACGCACTTTGTGCAGGCCAACCGTTACATTTTCGCCACCGCGTCCAAAGGTGCTTTTCTGTAGAAAAACATATGATTTCGTTGTCATAATTGAAGATGATTTTTTGGTCGAACTGCCCTAATCTGAGTTTGACCCACCAGGGTCTGTTATGCGTGAAGGTTCGACTGAAATGACAAACATGACGCTTTCTTCAGACCCGCCGCCACTGACCTTTGGGGCAGCTGAAGGTGACCTGGTGCGCCAATCATATTCTGAAGCTGGAACCATTTTGGAATACGGAAGCGGCGGATCCACGTTTATGGGCGCGCAGATGGAAGGCAAGCGCATTCTTTCCGTGGAAAGTGACAGCGCATATATGGATTACGTCCGCACCCAAATTGACGCGCATGGGCAAAAATCAGAATGCATCATTAAACATGTCGATATTGGACCCACGAAGGAATGGGGTCATCCAGTTGATAACAGGCGACAGGCCTTTTTCGGGGAATATC
>JAHDCP010000005.1 GCA_020629775.1 Planktomarina sp.
CAGATTGGACATCATGTTGGTGTACATCATGTCCAAAAACTTGCCCGCGTCTGGACCTTTAACGATGAGTTTGCCCAGCGTGGACGCGTCCAAAAGGCCCAAGTTCGTGCGGGTGTTTGTGACCTCACGCGCCACCGCCGCTTCTGTCGATTCACCGTCTTGCTTATAGCAATAAGGACGGCGCCAATGGCCCACGGGTTCCCAGAATGCACCGTTGTCATCGTGCCATTCATGCATAGGCGTTTTGCGCAATGGCTGGAACAGGTCTTTCGTGGCTTCACCGGCCAATGCCGACATGGAGATCGGATGGTACGGCGGACGGAACGTTGTGGTCCCAACATCCGGAATATCCGAATTCAAAGCTTTAGAAAGGATCGCCAAGCCGTTGATATTGGATAATTTTCCTTGATCCGTTGCCATGCCCAAAGTTGTATAACGTTTGGCATGTTCAACACTTTCAAACCCTTCTTGGGCCGCCAGCTGGACATCGCTGACCTTTACATCGTTTTGGAAATCCAACCAAGCTTTGGACCGCAATTTGTAACCCGCCCCTTGGGGCATCAGCCACACAGGTTCCAGTGGGTTTTCTTGGGGGTCGAACGCAGTTGGTGCCTTTGCAGACACCTTCTTTCCGCCCGAAACAGACGCAGCCGCTAGCCCGGCTTTGTGTGCGTCATGCAAAATATCACCCGTTGCGAAATGGCCGTTTGCTGCGCCCGCAGCAATAACCATGCCTTCACCATTTGCCCCCAAAGGTGGGCGTGTTCCATCGGGGCGGAACATCGCGCCCTTGTCGTCCCACGTTAACTTACCACCACAGTGGGACCACAAATGCACGACAGGCGACCAGCCGCCGGACATGGCAACCGCGTCGCAAGGGATGTCTTCCAAGACAGCCCCTTCCCCTGCTTGCGCGCACAGCGCAACACCGGTTACGCGTTTGCCGCCAGAAACCTTGGCAATCGCTTTTCCAGTCAGCACACGTATGCCCAATTCCCCAGCCCGCGTGGCCAGGGCACCGCCACCAGATGCCCGTGCATCGATGATGGCAGGCACTTCAAGCCCGGCTTCTTTGAGGACAATCGCAGTGCGATACGCGTCATCATTGTTGGTGACCACCACAGTGCGGTCCCCGATGGACACGCCGTGGTTCACTGCGAAATCACGAATGGCCCCCGCCAGCATGACACCAGGAATATCATTACCTGCGAAGGACAATGGCCGTTCGATGGCCCCCGTGGTGGTGACAATCTGCGGTGTCCGAATCCGCCACAGGCGGTGGCGCGGGCGCCCGTCCCCTGGGGTGTGATCAGCCACCCGTTCGTAGCCAAGGGCATATCCGTGATCATAAACCCCGGCCCCCATGGTGCGGGTCCGCAGGGTTACATTCTCCATGCCTTCCAAAGTGGCAACGGTCTGCGCAATCCAGTCATCGGCAGGCATGCCGTCAATTTCAACGCCATCCACTGGCGCACGACCGCCCCAGAAAGCTGTTTGTTCCAAAAGCGTGACACGCACGCCCGATTGCGCCGCAGACAAAGCCGCTTGCAACCCAGCAACACCGCCGCCCACCACCAGAACGTCACAAAAGTGATAGAAGTGTTCGTAATGGTCTTCGTCCACCGCTTTCGGGGCTTTGCCCAAACCAGCGGATTTTCGAATGATGGGTTCGTACACGTGCTTCCACAAGGGGCGCGGGTGGATGAACATTTTGTAATAGAATCCAGCTGGCAAAAACCGGCTGAGCTTGGAGTTGATGGCCCCCACATCGAATTCCAACGAAGGAAAGTGGTTTTGGGACGCAGCAGTTAACCCACCAAACAGTTCCGTGGTGGTGGCCCGTGCATTGGGTTCAAAACGGCCTTCTTCGCCCAAGTTCATCAACGCGTTCGGTTCTTCTGCACCAGATCCCACAACGCCACGGGGACGGTGATATTTGAAAGACCGCCCCATCAGCATTTGATCATTGGCCAGCAAGGCAGATGCCAGCGTATCGCCTTCAAAACCCGTCAGGTTTTGACCGTTGAACTTGAATTTCATGGCCCGTTTACGGTTCAGGAAACGGCCACCAGTGGACAAACGTGTGCTCATTTGAAATTCCCCCACGACCAGCCGGGTCGTTTCGCGGTGATGGCATCTTTGATGGACTGCGGTGGCTCAAACGTTTGGGCCGCATATGTGCCAAACACTTCCATGGTCATGGTGCAACGGGCCGCGTGAAACCACTTTCCGCACCCCGATGCACAGCGCCAGCGTTCGAAATGCACGCCCTTGGGGTTGATGCGGTTGAACATGTAGTCCTCGAAATCCGCATCATCGGACCCAGGCCCAAAGCGTTTCAAATGCGCTTGGCCGCCGTAGCCCAGTTCAGTTTCGTCTTTATCCAGCCCACAGCAGGGGCAGTTGAATGTCAGCATCTCTTTTTCCCCTCTAGTGCGCCACGCCAGCAGCAACGCTTTCATCAATGAAGCGGCCTTCGCGGAAGCGGTCCAATCCGAATTCAGCCGTCAGCGGAGAATGGCCCTTGGCCATCAGTTCCGCAAAGCCCCAGCCTGACCCCGGGATGGCCTTAAACCCGCCCGTCCCCCAGCCGGAGTTGATAAAGCAGTTGCCAAGCGGCGTTTTGGACAAAATCGGGGACCGGTCCCCAGTCACATCCACGATCCCGCCCCAGTGGCGCAGCATCTTCAAGCGCGCGATCATGGGGAAGGTTTCCACCAAGGCGCGCACGGTTTCTTCCAAGTGATGGAAAGACCCACGCTGGTGATATCCGTTGAACGCGTCAGTACCGCCGCCGATCACCATTTCGCCCTTGTCCGATTGGGACATATAGCCGTGAACGGTGTTGGCCATCACAACGATGTCCATGCACGGTTTAATCGGTTCGCTGACCAGTGCTTGCAAAGGCACGGATTCAATCGGCAAACGGAAGCCCGCCATATCCGCCACAACACCGGAATTTCCTGCCACCACAATGCCCAGCTTTTTACAGCCGATGTGCCCGCGCGATGTTTCAACACCGGTGACATCGCCACCTTCTTGGGTCACGCCGGTGACTTCTGTTTTTTGCAAAATGTGCATGCCCATGTCTGAACAGGCGCGCGCGTACCCCCAAGCCACGGCATCGTGGCGCGCCGTGCCGCCGCGGGCCTGCCACAGGCCGCCCAACACCGGGTAACGGGGTCCGTCGATGTTCATGATGGGGCAAATTTGTTTGACCTTTTGCGGGCCAATGAATTCTGTGGTCACGCCTTGCAGGCTGTTGGCCTGCGCGGTGCGTTTGTACCCGCGCACTTCGTGTTCGGTTTGCGCAAGCATCAAAACGCCGCGCGGGCTGAACATGATGTTATAGTTCAAATCCTGGCTCAGGTTCTCATAAAGCCCCCGCGCTTTTTCATAGATCGCGGCAGACGGATCCTGCAGATAGTTCGACCGGATGATCGTGGTGTTACGGCCCGTATTGCCGCCACCAAGCCAACCTTTTTCGATCACAGCAACATTGGTGATCCCAAAGTTTTTGCCCAAGTAATACGCCGTGGCCAACCCGTGCCCCCCAGCGCCGATGATAATAACATCGTATTCTTTCTTAGGTTCTGGATTGCCCCAAGCGCGGTCCCAGCCCTTGTGTTGGCGGAACGCTTCTCGTGCAATGGCGAAGGCAGAATATCGCTTCATGATCGAATCCCTTTGGCGGCGTGGCCTTGGTATGGCCGTTCACATCTTTGTGGAGGATACTACCCGCGCCACAAGTGGACATTATTGCGACATATCGCCTATGACCGTGGTTAACGGACGGGCCTGCGGGGGCAAATGACAGCGCAATTTGGAATATCGGTTCTGGGACTTTTGGTGGTTCTCACCAGCCTGGGCATTTGGGCTTTGGCAAGATCATTGGCCCGGGGCAACCGCACAGCACACAGCGTGGATGTTTACAAAGATCAGTTGCGCAGTTTGGGCAAAGATCTTGCCCGCGGTGTGGTGACACAAACTGAATTTGACGCGTTGCGTGCAGAAATTGGACGGCGCGCTTTGGCGGCAGAACGGCTGGCCGCCCCCACCGCACAGCAATCGGGTCGGCCTTGGCTGGCCTTCGCCGTGATGGGTCTTTTGGCGGTGGCGGGGGCTGGTGTCGTTTACCCAACCTTGGGCCAACCGGGTGCGACAGATGCCCCCCTGGCCGCCCGATATGCATTGGCCCAAGAAAAGCGATTGAACCGGATATCCCAAGCCACTGCAGAACAACGGCTTGGCCCCCAAACGCCCACGATTTCAGCGGAAGATGCAGGCCTTGTGCAAAACCTGATTGATGTGTTGGAAAGGCGCCCAGACGATGCCACGGGATTTGCATTGCTGGCCCAAACCCAAGCGCAACTGGGGGACGCGGCCGCCGCCCATCGCGCCCAAGCCCGGGTGATTGCGTTGCTTGGCGATGCCGTTCGCGCAGAAGATCATCAACGCCACGCAGAATATTTGATTGTTGCCGCTGGGGGGTATGTTTCGCCCGAAGCGGAAACCGCATTGCGCCAAACCTTGCAACTGGATCCATCCGCCCCTTTGGCACGGTTTCGGTTGGGCACGCTGTATCAACAAATCGGGCGGGCGGATTTGCAGTTTCAAACTTGGGACCGGCTGGCCCGCGAAGAAGACCCAGCCCTGCCATTTATGCCAATCGTCGTTCAGGAACTTCCCTTGTTGGCAGAACTTGCGGGCATTCAGAGATATCAATTGCCTGTATCAAATGGCCCCGATGCTGAAACGATCGCCGATGCGGCGCAGTTATCCGACGCGGACCAACAGGCGATGATCGAAGGAATGGTGAATGGCCTTGCTGACCGGTTGGGAACCGAGGGTGGACCTGTGGCTGATTGGGCGCGATTGATCACGTCACTTGCCGTTTTGGACCGCTCGGACCAAGCCCAAGCGATCTATAACAACGCGAAGGTGCAATTTGCCCAAATCCCCTCCGCATTGGACATTTTGAAGCAAGCCGCCACCCAATCTGGATTGACCCCATGATTTTTGAAGAATTGTCCCCTTTTGTGGATGCCGCCCGCCCTTATGCAGCTTGGATAGGGTTGGACTTGGGCACCAAAACCATTGGTGTGGCCATTTCCGACAGTTTACTGCAAACCGCCACACCGTTCGAAACCGTGAAACGCACCAAGTTCACGGCTGATCTTGCAGCCCTTGAAAAGATTATCAACGACAGATCGGTGGCTGGCATTGTTTTGGGATTGCCGCTGAACATGGATGGCACCGAAGGGCCGCGCTGCCAATCCACACGGGCGTTCGCGCGCAATATGGACCGCGCTTTGGAACTGCCCATAACGTTTTGGGATGAACGATTGTCCACGGTCGCAGCAGAACGCGCATTGTTGGAGGCGGATACGACCCGAAAACGCCGCGCCCAGGTGATTGACCACGTGGCGGCTGCGTATATCTTGCAAGGGGCGCTGGACCGGCGCAGACATCTGGTACAGGGCTGACCCATGGCAAACGAAGATCAAATCTGGCAGCGCAACGAAGTGGAAAGCCCTTGCATAAAGCTGTGTTCCATTCATCCAGAAGCGCGCATCTGCGTGGGGTGCTTCCGGTCTATGGATGAAATCGGGGCCTGGTCACGTATGGGGGCCGAAGAACGCCGGGCCATAATGGCCGAACTGCCCACGCGCGCGCCCATGTTGCGCAAACGCCGCGGCGGCCGCGCCGCCCGAACTGGCGACTAACACTTTGCCCTAGGGCTTGGTCATCCAGGTTTCAAACCCGCCTGGCATTTCGGGTCTAAAATACAAGATCACACGCCCGTCTTTTGGAGCATCAGCATCTGCACCCCATGGGGCAACACCGTGCAGCGCCATGCGGTGAACCAAGTATGCTTGCCCCGGTTTTGCAGGCACGGTGCGACGGCGGCACACAGCAAAACACTCTTTGCGGGCCGCCGTATAAGTATCTGTCAGATCGACTTGATCCCATTGGTCCTGCGGCACATTTTCAAAGGCTCGCGCAAAAGCGCGTCGAATGATGTGATGGCTGCCTTCCCAAATGACCATGGGGCTTGCGTCTTGGTGGCAGGCAGTCAACGGCAACCCTAAGACAAATCCGTGGGGTTCTTGCAAAAACCGGCGCCTGTTCGGCCCCACAGGCAACAAGCCATCAACATGTGCCGCGTCCCGGTTCCGACGGAACCGATGGGCAGCATCGCTTTCTTCGGGGTCTTTTTGGGGATATCCCGCATACACCCCAGATATTTGCGCACGATCCCAAGAAAAATTGCCGTAAGCGCCGCGCAATGCATCCACCACTGCGCCCTTCAACGGCCCAGAGGCGGCAACATTACCTTGATCGTCATTGGGCAACGCATTGACCCCAGCAAACCACGTGTCCCCATGGCGCAACCAGGTTTTGCGGTGTTCACGATCTTGCGCGATGGCCAAAGCGGTCGGCGAAACGTCCTGCACCCATTGGGCCAAGTCAGGATCGGAAAACGGCCCCTGGATTCCGTGGGTATGCAGTTCGGTCAGGTCCACAGCGCCTCGCGCAGCATGTTCAAGGCCACCAAAAGAAGGAAGACACCAAAGGTTTTTTTCAATGGCCCGGCATCC
This sequence comes from Planktomarina sp., assembly GCA_020629775.1. Lineage (GTDB taxonomy): Bacteria > Pseudomonadota > Alphaproteobacteria > Rhodobacterales > Rhodobacteraceae > Planktomarina. The sequence goes on from JAHDCP010000005.1 coordinate 6,603, forward strand.
ATTCCATGGGCCACCTTTGCCCCCAATGGGGCCATCAAAAACGTCAGTGGAATGATGATCAAAAACGCAGGCACACTGATTGCCCCAATGCTGTAAGGCAAGGCAGGATCATCGATGGTCACAAAGGCCCAGGCGATTGTAGACGGGATGGCAATTGCCAATCCAAAACCTGTGGCCGTGCCCACAGCGCGGTGGATCGGAACGCTTTGTAACGTCATGGTGGGAACGCCCAAAGATCCGCCCCCAATTCCCAAGAGAACGGACAACACACCCAAGGCTGTGCTTTGCACCCAAGCCATGCCCTGCAACGGCAAGGCATTGGCCAAAACCCAACCCTTTTTGCCAAACGCCATGTACAAACCAATGCCGCCGCCCAGCACGCCAAAAACGATTTGCAAAGCAGTGGATGACAAGCGCGCGGCCACCAAAACGCCCAGGACTGCGCCAATGGCGATACCAGGGGCCCAAGCCCTTAGGATGGCAAAATCAACGCCGCCTTTGGCGTGATGTGATTGCATCGATCGGGCTGATGTCACCACAATGGTGGCAAGTGATGTCGCCAGGCAAACTTGCATGACTTCCGCGCCGCCAAAACCCAGGGCAGTAAAGGCATAAAAGAAAGCGGGCACCAACACGATGCCACCCCCAACCCCCAAAAGCCCCGCAAGGAAACCGGCCAACAGCCCGATGGCCACCAGCAAGCCCAGGACTGGAATAAATACCGAAACATCCATTATGTTTCCCCTTCTGACGCCGCGTTTGACAATTGCCGCATCTGCGCAATGACATTCATGAAATCGCGCGGGGTGGCGTCGTCTTGCGCCCCCAGTTCTGACAAACTGCGACGCCAATGCCTTGCGCCCGGCTGTCCTGCATACAGGCCTAACATGTGACGCGTTATATGGTGCAGCCGCCCGCCACCTAAGATATGGTTTTCGATATAATCCACCATCGCATCCGCCACTCTATGGCGATCTGGAATGTCATGCGCATCATCAAAAACGCGGGCATCGGCTTGCGCCAAGATGTTATAAGGGTCGTGATATGCGGCCCGCCCAATCATGACACCTTGCACAGATCCCTGCAAATGTTCGCAAGCGGCATCCAACGTTGGAACGCCGCCATTCAACGAAATGTGCAAGGTTGGAAAGGCCGCGACCATATCTTCAACCAAGTCATAGTCCAAAGGCGGAATGTCCCGATTTTCTTTGGGGCTTAACCCTTCAAGCCATGCTTTTCTGGCGTGGATTGTGACGCGCCGAACACCCGCCCGACTGACACTTTCTAGAAAATTTGGTAAAATTATACTCGGGTCTTGATCGTCCACACCGATCCGGCACTTCACCGTAATTTCAACAGTGTGCACGTCTGCCATTGCCGCAAGACATTCAGCCACCAACTCCGGTGACTTCATCAACACAGCGCCAAAAGCGCCAGATTGCACCCGATCTGATGGGCAGCCACAATTTAGATTTACTTCACGATATCCAGCATCTGCCGCGATTTTCGTTGCCGCAAAAAGTGCGTCAGGTGCACTGCCCCCAACTTGAAGTGCCAAAGGGTTTTCAGCCTGGGAATATCCCAGAAGCCGATCCAAATCACCGTGGATCAAGGCCGCAGCTGTCACCATTTCCGTGTATAACAAAGCATGCTGGCTGATTTGCCGATGAAAGAACCGACAGTGGCGGTCGGTCCATGCCATCATTGGCGCGACACTCAATCGCGCAGCATTTTGGAAGGGATCAACACGTGACTGCATGCCCTTGCATTGTCAAAAATCTAAACCCTTGCCAAGGGGCAGCCGTCAAACAGCTTTCGGCCAAGGCAATTTTGCGGGATCATGGCAGCGTGCCCCGCCCGTGAACGCAACAACGTTGCCTGGCCAAACAAACATTCAAAGATCGAAACCAAACCCTTGCAGCGCGCGCCGCGTTGAATCTTTCATTGACGTTAGCAAAGGCCGACGGGCCACATTGATGATCAGTTCGGCATGCATTGAATGATCAGACAGAGCGAGGGAACGGTCCAACTGTTGCAGATCTTTGCGCGCAATTTCATCAGGGATCACTTCAACGGCGACAAATCCTGTTCGTTTCTCGGCCGTGTCAGCAATTTGCGGTCCCAAAACCCCATTAAAGAATTGGTTCTGCTTTGCAGCCCCCAAAATCGAAAACTGTACAGGAACCCCTGCTGCAATACCCTGCACATCCGTATTGGAAACCCAGGCAAACACCCGATATTCCTTGGCAGCGACATCCCCAATCTGCGCAAAATCCACTGATTGGCGCAAAACACCATCCGCCACTGGCGGGCGAAGCCGTAAAATCCGGCCAGCGCGCGGGGCCTTTATACGTGGGGCCTGCAACAAGCTTTGCAAATGCAGTATTTCATTTTCCAGTGCCGCGATTTGTGACGTCTTTGTCCGCGCATCGGACACCGCATTTTGCCGCAATGACAATTCATCCGTTTCTTTGTTGGTGACCGCCGTCGCTATTTCAGCTTCAATCGCTGATTTTGCCAACAGTGTATCGACCAAACTGCGCACCATCTCATGGGTTGCAGGTTCTGTCGCCCCGCCTTGCAAAAGTGACACGCGCTTGCCCAAGAGCAGCAGTCGTTCGGTCAGGTTTGCAATGTTGTCTTCTGCCTTGGTCACTGCAAGTTTTCGCCGATCAAAGGCGACATCACAGTCTTCGGCTGCAATACGCAATTGCGCGCGTATTTCCGTTTGGGCGCCAGCGGCCCAGCGATCCACATGCTGCGACGTTCTGTTGTCCAAAAAACATTCACGCGAAAACTGCAGAACAAGCATGCGACGTTCCAGCTGTGCCAACTTGGTTTCCATTGTCGGTTTATCTAACACCGCCAAGGTTTGCCCTGCTTTTACCACATCACCTTCGGTGACCAGCACGCTGTCCAGCCGGGAGAGTTTTGGCATTTCCACCAGCATGGGCTGGCGGCCCAGCCGGACTTCGCCTTGAAAGGCGCGCATGTCAGCGACACTGACAGCCCGCAACTGATTGAAAGTGAACCCAATTCCCAAAGCCATCACAGCCGCCGTGCCACCCATCCAGAGGACGGACCAAAGTCTTGGCCGCTTATGGGGTCGTGTCTTGATCATGGATCACCCCTTTGCCTTGGCGGGAGTATTTTGAGTCACTTTCTTGCGGGGGTCATCGGATTGAATTTTCAACATGAAAGACCGTTTGCCGTTGGAAGTGGCTTGTTCAAAGTCCTGCACACCAGCCAACAAGCGGGCCAAAGGCGAGCGATTTGGCTGATCTTTTGTTTGCGCTTCTTGTGTGGCTCTTTGAATTTGCCCTGAACTGAACAAAGGGCCATCATCCGATAGTTTCAGCACACAATGCCCAACGAAGTGTTTGAAATCGAAGTTAAGCTGACCGCCTGGTTGACCCTGACAAGCCACCGCTAATAGCTCCGCACCCAAGGTGCACAAACGGCGTCGATTTTTCTCGTCTCCTTTGCGACGGAACCTTGTGCGCAACCAACTTTCCAAGGCTTCCTCCGCCTCCAACTCTGCGTCGCAGGTGAACCTTTGCCATCCTGACGTCTGTCTTGCTTCCACCTCAGCTGCCGGTCCGATGTCCACACGCCGACCGCCTTCTAAAACCAAAAACACATCGCACAATTGTAACAACGCACGGTTGTCGGTGATCAAAACCACCATACGCCCAGCCCGTGTTTCTTGCGCCAGTCGTTGGGCAAAAGACGTTATCAAATCGTTACCCATAAACGCCTCTGGTCGATCAAAAACATAGACGGCCGGAGCCAGGAAAAACGAGCGTGCCAGTTCCAAAGCTTTTTGATCTGATCGGGATAATTGAGTTGCGTCTTGCGCCATCAAAATTCGATCCAGTGCATCGCTTGAGGGCACCAGAGTTTCCAGCACCTGACGCGCACGAATTGCACTGCGCTGACCATCGAAACTGCACATATTTTCAAGCGATGAAGCCGCAAGCAAGTTGGGCATGTCCCCCTGATGCGTCATCAGAAGCCGCGCGTCAGAAAGAGTGCGATCCCACAAAGACAAGTCGTTGACCATCGCCGAACCACTGATGGACATTCCATCCAATCCATATGGATCAACAAGCGCCTGCCCCAACAACGATTTGCCGTCAGATCCCGCGCCAAGAATGCCCAAAATCTGACCCGGCTTTATGTCAAACCCGACCGATGAAAGAAGCCGCCGCCCGTCTTGGGAAACCACGCTTAACCCTTCCACCACCAAGCCTTGGTGGTTCAATTCAGCATGTTTTTCCGGGTCAATTGGAGTTTCGATAACTTTAGCAGTGTCTTGATTTACATTGTTTTTTTGAAGTTTCGCAGCAACTTGCCGCGCAATGACAAAACTGGACCACGCGCTGCACAAAACGATTGCGGGCACAGCTGTCGCGGCCACCACTGAATTGGCAGCAAGCCAACTTGAAAGCCCGCAAGACACCAATACGGCGATCCAAACAGCCATTTCCCGAAACGTCCCGATCAAGCTGCTGGGGCTTTGGGGTTGTTGGGCCAATTTCAACCCTTTTCGATCTCGACCTGACAAGAAAGAAACGGCTTCCTTTGCATCAAAATCCCATGGGGCCTCACTGTACCCAAATCGTGCGGCTGCCATCATTGCAAGTGTGGAAACCACAACGGCAATAGGCACCCCCAACCCCACTAAAGGGTGAAGTGCGGTCAACGCCAAGAAAACCAAGATGCCCACTGCGGCGTCAGTCAAAATAATGGCCTGTTTGCGCGCGTCGCGAAATCCCGACAATGCACGCGACGCGGCAAACGCCACGACCCCAAGCCCAATAACGGGAACCGCCCCCACGGCCAACAATGCCATCAAGCCAAAGCTATCACTGCGGGCTACGATTAGGTCTTGCAAAAGAACAGTGACGGTGGCCAATCCAAGCACGCAAATGCCTGTTAATATGGAAAAAAACAGGCTTAGATAGCTTCCCCAAGCGGGTAATCCACGATCGCGAAACGTGGCACCCTGGGGCAATTCGCTGACATTATGTTGGGAGTGTACTTCGACTTTTGGCTTCGTATTCCAAAGATGTGTCAACTTATACATTTCGGCTGCCCCTTTAATATTCACTTGCCCCGGGGATAGGCTGCAGCGGTTAAAATTTCCCTGAAAGCCAAAAAATAAGTTGTGAAAATTTTGAACTAACTGCCGGATAGATTGCACTGCACGTTAAGCAGTTTCTTAAATGCTTGCCCGTACGACTTGGTGAAGTTTGGTTTCACAGGTGAAGTATGACAAAAAATCGAGGGACGTCCAAAAAATCATGGCGCTTTGGCGCGTTAGTGTTTTTGACTGTGGGAACGGTTCTGGCAGGCAGCGCTTGGAGCGTAAGCACCACCGCACGCGACGTGTTTCTTTTTCGTGAAGCGGAAGAAATACCCATTATTGCGGGTGGTAATATGGACCGCATTCCCGCGTTGATGCGGGGCAACCGGCCTGCCGCAACTACAAGCCTTATTGACAAAACACCGGCCCGCAAAAAGCCACCCCGCATGTGCGAAATGCCAGAGGATTACTTTGAAACTCTGGATTTGGAACCGCAGCGCAACCCTGGTTATGATAAACGCAATGCCTATGTGCGCAAATTCCGCGACCGACGCGGCTTTTTGACAGAACGCGAGATGACTGCAGCGCGGGTGGCTTGGAAATACTTCGAACTGTTTACTCAAGAAGATACCGGCATGGCCAATGCGGTGGGCAACTTTCCATCCACAACGCTTTGGGACACCGCGTCTTACATCGCTGGGCTCGTGGCGGCCTATGAACTGTGTATCATTGAAAAGCCCGAATTCGACAAACGCATCATGAAATTGTTGACCACGGTCAAAGGGTTAAGCCTTTTCCGCAAGGAGATGCCGAACAAGGTGTACCACACCAAAACTGGCAGCAAAGTGGACTATACCAACAAGCCAGGGGAAATTGGTTTTTCCGCCTTGGATATCGGAAGATATTTGGTCTGGATGCGGATTTTAAAAAACCGTTATCCTTATCTTGGCAATACAATCGACAGCACGCTTTTGAAGTGGGATTATTCCAACATCATGGACAGCGAGGGCGTTATGTTCGGCGCTTTCGTGGACAAAGAAACCGGGGAAACTGTTTATGCCCAAGAAGGACGCTTGGGCTATGAAGAATACGCCGCAAAAGGCTTTGCTCTTTGGGGCTTTCAACCGCGATTGGCGCACCGGGCAGAACCCTTTTTAACGGCGAGCATCTTTGGTGTTCAGGTCCCATACGACGGGCGCGATCCACGTGTATTTCATTCGCAAAACTACGTTGTTACAGAATCCTACCTGCAAGACGGGTTGGAACTGGGTTGGAACATGCCCCATGATGACAGCAGCCCTGAATGGCTACACACCGACGGATGGCGCGCTGAATTTGCCGACCGCATATATCAAGTTCAGGAAAATCGTTGGCGTCAAACGGGCTTCATGACCGCGCGATCAGAGCACAACGTAAAAGGCCCCCCATACTTCACCTATGACACCATCTTTTCAGATGGATACCCTTGGAACACAGTGACGCCGCGGGGCGATTATGTTCCCGATCACGCCGCCGTCTCGGCAAAGGCTGCCATTGGGTTGTGGGCCTTGTGGGACACCGATTACACAGACACGCTGTATGACGCGATCATCGAACTTTATGATCCAGAACGCGGCATGTTCGAAGGTCTTTATGAGCGCGGCCAAGGCCGAGTGGAAATTTTCACCGCAAACAACAATGGGATCATCTTAACGTCGCTGCTGCACAAGGTGCAGGGTACGATCCTCACGTCTTTCGCTGGCGAAACAGAAGTGTGGTTCACCGCGTTTCGCGACCAAGACATTCGGGTCAAGCGCAATATGCCCGATCCCCCCACCAAAACTGATTGGCTGCCGGCACTGCGCCATTCCGTTCAAACAGAGGCTGAATTCTAATGAAAAATTCTCTTTTTATCACCGCCGCCGTCATGGCACTGGGGTTTGCCACACCAGTTTGGTCACAAGCAGAAGGCCCCGCCGCGTTCACATCTGAAAACGCTATTTTGGACACAGGGATTCCTTTTGCCATCGGCGCAAGGGAAGCCCAACAAAATCTGCGCGGTTCTTTTGGTTGGTCCACCTTTCAAGAAGGTTTGGTGGAAGGCGTGTACTTTCGCTTTGATCCCGATGGATACGCCAGGTTTTCACCCTCACCGCGATTGGACACAGACGTGTTTGAGGTGATTTGCCGACCGCGCACATATTCTTGCATGGCGCGCAAAGATAATCTTTCCGTCATCCCTTTGAACAACGGCAAGATTCAATTGAAGTTGGAAGATGTGCGTCCAGGGGACAGTCTTTTTCTAGCGGATGCGAGCTCGGAACTGCAATTGCCGGAACGCATTTTGCAACCTTTGGAATTCCAATTCGAAACCTTGTTGAGCGCTGGTGGAAATTTGATTGTTCGCCGTGGCGACAAGGAAATTGTGAAAACATCCCTCAGCGGGTTTGGGGCCGTTGTGCCCTATCTTAGGTGGATCACAGCCCGCCAGGATTACACTGTTTTGCCTCGGAATTGGCCCGTGCCAAACGCCCAAGGCAGCGCAGATGGGGCCATAACCAATGCCACGGGATGGGCATCACCCATGCCGCAACCGCAAGCCATTCAACAAGTTGGCCCAGGTGCGCAGTACGCCGCCGCCACACCCAACAACGGGTTGGATCAGGTAAAAGATGACCTTCAAGAACTGAAAAGCCTGTTGGCTGAACGATCAAATAACAACGACACGGCGGTTGCCGCAGTGGCCGCTGCGCCCTCACCGCAAGATCGTACAGCGCAACTCGAAACTGCAATTTCCCAGCTAATGGCCGAGGTGAAAATGTTGCGCCAAGGATCCGTCACACCGGAGAATGCGCCAACCACAGCCGCTGCAGCACCTGCCACGCGCCTGTGGTCAGACCCAGTTCAAATTGTTCCAGCGGTTAATAAACCGGCCGACCAGGCCCAAGCCGCCGCAGCAGCCCCACCGGATTTGACATTATCAGAACCAATGGCCGCGCAGGCCCTGCCATCGGAAGTGGACCATCTAAACTATCTCATCAATGAAATGGGTTTGGCGCCAAAAACGGCCATGATCCTGATGCAAATTGTCGGCAATGATGCATCCGACACTGCCAAAATCGATCCCATCGAACGCAGCTATCATGACAGCTTGGCGATGACGATCTTGAATGAATTGGAGCGCGATTTAGCAGCATCACCCGCCGCAGAAGTGTCTGTCGACAACCAACCACTGATGCATGAAAAGAAAATGGCAGCGTCGTCTGATGGGCAAGCGTCGTCCGCAGAACAGGGGCAATTGGTTCAACAACTTTCTTCTGAAAACATCATGATTGATGCCCCGCCAAATATGGACGCGCCCATTCAAGATACCACCATGGTAAACGTTAAGCCCGAAAGCACTGGGCCAGCGGTCAGTGATGCAAAGGTGGATTTGTCGCGCGATGAATATCAACCACTGACAGCGTATTTCAAATCAGTCATTGAAGGGGATAACTGAAAAACTGCCGATCAGTGATCAAAGGGGCCATCAAGCCCCTTTGATTTTTTCAATGGCCGCTATGGCTTGGCCGATGGCTTGTTCAATGGACAATTCGCTTGTGTCAATCAAAACGGCGTCTTTTGCGGCCACCAAAGGTGCCGCTTCGCGGGACCTGTCGCGGGCATCCCTGGCCTTGACGTCCGCCAATACACCCTCCAGCGTGACATCCATACCTTTGCCAGAAAGTTCCAGAAAACGCCGTTGTGCGCGGACATCTGCACTTGCTGTTATAAACAGCTTTGCGTCGGCAGCAGGCGCCACAACCGTGCCAATATCGCGTCCATCCAAGACTGCACAGCCCGCCTTTTCTGCGAAATCACGTTGAAACTGCAACAATGCAGAACGCACGTCCGGATCAACCGCAACCCGGCTGGCAGCTTGGGCAACTTCGGGGGTCCGCAATGAATCCTGATCGAATTGTGCTGGATCTAATGTTTTTGCGACAGTGACAGCGTCACCGCCAGCCAACACACCTGCCCCGACCGCGCGATATAAAAGCCCAGTATCAAGATGGGCAAATCCAAAATGCGCAGCAACGGCCTTTGATATTGTGCCCTTACCAGCTGCAGCAGGTCCATCAATCGCGACGCAAAAGCTGCGTTTTGTCACGGGTTCGGTCTTTCAAATTGAGCACCAAGGTTACCCATCAAATCTTCAAAAATGGGAAACGACGTTGCGATGGGCCCGGCATCATCAACGCCCACTGGGTTTTGCGCAGCCATACCCAAAATCAAAAAGGACATCGCGATCCTGTGATCCAAATGGCTTGCGCAAGTTACACCACCGGGAACGCTCCCACCGCGACCATGCACATGCCACCAGTCTTCTCCATCTTCGACAGTGACACCGGCGGCACGCAGACCTGTCGCCATTGCATCGATACGATCACTTTCTTTGACACGAAGTTCTTTAACGCCGTGCATTTTGGTGACCCCTTCTGCAAAGGACGCCACCACCGACAGAATTGGATATTCATCGATCATACTGGCGGCGCGTTCTGGCGGCACGTCAATACCTTTGAGGTTGGGGGAAAACCGCGCACGCAAATCAGCCATCGGCTCTCCGCCTTCTTCACGCATATTTTCAAACGTCAGATCAGCGCCCATATCTTGAAGCGTATAAAACAGGCCCGCGCGGGTTGGATTCAAACCGATGCGCGGAACCAATACGTCTGACCCTTCCACGATTAAGGCAGCGCAAACGGGAAATGCCGCCGAGGACGGATCCCGCGGCACAGTAATGCTTTGGGGTTTCAGTTCAGGCTGCCCCTTCAAAGTGATCACACGCCCTTCGTCTGTGTCTTCGGTTGTGACCACCGCGCCGAACCCCGCCAACATGCGTTCGCTGTGGTCGCGAGTGGGCTCACTTTCAATCACCACCGTTTCACCCGGGGCGTTCAGGCCCGCCAACATTACGGCTGATTTTACTTGGGCCGATGGAACCGGGCTTTTGTAACGCACTGGAACGGCATTTTTGGCACCAATGATGGTCAGCGGCAAACGCCCCATGGAACGTCCATATGATTTTGCCCCAAACAGCGACAACGGTTCTGTCACGCGGCCCATGGGGCGCTTGTTTAAACTTGCATCACCCGTGAAGGTGGCCGCGATGGGACTTGTGGCCATAGCCCCCATTATCAAACGCACACCGGTCCCAGAATTCCCGCAATCGATCACTTGGTCTGGCTCGGCAAAGCCCCCCACCCCAACGCCGTGCACCGACCATGATCCACCGCCATAATTGACCACATCTGCGCCAAAAGCCGCCATGGCCCGGCCCGTGTCCAACACGTCTTGGCCTTCCAACAAACCTTCGATCTTGGTTTCACCCACCGCCATGGCACCCAAAATCAAAGATCGGTGCGAAATTGATTTGTCGCCCGGAACGTCAGCCGTGCCCACCAAAGGACCGGCAGAAAGGGCTTTCAAAGGACGTGGTTCACCATGGGCCGACATCGCAGTCTCCTTTTGCGTTGCTGTGTTGGATAAACGGGGTCCCGCCAAACGTCCACCGCAACTTAACAGGGACAGTTACGCCAATTCTTGCGTTCAAAGCGTGTCCTAGTTCAAAACAATTCGCCCGGCCAAATAAGAGGGCTGATTATGGCGTGCGCGTAAAGGTCAAATAGTGCGGCGTTCGTCCTTCGCGCAGCGCTTTTTGTTCGTATCTGGTGGAAATCCAATCAACCCAGGGCGTGCGCCAATCGCCCGGCCCTTGTGCGTCCCAAGAAAAACCGGCCTTCGGGACTTCTTGCAAGCTTTGCCGCACGTAATCTTCGATGTCCGTGGCAATCCGCAGTTTGGCACCGGGTTGAACGGTCCGCTGCAAAGGCAACAGATGATCTTGCGTGACAAACCGGCGACGATGGTGCCGCGATTTTGGCCAAGGGTCTGGATACAACAGAAACGCTTTGGCCACAGAATGATCTGGCAGAACATCCATAACGTCGCGCGCGTCTCCGTGGTGAAGTCGAATATTTTTCACACCAGATTTGCGGATTTTCCCCAAACACATGGCCATGCCATTCAAATAGGGTTCGACACCCAGAAAGACGACATCAGGGTTTTGTTGGGCCTGGTGCACCAAATGTTCTCCGCCACCGAAGCCAATTTCCAGCCACAACGGCTTGCCGCCCGTCAAAGCCGCAGTGTCCAAGACGGCACGGTCAGGGTTTTCTTCTGCCGTAATCCCATGAACCGCCAATTGCGGAAGCAGCCCATCCAGGTCGCGGCGTTGCATTGGTTTCAGGGTTTTGCCCTTTAACCTGCCGTAGAAATTTCTGTGTTCCATAATGTGAAAAAGGCGCCCCGAAAGGCGCCCCTCCTGTTCTGTGTATCCGCGCGTTAGACCGCTTTTTTCAAAGCGTCCACAAGATCTGTGCGTTCCCAGCTGAAGCCACCGTCATCGGTTGGTGTTCTGCCAAAGTGGCCATACGCTGCAGTGCGCGCGTAGATCGGACGGTTCATGCCCAGATGCTCGCGAATGCCCCGTGGTGTCAGATCGATGCATTGACCAATCGCTTTTTCAATTTCAGCGTCTGGAACTTTGCCTGTTCCGTGGGTGTCCACGTAAATCGACAATGGCTTGGAAACGCCAATCGCGTAAGACAGCTGCAAAGTACACCGGTCAGCCATACCAGCCGCCACGATGTTTTTGGCCACATACCGCGCTGCGTATGCGGCAGAACGGTCAACTTTCGTTGGATCTTTGCCAGAAAACGCGCCGCCACCGTGTGGGGCCGCACCACCGTAAGTGTCCACGATGATTTTGCGGCCTGTTAGGCCTGCGTCACCGTCTGGTCCGCCAATGACGAACGTGCCAGTTGGGTTCACCCACCATTCAGTGTTTTCCGTGATCCATTCTGCAGGCAGAACATCGCGAATGTGGGGTTCCACAATACCGCGGATGTAGTCGCTGTTTTGATCTTCGGAGGCGTGCTGCGTAGACAAAACAATGGATGTGATTTCCACGGGAACACCGTTTTCATACCGCAAGGAAACTTGCGATTTTGCATCGGGGCGCAGATCAGGTTCGCTGCCGTCTTTGCGAACTTCTGCCAAGCGACGCAAAATTGCGTGCGAATATTGAATCGGGGCTGGCATGAGCTCTGGCGTTTCGTTTGTGGCGTAACCAAACATGATGCCTTGGTCGCCAGCGCCTTCGTCTTTGTCTGCTGTGCTGTCCACGCCTTGGGCGATGTGTGCAGATTGTTCGTGCAAAAGGTTTGTTACTTCCACGGTTTCCCAGTGGAACTGGTCCTGCTCGTAACCGATATCTTTAATGCAATCGCGAGTGATTTGTTCGATGCGAGCCAAGTAGTCTTTCAACTTTTCTTGGTCGGACAATCCAACTTCGCCGCCAATCACAACACGATTTGTCGTGGCAAAGGTTTCACATGCCACACGGGCAAAGGGTTCTTCGGTAAGAAAGGCATCCAAAACGGCATCTGAAATGCGGTCACAGATTTTATCTGGGTGGCCCTCAGAAACGGATTCAGAGGTGAAGGTGTAATTAGCGCGTGCCATTGAAGGTGCTCCATTGAAAATGAGTGCGGCGTCAGGAAGCCGTTGCCGCTGCCCTACCCCGTAGACCTTGGTTCAATGGCGGTCAAGGACCATCAAATAAACGTCCTTTTCGCAACGTAAAAACGCCGAAGGCCAAAAGAATTAAGGTGATTGCCAGGATATCTCCTGTCTTTGCGTAAAGCGTGACAGATCCCGCTGGCGGCAAAACCGCATCCAAACTGGACATTTGATCAAAAGGAACCTGTGCCGTGATCTGCCCCCGTGCATCGATCATGGCACTGATGCCCCGATTGGCGGACCGGATGACCGGCAATCCCTGTTCAATGGCGCGGGCTTGGGCTTGGGCCAAATGCTGCGCCGGCCCCCCCCGCGTTCCGAACCACCCATCGTTTGTGATCAAAACCATTGCGCGGGGTCTGTCTTTCAATGCCCCAACAAAGTGCGGAAAAATACCCTCATAACAAATCAAAACTTGTAGTCGGCCAATACCCCGGATGGTCAAGGTTGACGGGCCCGGACCTTCTGAAAAGCCCAATCCGGCAACATCAGCCAAAGCGGCAAACCCAAATTGACGTGCCAGCGCCGTCAGCGGAATGTATTCCCCAAATGGCACCAATTTTGATTTCAGGTAGATCGGATCACCGTTTTCGTTTTGTGCATCCAAAACACTGGCGGCGTTGAAAAACTCCCGAAAATCAGGGGAATACTGGTGGCCCACCAAAACCGGACTATCGCCAGCTGATGTCAAAATATCAGCCCGTGACGCGGATAATTGTTGGGTCAGTGCAGATTCTGGCCACACCACCAAATCCACCGCAGGACCCTGGGACAATTCCAAATGCCGTTGATACATCGCTTCACGCGTATCGGGGTGCCATTTGTCTTGTTGAAGGACATTGGGACTGAGGATGCGCACCACAGGTCCGGTGTGTTCCGTCTTGGTCCAAGACAGCGGTGAAAGAATGGCGGCCAAAACTGCAACAATCAGGCCAACGCCGCGCACAGCATTTGAACGCCCCACCAACGCAGCGGCCAAAAGCAAGGTGATTGCCGTGACACCGTGCGGCCCAAACAACCGCGCCAGTTGGTACGCCTCCCGTTCAATCCAGATGTACCCCACCAATCCCCATGGCAGCCCGGAAAAGAGGAATGACCTTGCCACCTCTGCCAGCGCAATGCCCAAGGCCAATGACCAAAGATTGCGCGATATCCGCGCGGCAAAACCCCAAAAAAGCGCCAAACCCCCTGCCATCAGAAACAACGCGGGCGCAGCCATCCAGCCGTGTCGCGCGATATCCACCAAGAAAGGCTCGACAATCCACGCCATAACGTTCGCGAAATAGCCCAATCCCAAGGCCCAGCCGCGCCAAAAACGCGCATGGTCTTGGCCTGCATCAACAATGAACATACCCAAAGCCAAGGCAAAAACTGTGATTATGGGCCACTGAAAAGGGGCATGGCCAAACCCGCCCAAAACCCCTGTCACAAACAGCATAAGCCAAGCTGTCCAACCCCGAAGGTTTTGAAGCTTATCTTTCAGCCAGTTCACCAACATAGACCCGTAACCGTTTGATACTGCGGGGATCCGCGTCCACGATCTCAAATTCCACGCCAGCTGGATGCTGCACAACTTCACCACGGGTGGGCACACGCCCCGACAACATGAAGACCAGTCCCCCCAAGGTTTCCACTTCTTCTGGGTCCACGTCTTCTGCTTGGGTCAAATCCAAATTAATTTCAGTTTGGAATTCATCCAATGGGGTTTTGGCCTGGGCCAAATAACAGCCCGGCTTTTCCAAAACCCAGAATTGGCCTTCATCCACATCGTGTTCATCTTCGATTTCGCCGACGACTTGTTCGATCAAGTCTTCAATGGTCACCAACCCATCAGTTCCGCCGTATTCATCGATCACCAAGGCCATGTGTTTGCGATCCGCTTGCATTTTGGCCAGCAAAACGCCGATGGGCATCGATGCCGGTACATACAATAAGGGGCGCATCATTTTGCGTAACTGCAAACGCCCGCCATTACCGTTGAAGCCGTGACGCAACGCCAAGTCTTTCAGGTGAACAAATCCAATGGGGGTATCCAAAGTGCCATTGTATATCGGCAATCGCGTTAAGCCGCTGTCCCGGAAGGTTCTTACCAGATCGTCCTTCGTGATTGTCACCGGCACAGACACGATATCGGCCTTCGGTACGGCAACATCTTCAACCCGCAACGCCCGCAAATTGGCAATGCTGGGCGCGGTTTCAAATCTGCTTTCAGATTGTTCCACCGGTTCGGTTGGTTGCAATTCGGCCCCCGTTAGGGCCCACTTCAAACGCGCCCACAACCCCGGGGGGTTGGATAAACTTGAAGGGTCTTCGCTGGCATCGTCCCCATTCGGGGCACTGGTTGGTGCTGTATCGTTCATTGACTCACTGCGTTTTCATAAGGGTTCGAATACCCCAACTTGGCCAAGACAGCCACTTCCGTCTGTTCCATCAATTCGGCGTCGGCGTTTTCAATATGGTCAAAGCCCAAAAGATGTAACAGCCCATGCAAATAGAGATGTGTAACGTGGGCGTCAAACGACTTGCCTTGTTCCTTCGCTTCACGCTCACATGTTTCAAATGCCAAAGCAATATCCCCCAACTCTGGGTCGGAAGGTGGCTGGGGGTGCCCGCCCACTGTTTGGGCAGAACGATCTTCACTGGGCCACGATAAGACATTGGTTGGGCTGGGTTTGCCGCGGAATTGGGCGTTCAATTCTGCAATGCGCGCATCGGCGCAGCCCATCACCACGGCTTGGGTGTCGGTTGGCAAAGAGACGTGATCTGCGATGGCCGCAAAAATTTTGACGCCCATTGCTTCAAGTCCAGCGCTTTCCCAGCGTGGATCTTCAAGCACGACATCGACTATACCGCTCATTTGTCGTCTTTGTCATAAGCTTCGATGATTGCGGCCACCAAGGGATGGCGGACAACATCTTTGGCTGTGAAGTAACTGAACGAAATGCGCGGGATCGTCTTCAACAGCCTTTCGGCATCCGCAAGACCCGATTGAACACCGCGCGGCAAATCCACCTGGGTGCGATCGCCAGTGATCACCATGCGGCTGCCTTCGCCCAAACGGGTTAAAAACATTTTCATTTGCATGGTCGTGGCATTCTGCGCTTCGTCCAAAACAACAAACGCGTTGGACAGCGTCCGCCCCCGCATAAAAGCCAAAGGCGCAATTTCGATTTTCTTTTCTTCGATCAGTTTTGCAGCTTGCTTGGCGGGTAAAAAATCATTCAACGCATCGTACAAGGGCTGCATGTAAGGATCGACTTTGTCCTTCATATCCCCCGGCAAATACCCCAGCTTTTCGCCCGCTTCAACGGCAGGGCGCGACAGTATGATCCGGTCCACCAATCCATTGATATAAAGGTTCACACCGACAGCAACCGCCAGGTATGTTTTACCTGTTCCTGCTGGGCCAATTCCAAAGGAAAGATCGTTTTTAAACAATGCCTTAACGTATTCTTTTTGCGCATCGGTGCGCGGTTCAATGGTTTTCTTCCGGGTGCGAATTTCCACCGCGCCGCCGCCGAACATATCAGGCTGTTTAGGTGGCTTGGGGGCATCGGGCGACATGCGCAAAACCGCTTCGATATCGGCTTTGGCCACAGACTTTCCCTGTTCCAAACGGGCATATAACGCATTCAGCGCATCCAATGCTGTTTTGCGTGCGTCCGCGTCCCCCACCAAAATCAATTGGTTTCCACGGCGCACAATCTGCACACCCACTTTGGTTTCAATGTGACTAAGGTTGCGGTCAAATTCTCCGCAAAGATCCACCATGAGGCGGTTGTCAGGAAATTCCAGAAAACTTTCTTCCAAATCGGGCGCCAGCCCAACGGCATCATCGGCCAAACACGTTTCCCCTTACGCTTGCGTGGTCCAAATATCAGTGGGTCGAGTTTAAACCCTATTCACAAAAAACCAAGGGCCGCCCTGGGGAATTTCCCAGAACGGCCCTCAATTTTCTGTTTCAGTTATCAGCGGATTGGCGTGATATCTGAAGGATTACGGATGTAATCCCGTTCTGTGCGGCGGTTCACATCCTGCGAACCTTCGCGGAACGGACCGTATACAACAGTTTCAGCACCGTGGCCTGTACATACTGGTTTACCCTGTGGGTCCAGACGCGCAGACAAGTACCCTTCGATACCGTCATCGATGATCCAGTGGTCACAACCGTTAGGATCGATCCAGATACCAGCCACCAGCTGGCTCAGATCTTTACCATCGCGGCTGCCATCTTTGGATTTGTCGATGCCACCGTTGTCAGTCTCAAAGCCACCACCACAAGCGGTAAGGGCCAAACCAGCTACCATTGCCAAGGAAATGCTCGAAAGTTTCATGTTTGAGTACTCCCTCAGTTTACGCAGATGATTTCAACACGACGGTTCTTCGACATGTTGTGTGCGGATGTGTTCGGGACCAAAGGCTGGCGTTCGCCGTAGCCTTCAACACCGGCGATACGTGCACCGACTGATTGCCCAACACGAGCGACCGAATTTGCCCGGTTTTGCGAAAGGCGCATGTTGTATGCGTCAGAAGCGCGGCTGTCTGTGTGTCCACGAATGATGTACGCAGAAGCAGGGTTCGACCGGAAGAAGTTGGCCAAGTGATGCTTTGCGTTGCGCGACAGGTGGTAGCTGTCTGTCGCAAACAATGTGTCCGATGCCATGTTCCCGCAAACGTTTGCGGTACGGCCGCGGCATGTTGGAATGCCCTGACGGTTCAGTTTGGGTGTCATGTACCCTTCCCAGCCGTCATCCATGACCCAGTGTTCGCATCCATCGGGGTCAACCCAAATTGTTGGAACGAAACGCTGACCAACCACACGGCGTTGTTCACCATGAACGTGGGGGAAAGCTTCCCCTGTTGTTTGGTGCGCCATTGATGACGTGGCGCCGGTCACCAACACGGCTGCACCAATCAGCGTTGCAGCGAGAGATGCCAGTTTACTTTTCTTGTGTGCCACGAAAACCCCCTTTAGCGTTTATGTATACACGTTGTTGTGCACCCACTGCCCGGGCACACTTAATGTTGCGTAAGATACCATATTTCCGAGTTTTTCAAAACAAAAACACAAGTATCCCTACAGTCGTGATGCTTTTTTGCCCAGCATTGTGTTTAAAGCTGGGCGATTTCGGCAAATTTTCGCGCTTTGTTGAATGAAATCAGAGGTTAGCGGACTATTTCTAAGAATTCACCCTGAAGTGAGTTCGTTCTTGCCGTGGTGATTCTTACCCGCACAAGATCCCCTTTGCCCGCTTTGTCGGTGGGAACGTGCACAGCTTGCAAATGCTCTGATTTGCCCACCCATTGCCCAGGATCGCGCCCGGGCTTCTCGAACAACACAGTGGTTTCCCGCCCCACCATCGCTTTTTGCGCGGCTTGCTGTTGCTCGCTCAACAAAGCTTGCAGGCGGTGCAACCGATCAGTTGCTGTGGCGTCATCAACGGTGGCCTTTTCCGCAGCTGGCGTGCCAGGCCGGGCCGAATATTTGAAGGAATATGCCTGGCCATAACCAACGGCGCGCACCAGCGACATGGTATCTTGGAAGTCTTCTTCGGTTTCGCCTGGGAAACCCACAATGAAATCTCCGGACAGCAACAAGTCTGGCCGCTTTTGGCGCAAGCGTTCAATAATCTCGATGTACTGGGCGGCTGTATGTTTACGCGCCATGGCTTTGAGGATTTTGTCAGAGCCAGATTGAACAGGCAGATGCAAATAAGGCATCAGTTTATCACATGTGCCATGGGCATCGATCAGGGCATCATCCATGTCATTGGGGTGTGACGTCGTAAACCGGATCCGGGCCAATCCATCAATTTCGGCCAAAGCCCAAATCAATCCAGACAGTCCACCTGGATGCCCGTGATACGCATTCACATTTTGCCCCAACAGGGTAATTTCCCGCACGCCTTGGTCAACAAGTTGTTTGGCTTCATCCAGAACCCGCGCAGATGGGCGGCTAACTTCTGCCCCGCGCGTGTAAGGCACCACGCAAAATGCGCAAAACTTGTCACACCCTTCTTGAACGGTCAAAAAAGCGGATGGCGCACGCGCAGCCTTCGGGCGTTTGTTGAGATGTTCAAATTTGTCCTCAAGCGGGAAATCCGTATCGATGGCGGTATTGCCATCTTCTACCGACTTCGCCATGGCGGGCAGCTTGTGGTAACTTTGGGGCCCCACCACCAAATCCACCATGGGCTGGCGGCGGATAATTTCTTCACCTTCCGCTTGCGCCACACATCCTGCGACAGCGAATTTCAATTCGGGGTTTTCCACCTTCAGCGGCTTAAAGCGGCCCAGTTCAGAATATATCTTTTCAGCGGCCTTTTCGCGAATGTGACACGTGTTCAGCAGGATCATGTCCGCATCTTCTGGGTTTGGGGTTGTTTCATACCCCTGCCCGCCCAAAGCTTCAGTCATTCGCTCACTGTCATAGACATTCATCTGACAGCCATAGGTCTTGACGAAAAGTTTCTTCTTATCTGCCACGGGATGTCACCAAAATTGCAATGTCTGGCGCGGAATACCCAATGCGCCCTTCACTTGCAATCGCCCACCCGTTACATATTGGGCCGAAACCTAAGGCTTGGATATACTGTGAACTTTGAAACGTTACCGCTGTTTCTTGAATGGGCAGACACAAAACTGGGAAAAGGGCCCCACGCGATCGTTTTGTGCGAAGATGACATCGAAATTGCATCAACCGTGGCGCACACCGTGGGATGTGGGTTTCGTAAAGTCGTTGTAATCGGGGAAAACTTGCCGGAATTTCCGGACAATCCAAAAGTTATCACGGTTAAGCACGCGTTCACGAACCAGCGTGAGGCTGTGGATGTGGTAAACCAAGTGATTCCGGTGGCTGCAGGACAATGGTTGTATTACTGCTTCAACGCCGAATATCTGTTCTTCCCATTCTCTGAATCCCGGACGATTGGTGAATTGCTGGTGTTTTGCATGGAAGAACGTCGGGAGTCTGTTTTGACATTTACCGTCGATCTTTACGCAAGGTATTTATGGGACGACAAAAACGGCATTAACCGCAAAGAAGCTTATTTTGACCGCTCTGGGTATTTCGCCACCAGCCGCACAGACGAATGGGGCAACAATTTGGATCGGCAGCTAAACTTCTTTGGTGGCCTAAGGTCACGGTTTGAAGAACACGTTCCTCCGGCCCGGCGAAAAATTGACCGTGTGTCGATCTTTAAGGCGAAGAAGGGGTTAACGCTGAGTGCAAATCACACCATCAGTGATCCCGAATACAACACCTTTGCATGTCCATGGCACAACAGCCCCACAGCATCCGTTGCATCATTCCGGACCGCCAAAGCGCTGAAGCGCAATCCGTCCAGCACGTTTGAAATTGAAAGTTTCTATTGGCACGGGTCGGCACCATTCACATGGAAAAGCCAACAGCTGATGGAAGCAGGACTGATGGAACCAGGTCAGTGGTATTGACCTGAACCTTCAGGTTCGACGCAATCGAATAACCACATCCACTTTTGCAATTTCTGACCCTTCCGGGGCATCGGGCAGTGCCTTGATCTGCAACTGGGACGCTGGTGCATCTGTCAGTTCAGATGTGTCTTCCCAAAAGAAATGCGGGTGGTCGGACATATTGGTGTCAAAATAACTTTTGGCACCGTCCACGGTAATCTCGCGCATCAAGCCTGCATCGCAAAACGCGCGCAAAGTATTGTACACTGTCGCCAGCGAAACCTTGTCACCGCAAGACGCGCTTGCATCAAACAAGCTTTCTGCTGTGACGTGCCGATCTTGACCGTCACCCACCAATAAAGTCGCCAACGCCGTCCGCTGACGCGTTGGACGTAAGCCGCCTTTTTCCAGCCAAGACAGGCTTCGGGTGCGTGTAAGATCATCATTACAATGTGCCATACACCATCCCTAGGACGCTAAACGTGCCTTTTCAATCGAAAAACATGCTTCAGATGACGCTGCGTCGCGCCGCAGGGTTGTGTTCAACCCCCCTGCAGTTATAGGTCAGCGCAATCCCGTTCTGGCCAACACGGCCCATAATGAAAGCCCGCACATGTCTGACCTTTACCCCCGCAGCTTTGATAAAGACGACCTTTTGAAATGCGCACGGGGCGAATTGTTTGGCCCCGGCAACGCCCAACTTCCCGCCCCACCCATGCTGATGATGGACCGGATCACCGATGTAAGCGCCGATGGCGGCTTGCATGGCAAAGGGCACATCGTTGCAGAATTCGACATCACACCGGATCTTTGGTTCTTTGATTGTCACTTCCCTGGGAATCCGATTATGCCGGGCTGTCTGGGTTTGGACGGCTTGTGGCAGCTGACAGGTTTTAACCTGGGCTGGCGTGGTTGGCTGGGCCGCGGTATGGCTTTGGGGGTTGGTGAGGTAAAGCTGACAGGTATGGTTCGTCCTGACCGCAAGATGCTGACGTACCATGTTGATTTCACCCGTGTCATTGATCGCCGCCTGAAAATGGGCGTGGCCGACGGCCGGGTCACCGCCGACGGCGACGAAATTTATGTAGTGAAAGACATGAAAGTCGGTCTTTCCACTCAAGACGCATAGGAGGGATAGCCATGCGCCGCGTAGTTATCACCGGTATGGGCATTGTATCGCCCATCGGGAACAATGTTACTGAAGTCACCCAAAGCCTTTTGGAAGGTAAGTCCGGGATTTCGGCTGAACCGATTTACACAGAAAACGGGTTCCGAAGCCAAGTTGCGGGTATCCCCAAAATCGATGTGGCCGAACACGTGGACAAACGCGTTTTGCGTTTCATGGGAACCGGTGCCGCTTACAATTACATCGCAATGGAACAAGCCATTGCAGATGCAGGTTTGAAAGAAGACGAAGTTTCCAACTTGCGTACAGGTTTGATCATGGGGTCCGGTGGGCCATCCACATCTAACTTTTATCACGCACACAACACGGTGATTACCAAGGGCGGGCCAAAACGCATGGGACCCTTTATGGTGACGCGCTGCATGAGCTCGTCCCATTCGGCCACATTGGCCACGCCGTTTAAAATCAAAGGCGTGAATTATTCCATCACCTCAGCCTGTGCGACTTCTGCCCACTGCATTGGTAACGCGATGGAACAGATTCAATTGGGCAAACAAGATATCGTGTTTGCCGGTGGTGGCGAAGAAGTTGATTGGACATTGTCGTGTCTGTTTGACGCCATGAATGCCATGTCATCCAAATATAACGATGCACCAGAAACCGCATCCCGCCCCTATGACGCAACGCGCGATGGGTTTGTCATCGCCGGTGGTGCGGGTGTGTTGGTGGTGGAAGAATTGGAACATGCATTGGCACGGGGTGCCAATATCATTGCAGAAATTACGGGATACGGCGCGACATCCGATGGTGCCGATATGGTTGCGCCATCTGGCGAAGGTGGTGAACGATCCATGCGACAAGCTTTGGCCACCATCGGTGATCGTAAGATTGATTACATCAACTCGCACGGCACTGCGACGCCAGTTGGCGATGTGGTGGAAGTGGAAGCCATCCGCAATATCTTTGGTCGTGGTACAACGCCACCGATCAGTTCCACCAAATCTTTGACCGGGCACTCTTTGGGTGCCACATCGGTGCACGAAGCGATTTATTCGTTGCTGATGATGAAAAACAACTTCATCGCGGCATCAGCGAACGTCACTGAGTTGGACCCTGCCCTGGACGAAGGTGAAATCGTCACTACGCGCCGCGACGACGTTGAATTGGACACCATCTTGTCCAACAGCTTCGGCTTTGGCGGAACCAACGCCACCCTTATTCTCAGCAAATTCCACGGATAAACCATATGTCAGACCTGTTGCGCGGAAAACGCGGATTAATCACCGGAATCGCAAACAATCGTTCGCTTGCTTACGGCATCGCGGAAACGTTTTTGGCCGAGGGCGCCGAAGTGGCCATTGGCTGCCAGAAAAGTGTTTTCGGAGAAAAAGTAGACGCCTTGGCCGAAACCATGGGCGTGGATACAGTTGTGGACTACGACGTGTTGGATGATGCATCCACCACAGCGGCTTTCGATACGTTGGGCAAAAAATGGGGCAGCATTGATTTTGCGATCCACGCCATCGCGTATTCGGACAAGTCTGAATTGACGGGGCGCTTCACCAATACGTCGCGTGATAACTTTAAAAATTCGATGGATATTTCAGTTTATTCCTTCATCGACATGGCCAAAAAAGCAGCCCCCTTAATGACCAACGGCGGCAGCTTGACCACCCTGACCTTCCAAGGCAGCCACAAAGCAACACCTTGGTACAACGTCATGGGCGTGGCCAAAGCGGCATTGGAATCGTCAGTGCTGTACCTGGCCAATGATCTGGGCCCAGATGGCATCCGCGTGAACGCAGTGTCGCCTGGCCCCATGAAAACACTGTCTGGGGCAGCAATCGGGGGGGCACGCAAAACCTTCCGTTGGACAGAAGCCAACACGCCGCTGCGCACCAACGCCAGCCAACAAACCGTTGGCGGGACGGCCGCATATTTGGCGTCTGATTATGCCGCGCACACCACGGGCGAAGTCATCATGGTGGACGGCGGATTGCACATCATCGGGATGCCTCAGCCTGATAATTTCTGATGGGCGCACGCCGGATACTCGCAGGGCTTTTGGATATGGCCCTGTTGGTGCTGCCTGGCGTCTTGATGCTTCTACTTTCTGAAACCGCGATGTTCGTTTTCATCGCGGTTTTTCCAATTCTGGCCACGCTCTATTTCGCGGGCTTTCACCTGCGCACCGCCCAAACACCGGGAAAACGAGCCCTAAACTTGCGGGTGGTGGGCCATGGGTGCATTTTGTGCCGCGAATTGCGCAAATGCGCCATCCTATTTGCCCCCATCGTGTTCGGCCTTCTGGAAGCGATCGCCACCACGACACCGATCTTAGCGATCGGTCTGATCTTCGTTTTGGACTATGGCTGGCCGCTTCTTTTGGTGCTCGGCCTTAGCTTCACCTTGTTCCCCGTCATCACGCTCCTTTTCAACAAATCCCCCCACTGGGATCGCGCTACGGGTTTTTCTGTCGTCCCCGCACCCCCTTCACGCTGAGCGGAAATACCTCGGAGGTTTGGAGGCAGCGCCTCCAAGGCCCCTGCGGCCACAGCAGAAAAACATCTCGCGCGGGCCCGTAAGGGCCTGCACCGCGTCAAAACACCCCCCTTGCGCAAGGCGTTTGCGGCGCGATACCGTAACACCAAGCAGCAGGAGATCTTCCCATGAACGCCCCCCACCCCATGCGCCAGTCTGGCCCCAGCTTGGCCCCCTTTAAATGGGACGATCCGTTCTTGCTGGACGCGCAATTGGGCGAAGACGAACGTATGCTGCGCGACGCGGCAGCGACCTTTGCACAAATTGAACTGCAACCGCGTGTGATTGATGCATACCGCGAAGAAACCGTCGCACCCGAACTGTTCCCATTGATGGGCCAAGCTGGATTACTTGGCGCCACAGTGCCCGAAGAATATGGCGGTTTAGGCGCATCTTACACAGCGTATGGCCTGATCGCGCGGGAAGTGGAACGTGTGGACAGTGGATACCGTTCCATGATGTCCGTGCAGTCTTCTTTGGTGATTTACCCCATCCATGCCTATGGCAGTGAAGGGCAAAAAACCAAGTATTTGCCCGGCTTATGTTCCGGCGATTTGATTGGTTGCTTCGGCCTGACAGAACCTGACGCTGGATCAGACCCCGCTGGCATGAAAACACGCGCCGAAAAAACCGCGACTGGATACAAAATCACAGGTTCCAAAATGTGGATTTCCAATGCGCCCATCGCAGACGTTTTTGTTGTCTGGGCCAAGTCTGAAGACCACGGCGGTAAGATCCGTGGCTTTGTTCTGGAAAAAGGCATGAAAGGACTTTCCGCCCCTAAAATCGGCGGCAAACTGTCTTTGCGTGCATCTGTCACCGGCGAGATTGTCATGGACGGTGTCGAAGTTGGCGAAGACGCGCTTTTGCCTGGAGTCGAAGGCTTGAAAGGCCCATTTGGCTGCTTGAACCGCGCGCGTTACGGCATTTCGTGGGGCGTGATGGGGGCCGCTGAATTCTGCTGGAAAGCCGCATTGCAATACGGGTTGGACCGCAAACAGTTTGGCAAACCCCTGGCTGGCACACAACTGTTTCAGAAAAAGTTGGCAGACATGCAAACCGAAATTTCACTGGGTTTGCAGGGTTCTTTGCGGTTGGGTCAAATGATGGACCAGGGCACAGCGTCCCCAGAACTGATCAGCCTGATGAAACGCAACAACTGCGGCAAAGCCTTGGATATTGCCCGCCAGTCGCGCGATATGCACGGCGGCAATGGGATCCAAGAGGATTACCAAATCATGCGCCATGCGGCCAATCTTGAAACCGTGAACACCTATGAAGGGACCCACGATGTGCACGCCCTGATCTTGGGGCGGGCACAAACTGGTGTTCAGGCGTTCTTTTAACGCCTGCCGTCGGCAAGCTTAGACGAAAATACGGTCGCCAAAGACGTGATGCACGATGTCTTCGCGCTTCATGCCCAATTCAGCCAATTCTTCGTCTGACTTGTCCAGCAGTTGCATGATGCGGTCGCGGCGCAATTGCGCTTCTGCGAATACGTTGATCATGTTGCCGATACGGCTGCCGATGCTTTGCAGCGCAGCCACTGGGTTGAAAGCGTTCGATACGTTTGAAACGAGTGCCATTGGTATTCTCCATTTGCTGATGCCATTTATATGGGATGTTTGCGGGGCATGAGCAGTGGGAAATGCTGCAATGCGGCTATGCGTCTGCAGCATAGAAAAGGCCCGGCGCAGTGCACCGGGCCCTTCGTAACCAAAATCGGCTAGGTCTTACTTTTCTTCTGCAGCGTCCGCAGCTTCAGCTGGCGCTTCGTCTTTTTTGGCCATCATGCCTTTTGCAGCAGCAATGATGCGCATGGCGAACAGACCCAAGATACCGCCCACCAGCAGCCAGAATGCATTGGCAGAAACGCCAGTGATGTTTGCCAATACCGCAACGCCCAACAGCAAGATTGCGAATGTCAGTGTGCGGTATTCACCGTCTTCGATTTGAATGTCTTTGGATTGCAGCTTTTGCAGCATGCCCGAAAAAGTACCTTCGACCATCGGTGTAACGAAGCCCGCGATTGCAGCAAGAATGAAGCTCATGAGTGTTTCCCCTTAAAGATAGGCAACATCTATCGCTGCCTTTGGGGCGCTTTTGCTGAACAATGTGCCGGTTGCCAAGGGGGCAAAAGCCACAAGCCTTCCCCCCCTGTTGCACAGTTACGCCATTTGCCCTGGAAGGCAGCAAAGCACCGCGATATGCACAATTCATGACCGATACGATTACGATCCCCCGCCCCGACGACTGGCACCTGCACCTGCGCGATGGTGCAATGTTGCAAGGAATCCTACCCGAAACCAGCCGCCACTTTGGCCGGGCGATCATAATGCCCAACCTGGTCCCACCGGTGGTGACCAGGGCTGACGCCACCGCGTACCGGGACCGGATCATGGCGGCCCTGCCCACTGATCACAGCTTCACGCCCTTGATGACGTTGTATTTGACCGAAGACACAGATCCCTCGGATCTGGCCGCAGCCCACGCCAGCGGTTTGGTGACAGCCGCCAAGCTGTATCCTGCCGGGGCCACCACGAATTCAGCCAGCGGGGTCCGGGACTTTGATAAAATCCAACCCGTGTTGGAAAAGATGGCCGAGATAGGCATGCCCATGTGCGTGCACGGCGAAGTCACCGATGCTGACATCGATATTTTTGACCGCGAAGCGGTGTTCATTGATCGGGTGCTGGACCCACTGCGCCGCAAGGTGCCGGATTTGAAAGTGGTAATGGAACACATCACCACAAGTCAGGGCGTTGAATATGCGGCCAGTGCGCCAGGCAAATTGGCCGCCACCATCACCACGCATCATTTGATCATCAACCGCAACCACATCCTGGTGGGCGGGATTAAGCCGCATTATTATTGTCTTCCAGTGGCCAAACGCGAAGACCACCGGTTGGCGCTGGTCAAAGCAGCAACATCAGGCAATGGCAGTTACTTTTTGGGAACAGACAGCGCGCCGCATATTGACCCACTAAAAGAAAATGCCTGCGGCTGCGCCGGCGTGTTTTCCGCCACCAACACCATGTCTTGCTTGGCGGAAGTGTTTGAACAAGCCGACGCTTTGGCCCAGTTGGCAAACTTTGCCAGCCGCAACGGACCCGCTTTCTATGGACTGCCTGTCAGTGACGACACCATGACCCTCACCAAAGGAGAGCCGGTGAACATGCCCGATAAAATTGCCACAGGCGACGGGGCGGTAACGGTCTTTGACCCAGGCTTTGCCTTGCATTGGCATGTCACTGGTTGAACCCCTGCCCGACCATGCCTAAACCGGGCCAAATCTGAAATGAAAGGCTGCCGCCATGATCCCCACTGCATTCCCGCCCAAAGAAGAAATGGCACGTTTGACCGCGCGCATGTTGCTGGAAATTCAAGCGGTGCACTTCAATGCGGATGACCCTTTCACCCTGGCATCTGGCAAACCATCGCCCACGTATATCGATTGTCGCAAGCTGATTTCATATCCGCGCATCCGATCCACGTTGATGGATTTTTTGACGGTCACAGTCATGCGCGATGCAGGGTTTGAAGCTTTTGATAATATCGCCGGTGGCGAAACAGCTGGCATTCCATTTGCGGCATTGGTGGCTGAACGCATGGCCTTGCCCATGACTTACGTTCGCAAAAAACCCAAAGGATACGGCCGCAACGCCCGTATCGAAGGCGCCATGAGCGAAGGCGAACGGGTTCTTTTGGTGGAAGATTTGACCACCGATGGCGGCAGCAAACTGTCGTTTGTGGATGCCATTCGGGAAACCGGGGCCACTTGTGGCCACACTGCGGTGATTTTCTACTACGGCATTTTCCCAAAGACAGAAAAAACCCTGGGCGATCACGGCGTTGCACTGCACCACTTGTGCACGTGGTGGGATGTTTTGGCCGAAGCAAAGGCGCAAAAGGCCTTTGATGCCAACACCTTGGCGGAAGTGGAGACCTTCCTAAACGCCCCTGAAGCCTGGCAAAATGCCCGCATGGGCTAAAAAATAGCTCTGTTTCCCTGTGAATTGATGTGGATAAGTTCCGCGATTCTTATGCTTTTCGCATTAGATTTTGTGATTTCTTTCCGATAACATACCATATGCAGTGGTTGCGCGGGCGGATGGCACCAAGGGCGTCGTTTCGTCCACATGGTTGTCCACACTTTTACTCTACCGTGCGCCGCCATTAACGCTGTGTTAACCCCTGGGCCACTGGGAATGAGGGTACCATGAACGACATTTCAAATATTCAGACCGCACAGGTGGACGGTGAAGTTACCGTCGGGCTGCCCCATTCGATTGAAGCCGAACAACAATTGTTGGGTGCCATTCTGACCAACAACGATCTGTTTGACCGGATTTCTTCCATTGTCCGCTCAGAACATTTCTTTGACCCTGTTCACGCCCGCATTTTTGAAACCATGGCGGCGCGGATTGCCAAAAACACCCTGGCCAGCCCAGTGACCCTGAAGTCCTTTATGGAAGACGACCCCGGCTTGGCGGAACTTGGCGGCCCGTCTTATCTGGTGCGTTTGGCGGGTACAGCCATTTCGTCCTTTGCGGTCAAAGACTATGCCAGCATGATTTATGATCTGGCCGTGCGCCGTGAATTGATCGGCGTTGGCAATGAAATTGCCGATAAAGCCGCCCGCGTGGATGTGGACAGCGAACCCAAAGAACAAATCGTAGAAGCCGAACAGCGCCTGTATGCCTTGGCAGAACAAGGCCAAACCGAAAGCGGGTTCCAATCGTTTTTGAAGGCCGTCACAGACGCCGTGAAGGTGGCCAACGCGGCCTATCAGCGCGATGGCGGTTTGGCTGGCGTGTCCACCGGCTTAAACGACCTGGACAAGAAACTGGGCGGGTTGCATAAGTCTGACCTGTTGATTTTGGCCGGTCGTCCTTCCATGGGCAAAACCGCTTTGGCCACCAATATCGCTTTCAACATCGCCCGGTCTTACAAAAAGGGCATCACATCTGATGGCACCGAAGGTGCCGTGGACGGCGGTGTTGTGGGCTTTTTCAGCCTGGAGATGTCTGCAGACCAGTTGGCGTCCCGTATCTTGTCGGAAGTTGCGGAAATTTCATCGCACCAAATCCGCCAGGGCGATTTTACCGAAAGCGAATTCCGCAGAATTGTGGAAGCCGCCAAGGAATTGGAATCTGCCCCGCTGTACATCGACGACACCCCCGCCCTGCCCATCAGCCAATTGGCTGCGCGCGCGCGGCGCTTAAAACGGACCCATGGTTTGGACGCTTTGTTCATCGACTATCTTCAGTTGGTGCGCCCTGCCACTGCCAAAGACAGCCGCGTGAACGAGGTGTCGGAGATCACCCAAGGTTTGAAAGCCATTGCAAAGGAATTGGAAATTCCTGTTGTGGCCTTGTCCCAGCTTTCACGTCAGGTGGAAAACCGGGAAGACAAACGACCGCAATTGTCGGACCTTCGGGAATCTGGCTCGATCGAGCAAGACGCCGACGTGGTGATGTTTGTTTACCGCGAAGAATATTACAAAGAACGCGAAAAACCCAGCGACGCTGATTTGGAAGCCATGGCCCGGTGGCAAGAAGAAATGGAACGTGTTCATGCCAAAGCCGAAGTGGTGGTGGGCAAACAACGTCACGGTCCCATTGGCACTGTAGAGTTGTCCTTTGAAGGGCAATTTACCCGGTTCGGCAACTTGGCTAAGCCATGGCAACAAGAACAATCTGAACAATTCTGACACAAGAAAAGCGCCCAATCCGGGCGCTTTTTTTATTTTACCATCAATATCTTGCAAGACATAGATAATCTAAAAGATTACTCACCTGGCACCTTGTTCTTTCGCTGAAACGGATAGATGAATTGGCGCCAATATCCGCGCGGAACCTCTTCCCCAGCGACGCCATATTTTTCCGGCCATTTGTTGCCTGGCAGATGGAATGTTCCAAACAACCAATCAAACAACGGAAAGTGCACGGCGTAGTTGATATCGATTGCTTCACGCTCTGACCCGTGGTGCCAGTGGTGGAACCGTGGCGTCACCAACCACCGTTCAACCCAGTTAAGGTTCCACCCGATATTGGAATGCACAAAGCTAGAATAGAAATACACCACCAGAAGATAAGCCTGGATCGCTTCGGGTTTGAAGCCCAACGTAAACATGGGCACGGCCGTCAATCCGCGCAGTATAGCGATTTCCAAGAAATGCATCCTGGCCCCTGCCAGCCAATCCAACGACTTTGTGGAATGATGGATGGAATGAAAGCGCCACAAGAACGGCACCGTATGGAACAATCGGTGCACCCAGTATTGCACCAAATCCGTGGCGAACATGATGATCAGCACCTGAACCACAAAGGGCAATTCGCCAATATACGTGCGGATGTCCGTCAAATCGAAGGAAGTGTTCACAAAATTTGCCGGTGCCAAGGTCAAGAATGACAAGATTTGCACCAACATGGACGACACAAGGTAATAGAACAGGTCTTCTTCCCATTCAGGGCGAAACACTGTTTGCGCACCCTTATGCGGGAAAAACCGTTCCAGGGGGATAAACAGGAAACCTATGACGATTACATTGATAACAAAGTAATCCAGACCAAAATACAACGATTGGCGCGACACACCGATGGTGACTGCATCCACGGACGATAGCAAAGCCCCGATAACGGCCAGCGACAGTCCGAAAAAGCCCAAGATCTTACGGCGATCCAACAACAACGACAGTAAAGCCAGCCCATACCCAATGGCCAAAACAACGCGCAACGCGATGGTGGAATAGGTTGTGCCGTGAACGGTCGCAAATTCAGGCATGGTAAACGTTTCGGGAAACGCCCGAATGGCGATAAGGCAAAACGCGGTGATCCCCGCCAGAATTGACAGTGTGCCCGAAATCCAGCCACTGCCAAAAGGACGCTTTTCCCTTGGTCTTTCCAATTCCCTAACCAGAAGTTTCCACATATTAAGTGCCCCATGTAAGTTGTGACAACTTTTTATGAACGTCGCTCACAAATGGCAAGGGTTTTCTGTAATGATGACACGTCGGGGATTTACCATGGGTGCAGCAGCATTGGCTGGTGGTTGTGCATTTGCGGCTTCGAACGGATACTATGTTCCACCCGAAGAAGCCCCCCACCAGGCCACTTTTATGCAATGGCCCAACCACATGGGTGTTTATGGGGACCGTCAATTCCTGCGAATGACGCAGGATAATATTGTGGATATCGCCAATTCTGTTGCACAATTCGAACAAATCATCCTTCTGGCAGACAAATCCCACCACGCACGCCTTTCCAAAAGGTTGGACAGCAATGCCACCCTTTGGGACATCCCCACCGAAGACTTGTGGGCCAGGGATTCAGGGCCTTTGTTCGCGGTGAATGGCACGGGTGGCCAACACATCGTTTCGTTGAATTTCAACGGCTGGGGGCAAAAGCAGGTTCACCGTAACGACAGTCAAATCGCGCGCAGTGTGGCCGAACGATTGGGTTTGCCCTTCGTGGACAGCGGCCTTGTGGGCGAACCTGGGGGCTTGGACCAAGATGGCCACGGCACGTTGATCGCCCACGAAAGCAGCTGGGTCATTGAAAACCGCAACCCTGGCCTGTCACGTGATCAAATTGAACAGCGGTTGCTGACGGCCTTCGGTGCGGATCGTATGGTTTGGGCACCGGGCATTTGGGACGAAGACATCACAGATTACCATATCGACAGCCTTGCCCGGTTTACTGCGAAAGACCGCGTGCTTATTCAATTGCCCCAACAAGTGGCGGATCATTGGGGTGAAGCAATGTGGGAAACCCATGATCGGCTGGTGGCCGCAGGCTTACAGGTGGATGTTATTCCAGAACCGACCCGCCCGCGCGTGCGAAGTGCAGATTTCGTCGCATCCTATGCCAACTATTATGTGTGCAACGGTGCCGTTATTTGCGCCCAATTTGGCGACACCCGCACCGATGCAATCGCCGCGGATGCTTTGCGCCGCCACTATCCAGGACGGGAAATTGTTGCTTTGAACGCCGATGCCTTGGGTGAATTGGGGGGTGGTATCCATTGCGCCACCCAGCAGTGGCCCGCATGATGGCCTGGTTGCGCCACAATGGCGAAGCATTGCAGGGCATTGGCAGTATTTTGACGGCTTTCTTGGCAATCCTGGCGCTGGTGGGTGTAAAAATCCAAGTGGACGCCCAGCAAGACGTGGCATCCGCCCAAGCGGGACGGGAAATTTACCGTGAATTTTTAACTCTGTCTGTGGCAAACCCAACCTTGGCCGATCCAGGCAATTGCCCAGACTTGTCGGATGAAGACGTGGTGAAATACGCGTTTTACTTAGAACACACCTTGTATACGGCAGAAGAAGTTATCGCCGCCGATGAAGGATGGGCCCTCAGCTTTGACCACATATTGGAAAATCACGGCGCGGCTTTGTGTGAATCAAAAGATTGGGGCGGATATTCCCCGGCGGTGCAAAGCTTGATTGCACGAGTCTCTTTAGACATTTGTCCAAAGCGCGCGCCCTGCCCCGACGATGAATAACCCTTGACCCTGACTGCAAGACTGCGAGAACCGAACCATGGCTGGTGGACATCTAACAATTGATTTGAACGCGGTACGGGCGAATTGGCATGCGCTGGACGCGATGTCGGCGGCGTCTGTTCCCACGGCTGCTGTGGTAAAGGCAGATGGGTACGGCCTGTCTTCGGCGCGGGTTGCTTCTGTTTTGGCGGAAGCAGGCGCCAGTTGGTTTTTTGTTGCTGTCGCAGAAGAAGGCCCGGCGGTACGCTCCGTTGTGCCCAAAGACGCCAAGGTTTGTATTTTTGGCGGGCACATGGCGGGCGACGCAGACCTTCTGCGTGACCATAATTTAACGCCAATGCTGAATTCAGTCGAACAGATCGATCGTCATTTGGCGGAATTGCCAGGCCACGCTTTTGGCATTCAGCTGGACACGGGCATGAACCGTTTGGGCTTGGAACCTGCCGATTGGGATGCTGTCCGCGCCCGCGTTTTGGACTTGGACCCTGTGTTGGTCATGAGCCATCTTGCCTGCGCCGATGAACCGGACCACCCCATGAACCAGATGCAGTTGGCAAATTTCCACGCCATGACCGATGGCATGTCAGTGCCGCGGTCTTTGGCGGCCACAGGTGGCACGTTGATGGGCCCTGATTTTCATTTTGATCTGACCCGGCCCGGCGTTGGGCTTTACGGTGGGTTCCCTTATGAAAACGCGGAACCTGTAGTGCGACTTGATTTACCCGTCATACAAACCCGCACAGTGGATTCCGGCGAAACGGTGGGATATGCCGCCGGTTGGGTGGCCCCAGGGCCTTCTATAATTGCCACAGTATCTTCGGGCTATGCGGATGGGTTGATCCGCGCACAATCAGACAAGGGAATGGTTTTTGCCGGTGATGTGGCCTGCCCCATCGTTGGGCGCGTGTCTATGGATTTGATCGGGGTTGATGTCACGCATTTAGAAACCGTGCCTGACGCTTTGACCATTCTTGGGCCCCACCAAGGGGTGGACGGTGTCGCCGATGCGGCGGGCACCATTGGATATGAAATCCTGACATCGCTGGGCCAGCGTTACGCCCGAACATATATCGGCGGATGATCCAGTTTCTTGCATATATCGGCGCAACCGCCCTGGGTGTTGCGGCGGCCTTGGGCCGGTTGGTGCTGTTTGGCATTGCCAGTTTAACGGCCATTGTCCGCCCCCCTTTTTATCTGCGTGAAGCGGGCTTGGGGTTGCTGAATGTGGGATATCTGACGCTGCCTGTTGTGGGCCTGACGGCTTTGTTCACCGGGGCGGCCTTAGCGTTGCAAATTTATGCGGGCGGTGCACGGTTCAACGCAGAAGCTGTGGTGCCCCAGATTGTTGCCATCGGCATGGTCCGTGAACTTGGACCCGTGTTGGTGGGATTGATGATTGCCGCCAGGGTCACATCATCGATCGCGGCCGAACTGGCCACCATGAAAGTGACCGAACAGATTGACGCTTTGGTTACGTTGTCCACGGATCCGCTGCGGTATCTGGTGGCACCCCGTGTTTTGGCGGGACTGATTAGTGGACCCGTGTTGGTGGCCGTGGCCGATGCACTGGGCGTGTTTGGCGGCTTTTTGGTGGGCACGCAAGCGCTAGACTTTAACCCAACGACATACTTGCGGAACACTGTGGATTTTCTGACCTTACCAGACGTGACATCTTCGCTGATTAAGGGTGTGGCTTTTGGGGGCATCGCCACCTTGATGGGCTGTTACTATGGGCTGAACGCGGGGCGCGGCGCCCAAGGTGTGGGGGCTGCCACCAAATCATCCGTTGTGGCTGCGGCGGTTCTTATTTTGGCGGCGAATTTCGCCCTTACAGCGGTGTTCTTTACAGCATGATCGATCTGCGCGGCGTTCATAAATCCTTTGGGTCCAACCAAGTTTTGCGCGGGGTCGATCTGACCGTCGCCAAAGGCCAATCCATGGTGATCATTGGTGGGTCTGGTACAGGTAAATCCGTTTTGCTGAAATGTGTTCTGGGGTTGGTGACCCCCGACGCTGGGCAAATCTTGGTGGATGGAACGGATGTCACCACATCAGATCGGGATGCATTCTTGGCCCGTTTCGGGATGCTGTTCCAGGGGGCTGCGCTGTTTGACAGCCTGCCCGTCTGGCAAAACGTAGCTTTCCGTTTGCTGCGCGGCACTTTGAAACGCCCCAAAGCGGAAGCCCGCGAAATCGCACTCCAAAAACTCCAACGTGTGGGGCTTGGCCCAGATGTGGCAGACAGACTGCCAGCAGAATTGTCCGGTGGGATGCAAAAACGCGTGGGCTTGGCCCGTGCCATTGCAACTGACCCCGAAATTATCTTCTTTGATGAACCCACCACGGGGCTTGATCCCATCATGGCGGGTGTGATCAACGACCTGATCCGCGAAATCGTGGTGGACATGGGCGCCACCACCATGACCATCACCCATGACATGACATCGGTGCAATCTATCGCAGACCACGTCGCCATGTTGCATGACGGGGTTATTCGTTGGACCGGACCTAAGGATGAAGTGTTTGATTCGACTGAACCTTACGTCACCCAGTTCGTAAATGGGTTGCCAGACGGGCCAATCGCGACATTGCGGTAAGGTATTGTAAGTTTATCATTGTTTCGCTTTGGTGAACAACGAAGCTTTCTTAATATAAATCAATGTCTTACCTAGAATTCAGCTGTGATACATACATCACACTGACACCGGCACCGACTCTGCAGGGGAACTGCCGACAGGTTTTCCCGTTAATCGATACTTCTGGATGTGTAAGTTATTGTTTGAGATGTGTTCCGGGGGGGATCGATATGAATTACGCCATTAAGAAAAGCCGACCGTTGTTGACGTTTATCAACTACGTGTCCGCAATATATTTCGTGGCATTTGCGATCTTTGCTGTTTCTTTAACCGTGGCCTCCGCCATGGGGTTCCTGCCCTGGTTGTCCCTCAATATCATGACGGTGACGGGCACGGTTGATTTGGGACCTGCCCTTCAAATTGGTTTGACAGTTCTGGCGGTTCTGTTTCTGGGCTTGATCCCATCTGCCATGCGGGTGTTGTCGCTTGAAAGTTCCCACCGTGATTTCATGATTACGATGGAAGACGTTCACAAAGCTTACGTTCTGGCCCACGCCGACGACCGGGCTGGTATTTTCAACATGGCGTCTGAATTCGACAGCGTGCGCGAACGCATCAACTTTATGCGCAGCCATCCGGACCTGGATAAGCTTCAGCCTGAAGTCTTGGAAGTCGCTGCACAGATGAGCCACATTTCCCGTGATTTGGCGGATGTGTATTCTGACGAAAAAGTGCAACGCGCACGGGCAGTCTTGCGCCAACGCCAAGTAGAACTTGAACAGTTCAACGAACAACTTTTCGCAGCACGCAAACGTTCTGATGAGATTAAGCATTGGTCTGATCAGCTGGAAACAGAGAACACCATTGCGCGTCAGCAGTTGGCCGTTTTGAAATCCGATTTGGGCGAATTATTGCCAGCTTTGGGCCTGAACGTGATTGCGGCTTCCCCTGAAGGCGATGGTCAGACATTACAAGATCAATTCGCGGTGGATGATTTGGACAACGACCCCACAAACGTTGTCAAAATCGCCGGATCGTCTGACAAGACAACCGCGGCAGAATAAGCGCCCCTCTCCAAATCGGGCGTATCTTACACCCCGCGCTGGTCAGCGCGGGGTGTTTGTTTTTGCCAATCCCCATTTGTTCCAGTAGATCGTCCCCATGTTGAAGTATCTTAACCTGACATTGCTGGTCTTGTTCCCCATTTCCTGGTTCGCGCCCTTGCTCAAGGCGGGGCTTTTGCCGTTTTTTGAACTCTCCGAAATCTCGGTCATTTCGGGGCTGCAGGCGATGTGGGAAAAAGATGTGTTGCTTGCCTTGCTGGTCACTGCATTTGCCTTGTTTGCCCCAATGCTGAAAACCATCGGGCTTGCGCTGGTGCATTTTGGATATGCCCGCCGCAGCATGACCCCTGCCCTGGCGTGGTTGGGCAAATTGGCCATGGCTGATGTGTTCTTGATTGCCCTGTATATTATCTTGGTAAAGGGCATCGGCGTTGGCAAAGTGGAAACCGCTTGGGGGCTTTACTTGTTCACCGGGTGCGTTTTGGCCAGCATCGTCATTTCCGGCCTAACCATGAAGAAGAAATCCTGAAATGGCCAAGGGCCCAGGGTTTAAATGTGCGGCATGCGGTGCCACGGCCAGCAAATGGGCGGGCCAATGCGACAGTTGCAAGGCCTGGAACACGTTGTCAGAAACCGGTGCTTTGTCCACGGGCCCGTCAAAGACCCTTGGTGGCAAACGGGGCAATTTGATTGACCTTGGGGATTTGGCCACCCAAGACCCTGCCCCGCCGCGCACCGTAAGTGGCGTCACCGAACTGGACCGTGTTTTGGGCGGTGGCTTGGTGACAGCCAGTGCATTGCTGGTGGGCGGTGATCCAGGCATCGGCAAGTCCACCCTTCTTTTACAAGCAGCAGCTCGGTTTGCGCGCGGTGGCTTGAAAACCATCTATGTTTCTGGCGAAGAAGCCCGCGCCCAAGTGCGCCTGCGCGCCGATCGGCTGGGCCTGACGGAAAGCCCAGTTTTGCTGGCGTCTGAAACAAACCTACGCGATATCCTCACCACCTTGGATCAAGAAAAGCCGGATTTGGTGGTGATCGATTCCATCCAAACCATGTGGGCCGATCACATTGACGCGGCCCCTGGATCCGTCAGCCAAGTGCGCGCCACAGCCCATGAATTGACCAACTTTGCCAAACGCCGCAACGTGGCCATGATCATGGTGGGCCACGTCACCAAAGACGGACAAATCGCCGGCCCCCGCGTGGTGGAACACATGGTGGATACGGTGCTTTATTTCGAAGGTGAACGGGGCCATCAGTTCCGACTTCTACGCGCCGTGAAAAACCGCTTTGGACCGGCGGATGAAATCGGCGTATTTGAAATGACTGGCAAGGGTCTGGTGGAAGTCAAAAACCCGTCGGCCCTGTTTTTGTCCGAACGCGGCCAATCCACGCCGGGGTCGGTGGTGTTTTCCGGCATCGAAGGCACCCGGCCGGTATTGTGCGAATTCCAAGCTCTGGTGGCCCCGTCCCCCCATGCCCAGGCCAGGCGCAGTGTGGTGGGTTGGGATGGAAGCCGTTTGGCGATGATCCTGGCGGTCCTCGAATCGCGGTGCGGCGTTCCGTTTTCTGGCCTTGATGTTTATCTGAACGTCGCAGGCGGAATGCGCGTAAACGAACCAGCAGCGGACTTGGCTGTGGCAGCGGCGCTTCTATCGGCGCGGGTGGACAAGGCTTTGCCCCAAGATGGGGTACTGTTTGGGGAAATTTCCCTCTCTGGTGCGTTGCGACCTGTGTCACAAGCAGATAACCGACTAAAGGAAGCGCAAAAGCTTGGATTCCAATCGGCCCTAATTCCGGCCGCCAAAGCCAAGTCCATGCCGCAAGACATGAACATAAGCCAGTATGAAACATTGGCAGAATTCGTCGGGGCCACCTTTGGCCCCATTGACGCGTAAACTAACGGGGGACACACCGTGGAAGGTTTCACAATCGTAGACGGCGTGGTGGCTGTCATCATCGTCATGTCGGCTTTGCTGGCATATTCACGCGGATTGGTGCGCGAAGCATTGGCCATCGCAGGCTGGGGCGTTGCCATCGTTTTGGCATTCATCTTCGCCGACCGTGCCCAACCTTTGGTGAAACAAATTCCCGTGGTGGGCGATATGCTGGGCAACAGCTGTGAATTGCTGATCATTGTGTCCTTTGCCGCAGTCTTTGCCTTGGCATTGGTGGTGGCATCCCTGTTTACCCCGCTGTTTTCCAGCCTGATCCAAAATTCCATCCTTGGCCCAGTGGACCAGGTCCTGGGGTTCTTGTTTGGTGTTGTGCGCGGCATCTTGTTGGCGGCTGTGGCGTTCTTTGTGTATTCTACGATGTTGCCCAACCAAGACATCGCCGCCGTAGAAGGGTCCCGGTCTGCCGCGATCTTTGGTCAGTATGTGGATGATATTCAAGCCCAAGACCCAGAAGCGGCCATGGGTTGGATTCAAAAGCAATACGTTCAGCTGACATCCGCTTGCACGCAATAATACGCGGCGTCAGGCCATCCAATCAGTGACACTTGCCCCGCAATGGCGTACATGCGGGGCAATCTCGATTCCTAAGTCCCATGACACCGGAGCTGCT
This sequence comes from Planktomarina sp., assembly GCA_020629775.1. Lineage (GTDB taxonomy): Bacteria > Pseudomonadota > Alphaproteobacteria > Rhodobacterales > Rhodobacteraceae > Planktomarina. The sequence goes on from JAHDCP010000005.1 coordinate 45,108, forward strand.
GCCTGTGCCCGACCTGCCTCGCCACCCGTTCGACGATGATAAATTACGCGAAGAATGTGGGGTGTTCGGTGTCATAGGCACCGCGGACGCTGCGAACTTTACCGCCCTAGGTCTACACGCGCTGCAACACCGCGGCCAAGAAGCCGGTGGCATAGTTGCATATTCAGCAGACACGGGTTTCAATTCCGCCCGCCGCTTTGGGTATGTGCGCGATAACTTCACATCCCAAAAAGTTATGGACACCCTGCCGGGCGATCTGGCCATCGGACATGTGCGCTATTCCACGGCCGGCTCCAAGGGCGCCACGGCCATCCGCGACGTACAGCCCTTCTTCGGCGAATTCGCCATGGGCGGGGCCGCCATTGCCCACAACGGAAACATCACAAACGCAGATGCCCTGCGCAAAGAACTGATCGAACGCGGATCTATTTTCCAAAGCTCGTCCGACAGCGAATGCATCATCCATCTTATGGCACGGTCCTTGCAACGCAACATCCCCGAACGCATGGAAGATGCCCTGCGCCGGGTTGAAGGCGCGTTTTCTGTTGTCGCCATGACCCGCACCAAATTAATCGGTGTGCGTGACGCGCTCGGCGTCCGTCCCTTAATGCTGGGCAAAATTGGCGATGGATATGCCCTGGCGTCAGAAACATGCGCGCTGGACATCATTGGCGCTGAATTTGTGCGTGAAATTGAACCAGGCGAAATGGTGGTCATCACGGACCAAGGGATCGAAAGCCGCCGTCCCTTCCGCCAATCCAAACCACGCTTTTGTATTTTTGAACACGTCTACTTCAGCCGCCCCGACAGTATCTTGGGCGGTCAATCCGTTTATGAAACACGTGAGGCCATCGGCCGCCAACTGGCCATCGAAGCACCTGTGGATGCAGACCTGGTCTGCCCCGTGCCCGACAGCGGCACGCCAGCGGCCATCGGGTTTTCGCTGCAAAGCGGTATCCCCTATGGCATGGGCATTATCCGCAACCAATACATGGGCCGCACGTTTATTGAGCCCAGCGAACAAATTCGCAACATGGGCGTGCGTCTCAAATTGAACGTCAATCGGGCCTTGATCAAAGGCAAACGCATCATTTTGGTGGATGACAGCGTGGTGCGCGGCACAACAAGCCGCAAAATCAAAGAAATGATCCTGGATGCCGGTGCGGCCGAAGTGCACTTCCGCATCGCATCGCCCCCCACTGCTTGGCCGTGTTTTTACGGGGTTGATACGCCAGAAAAAGAAAAGCTTCTGGCGGCCACCATGTCCGAAGAAGAAATGCGCCACCACTTGTCCGTGGACAGCTTGAAGTTCATCACGCTGAAGGGCCTATACCGCGCCGTGGGCCGTATTGAACGGGACGATGCATCCCCCCAGTATTGCGACGCGTGTTTCTCTGGTGACTACCCTGTCATACCCGCCGATAAAATCGCGGCTGGCTTCAAACTCAAAGCGGCGGAATAGCTTTCTTTTGTCCCAAAATACTCTGGGGTTTGGGGCAACGCCCCAAGGCCCGTGTGGCCTGAACACAAAACATCATGGGCGGGCGAAGGCCCGCACCGTCAGATCGCAACCCCGCGCCGCCCTGCCAAATCCGTAAAGAATTGCCACGCTACCCGGCCCGACCGGGATCCCCGGGTCGCCTGCCATTCTATCGCCTCGGCGCGCAGATCTTCATCAGAAATCTCCAATCCATGCGCATCACAATAGCCGCGGATCATGGCCAAGTAATCGTCTTGGGAACACGGGTGGAACCCAAGCCACAGCCCAAACCGATCAGACAGGCTGACCTTTTCTTCCACCGCCTCGCCTGGCGTTATGGCCGTTGATCGTTCGTTCTCGATCATGTCACGCGGCATTAAATGGCGGCGGTTGGATGTGGCGTAAAACAAAACGTTTTCTGGCCGCCCGGCGATGCCGCCGTCCAAAACCGCCTTCAGCGATTTGTAGTGTTGGTCATCATGGGAAAACGACAGGTCATCGCAAAACAACAGGAAGCGGTGGTTGGCCCCACGCAAATGATCCAACAGTTGCCCGACACTGGGCAAATCTTCGCGTTGCAATTCCACCAACTTCAGCGGCAATCCATCGGCCACCACAGCCCCGTGGGCGGCCTTTACAAGGGATGACTTGCCCATCCCCCGCGCGCCCCACAAAAGGGCGTTGTTGGCTGGTAAACCGGCTGCAAACTGGCGGGTGTTGGCCATCAACGTGTCACGCGACCGATCAATCCCCACCAACAAATCCAAATCAATACGTGCAATGTCCGTCACGGGTTGCAGGGCATCGGGGCTGGTTTGCCACAAATACGCATCGGCGGCGTGGAAATCAGGGGTGGCCAAAGGCGCTGGTGCCAAGCGTTCCAGCGCGTCAGCGATCCGGTCTAAGGGATCAGTCAACGTCGCCCTCATCATCTTCTTCGTCGAGCAATCCTTGGGCGCGCAATTCATCATTGCGGCGCTTTTCGACAATGCCCACCAACAGGATCGACACCTCGTACAAACCGTAAACCACCGTGAACAAGATCAACTGGGTGAACACGTCCGGCGGCGTCACCAACGCGGCCAGAACCAAAATCCCCACCACGGCGTATTTGCGCATGTCGCGCAGGCCCTTGGCGGACACCAGCCCGGCTTTGCCCAGCAATGTTAAAAGCACAGGCAATTGGAAGCACAGACCAAATGCGAAAATCAGCTTTAGGGAAATATCCAAGGTTTCACGAACCGAAGGCAAAACAACAGTTTTCACGGTCCCAGTCACAGCCGCGTCCACCACGGGCGCATCTGTGGCCCCAATGGCCGCTGCGATGGTGGGAACGATGTCCCCAAACCCGATGAAAAAACGCATGGCCAACGGTGTGATGACGTAATGTGCAAACGCAGCACCCAAGAAAAACAAGAAAGGTGCGGCAAAAATGAACGGCAAAAATGCGTTCTTTTCATTGCGGTACAGGCCCGGTGCCACAAATGACCACATCTGATGCGCGATCACGGGAAACGCCAGCCCAATGCCAAACACAAAAGCGATGCGCACTTGGGTGAAGAACTGTTCTTGCGGGGCTGTAAAGATCAATTGCGCTTCTGCGCCGCGTTCTTCCAAAATCAGCGCGATGGGACCGGCCAAAAAATCAAGCAATCCGCGCGACACCGCAAACATCAACAAAAAGCCCACCATAATGGCGATCACTGAACGGATCAGCCGCGTGCGCAATTCCGCCAGATGTTCCACCAACGGTGCACTGCTGTCGTCCAAGTTTTCATCGGTTTGTGTTGCGTCGGTCATGACTTAGGCTTTCTTCGCCGCTGGCTTTTTCACCGCCGCCGGTTTCTTTGCAGCAGCCTTCTTCGCAGGTGCTTTTTTGGTGGCTGGCTTTTTGGTCGCCGGCTTTTTGGTGGCTGGCTTCTTGGCTGTGGTTTTGGGTGCAGCGTCCGCAGCCATTTCTGCCTTGCGTTCTTTCAGCGCCTTTTGTCGTGCGGCCGCGTCAGTACGCAGCTTATCCGCGTTTTCTTTGCGTTCTTTCGCCAGCTTTTCCGTTTCGGACCCGGGGGTATAGTTTGTCCACGCCTTTGTGGGTTCGCGCACGGTGTCAGCCATGGAATTCACACTGTCCATGGCACCCTTCATGCCCGATTGATCGGCGGCATCGTTCATGGCGCGGCTAAATTCGCGTGCCATGCCCCGGGCTTTTCCCACAGCGTTGCCGATCTTGCGAAACAGCGTCGGCAATTCCTTGGGGCCCACCACGATCAGGGCCACAATGCCCACGATCATCAGTTCCGCCCAGCCCATTCCAAACATGGTGCGGGTCCTTTCGTTTAACGCTTAAACCAGCAGATCAGACTTTGTCTTTGTCTTCTTCTGGAGTCACGTCCTTGGCAACGTCAGCGGCTGCATCTTCCAGCTCTTGTTTGCCTTCATCAACGCCCTTTTTGAACGCCGTGATCCCTTTGCCCATTTCGCCCATCATCCCGGCAATTTTGCCGCGACCAAACAAAACCAGCACCACAACGGCGATGACCAAAAAGCCCCAAGGGCCGATGTTTCCCAACAACATAGGTGTCATGTCATGTATCCTTTTCTCAGTTGCCTTTCAGATACGGGCGGCCTGGGCATATGAAAAGGCCAGGCCTTGGTATTTATCGCTGGCAGGACACATCAACTGCCATTAACCTGTCAGTAAGTATTCTCAGGGAAAACCATGGCCCGCAAAGATCGACTGTATGATTTGATCCAACTTCTCAAAGACGGGGCCCTGCACCGGGCCGAAGATTTGGCGCGCGCCACGGACGTGTCCCTGCGCACGTTGTACCGCGATATGGATACCCTCAAAGCATCGGGGGTGCCTGTGCGCGGCGAACGTGGTGTGGGCTATCAAATCACTGCTGCATACACCCTGCCCCCCTTGAACCTGTCACGCACAGAGCTTGAGGCACTGCACTTGGGCCTGGCTGCAGTTGGTGAAGCGCAAGATGATGAACTGGCGGCCGCGGCCAAATCCCTGGCCGCCCGCATTGACGGCGTTTTGCCCGAAGACCGCGCCGCCGCATCGGGTTGGACTTTTGCCACATATCCCTTTGCGGATGCTGCGCGCGGGTTTGACCACATGCCCCCCTTGCGTCAGGCCATTCGCACCCAACAAAAGATGCGGGTGCACATTTCCGGGTCCACCCTAACGGTACGCCCGTTGGCGTTGGACTATTGGGGCCGGGTTTGGACCTTGGCTTGTTGGAACGAAACCACCGGCGATTTTGACACTTTGCGCGTGGATCAAATCACCAAGACCAGCGCCCTGCCGGCCACATTCGTGGATGAACCAGGAAAATCCATGGCAGATTATTTGAAAATCCGGCGCTGATTTGCGCCACTATTTGGGAAAAACGTAACAGTGTTTGCGCGGGGCCAATAACCAAAATTGGGTGCCAGGTTTCGGCACAAACACAGAACTTACGCTGGCTGTCAGCACCGGGCCGCCTTCCACGTCAAAGTCCACCAGCGATTGATACCCCAAAAATCGGGCGCGTCGCACCGTGGCCGCCGCCGCGGCCCCCATGGTGGCACTTTCCGAAGGGCCGTGACCGTGGCGAAAGAATTCGATTTTCAAATGCTGGGGTCGGATCACAATATCAACTTGGGCACCCGTTTCATAGCCAGGCACCAAAAACGCACCAAAGGGCGTTTTGGCCAAGGCACCGTCAACGGTGGCGGGGATCACATTCACATCGCTGAAAAACGCTGCGGCATCGCGGTCCACTGGCGAATTGTAAATCGTGTAAGGCGTGCCCGTTTGCACGATCCGCCCATCGCGCATCAATGCAATTTCATCGGCCATCTTCATGGCTTCAGACGGATCATGGGTCACCATCAAAACGGCAGTCCCTTCTTCACGCAACACCGCAATCGTGGCATCGCGCACGTCATCGCGCAAACGATCATCCAGGCCCGAAAAGGGTTCATCCAACAGCATGATCTTGGGCTTAGGGGCAATGGCACGCGCCAAAGCAACGCGCTGCTGTTCGCCGCCCGACAATTGGTGCGGCATCTTGTCGGCGTATCCGGCCAAATCCACCCGTTCCAGCAAGGCTTCGGCCCGGGCGCGTTGTGAAGCTTTGGTGCCTTTCAGCCCAAAGGCCACGTTTCGCCACACATTCAGATGAGGAAACAAAGCAAAATCTTGGAACATTAGCCCGATTTCGCGCGCTTCAGGGGGGGTCGTGTTCACGCCATCGCACACCAAGGCGCCATCCACGGTAATGGTCCCGCTGTCTTGGCGTTCCACCCCCGCCACAATCCGCAAAGTGGTGGACTTGCCGCACCCAGAAGGGCCCAGCAAACAGGTCACCTGCCCCGGGCGCAGCGTCAAAGACACATCGTCCACAGCGCAATGGTCGCCAAAATGGCGGCACAAATTGCGCAGTTCAAGACGATGGGTCATGGGTAAGCCTTAGTAAAACACTCAAGCTTACCTAATGGTCTAAGATTGCCTTAGCAACAGTCGGACGTAGCAACGTCTTCTTCGAACGGCGATCCCGCGCCACAGCCTTCGAAAATGCCATAGTGTGTGGAAAAATCACCGATAAAGGTGAAATGGTCAGCAAGCCGTGTATCCGACAACATTTTCCACGTGTTTCCGCACACCGGGAAAACCTTGCCAGTTTCCATGACGTGGTGCCCGTCCAGCTTCAAAGCATGTTCACAGTTTTCGATGGTGCCCTTGTAAATCACGGCTTGGCCGTAATCTTCACAATTGCTTTCCAAGCCGTCCAATTTCCACAAACGATACGTGGCTGACGTAAAGCTCAACGGGGCGACGGCCGCTTCCAACACGGGGTTTTCGATGGTGATCGGGCGGTGTGTGACAAGCCGCGGATCATCGAAGCCCACTGCATGGGCGATGGTCAGAAAATCGTTCCAATACAGCGCGCCAGACAGACATTCCCCATACAAAACTTCGTCTTTTGCCATGGCTTCTGGCACGCGGCGGTCGGCGTACACGTCTGAAAAATACATCTCGCCGCCCGGTTTCAAGAAATGATGCGCCCCGCGCAAAACGGCGGATTTATCGGTGGCCAGGTTTACAACGCAGTTGGACACGATGATGTCAAAGCTGCCGGGGTCCAACGGCAAATCTTCCAAGGTTTCTATGAACCCCTTGTGAAATTCGACATTCGATTTGGCATAGCCATACGCGTCAAGGTGAAAATCTTCGTATTCGCGGGCCACAGCCAGTTGTTCGTCGGTCATATCGACGCCCACAACAAAACCATCTTCCCCCACCAAGTTGGCCAGCGCGTATACATCGCGCCCAGCCCCGCAGCCCAAATCCAAAATCCGCATGCCCTTCAGCGCTTCTGGCGCAATCAGGCCGCAGCCGTAATACCGCATCAACACTTCGTCATGGACTTGCGACAGAACCTTCTTCAGCCATGTGGGCATTTCTTCAGGCTCACAGCACGCATTGGTTTGCAAATCGGCCGAAGATTGAAGGACCTTACCGTAATAGTCTTGAACGTTTTCGTGTTTCATGGGGGATCCTTCCTATACCGTTACAAGCCGCCTACCGTTCTTGCAGCCATGCGTCCAGCGGCGCATGTTCCCTTCACGCCCATGTGACCCAATCGAAATACCCGTGCAGCGGACAGACCAAGCCCCCGATGGAAAAGGCAAGAATCCCGCGCCAGGCCCTTTGCGGTCAGATCACTAAAGAAAACTCTGCGCGATCTAAGGGCTTGCCGTTGGCTGTGATCACAATGGCAGCCTTACCAGGATGCAGCGTAAAGGTCGTGGCATTCGCCTTCAGCTTATGCGTCTTTCGTAATTCAATTGATGTATCAGACTGCACTTTCAAATCTTTGAATTTGAACACTTTTTCACTGTGTCCACCGCCCGCCTTGGGTAAGTGCAGCGTGTAATCCAAAATAACGTTTTCGGCCGCGTCGCCCGTCAAGACCACGTCAAAAATCAAGGCATCGCCGATCTTGGCTTCACCGCCCGGCACTGAAACTGTGCCCCGCACCTGTGGATTGGGACGGTATCCCAAGTGTTCCATGGCGCCAGGGTGGCCAGCTTTAATCAACGTGCGCAAAGCATGGCGGCGCATCCACATCAGTTCTTTGGGATTTTGTTGCCCGGCTTTCACCCACCCGTCCAAGCGCGCCAAAACTGCATCGGGATCAAATTTTGAAACATCATTCAAATGGTTGGCCACCGACCGGGTGACAAATCGGGCCGGGTCCGCATGCAAATGGTCCAAAAATGCCAAGGGAACCAGGGGATCGAGGTCAATCTTCTTGGCCCATGGCAACCGCGTGCGGGTGCCTTCACTGACCAAGCGGCGCACATGGTAATTCGCGTCCCCGGCCCACCGGCCCAGTGTTTCCAATGTCAATTCCTGGTGGCTGTTGATGAAAGGGCGGATGTAGAATTCCATGGAAAACCGCTTTGTGGCGGCATGAAGCACTTCCAAAGCGCGCCCTGGATCGTCCATGCCGTGACGCACCGTAAGAATGCCAAAAACCCCGTGGCGGAAATGGCCAAAATCGTCATCGCGCAGTTCCGGATCCAACGGCGCCGGCAGTGCCGCTTCCAGTTGATCCGCCAACACTGCGAAATCCCCAACGTTAAGGTGCGGCTCCAAACAATCGGCTATCCAGTCCAAACGATCCATCAATTCACGTTCAGCCAAGCCTGGAACGCACGCGCTCAAAAACGCGGACGTGTCAAACCCAGCAATCCCTGATTCAAACTCAGCACCAAGTGCCGCCAACGTTTCTGGATTAAACAGATGATCTTTCAAACTGAATCGGTCGGCCAATGCTCCCCCGCTTTCTTTGCGCTATAAATACCTCCGCCGGAGGCATCGGTTCTCCCCGGATGGGGAGAACAAACATCATGGGCCGCGCCATGCGCGACAAACACCCCCGCCGGCGGCATCGGTACTCCCCGGTTGAACAACCGGGCCGCCCCCGGCACCACTGGGATCAGATGGTGGCGTTGGTGCCACCGCCGTCCAGAAGAATGTTTTGTCCGACGATGAAGCCGGCGTGTTGGCTGCACAAAAATGCGCAAGCTGCACCAAATTCTTCGGCTGTTCCGTAACGGCGTGCCGGGATCGTGGCTTGGCGTTGGGCTTGCGCGTCTTCCATGGAAATGCCTTGGGCATTCACCACACCGGTATCCAACGCCACTGCGCGATCTGTGGCGTGGATGCCGGGCAACAGATTGTTGATTGTCACACCCTTTTCGGCCACTTGGCGCGCGGTACCCGCCACATATCCGGTCAGGCCCGTGCGGGCCGCATTGGACAGGCCCAAAACTGGAATGGGCGCTTTGACCGATTGGCTGGTGATATTCACCACCCGGCCCCATCCACGATCCATCATTCCCGGAAGAACAGCTTTCATCAGGGCGATGGGGGTCAGCATGTTGGCATCCAGTGCTGCGATGAAATCGCTTCGGTCCCAATCATGCCACATGCCGGGGGGCGGACCGCCTGCATTATTCACCAAAATATCCACTTGCCCTGCCGCTTCCAAGACTTGGGCTTGGCCGTCTTCAGTGGTGATGTCACAGGCCACGGTGGTGACATCCACACCCAAGCCGCGCAGTTCAGATGCGGTGGCTTCCAATGCATCAGCCCCGCGGGCATTCAAGACCACGTTCACGCCTTCTGCGGCCAATGCGGCGGCGCAACCACGACCCAAACCCTTGGAGGATGCGCAAACCAGCGCCTTTTTCCCTGAAATTCCCATGTCCACGGCGATCTCTCCTGAATAATCTTGTTGATACGCAGCCCCGCGTTGACGGGGCGTTCACGAATTCATAGCTTAATACCAACAACCGTCCATCCAGAAACGGCCCCAAACACCCATGACCGCCCAAAAACCAGCCCCCCTGCGCACGCTCAAAGTTTTTGAGGCCGGAGATTTGAAAGTGACATCTGGGGCAAACTTTGGCGACGCCATGTCCTTTGCGGATGAATTGATCTTGGACGATGTGTATCAAATTCACGCAGACGCCAGCCCCGACACGCTGTCGTTGTCGCTGATCACTGGGACAGAACGGTTCAAGGTTTCCGCCGAAACAACCCTGGGCACCCCCGGCAACACTGTCCACCTAGATTGCGCCTTAACGCTGATGGCCCCGGACGGGACCACATTTGAAGCCATGATCTTTGTGGAAGTTGAAGATCGCATGGCCATGGCCATCTATTTCCTACCGTTGGCCGCAGTGAAACCCAAAACGGATTACCGCTTGGTGGGTCTGACCCGGGAAGACTGCATGAAACGGTTGGCCCAATCGGCGTCTGTGGCATTCACCAAAGGCACGCACATCACCAAAGCAGATGGTCGCCAAGTCGCCATCGAAGACCTGTCCCCCGGCGATATGATTTTAACCCGCAACAATGGGCCAAAAGAATTGCAATGGGTGGGCCAAGATACCACGCGCGCTGTGGGGGACTTTGCGCCGATCTTGATCCGCGAAGGGGCCATGAACAACAGCCGCGATTTGCTGATTTCGCCAGATCACCGCTTGTTTGTGTATCAACGCACCGACAAGCTGGGCACCGGCCGCAAGCAAGTGATGATCAAAGCGCGGCATTTGGTGAACGGCGACACAGTGCTGCGCCAAGAAGGCGGCTTCGTGGAATATTACCAACTTCTGTTTGATAATCATTACATCGTTTATGCGGAAGGGATCGCCACAGAAAGCACCCTGATCGATGATCGCACCCAAGCGGCGCTGCCCCAAGACGTGGGATCACAGCCCCACGAAGACACGCGCCACCGCGATTTGGAGTTGACGGACGTGGAAAATGAAATGGATTTGGCGCGCAAGCTGAAAGAAGCGTCCCAACGGTAAAATTGTGAACGCGCCAACATCCAGATGGCAAGTGTTAGCCTGTACGAACGGTCCCGTCCGCAATCCAATCATCCAATACAGCCAGGGCCGCTTCGGCAAATCCAGCGTCATTGATATGGCTGTCCACCACCGTTATCGCAGCGGGTGCTTGGATGGCTTTGCCCATTTCATCCACCATGGCGGCCAGCCCGTCTGGGTCATGGGCTTCCCCGCCGGGGCGATCCCATTCTTCAACGCCGCCTTTGGGCATCAAAACATGCACAGGGCCCTTGGCCCCTGCCAAACGTGACGCGATGTCTTGCACCAAGGCGCGGCGTTCATCGGGTGACAGTCCAGATGATTTTATCAACCGATTGTGGGCGTGAAACGGGCGGTCCGTGTATGCATCCGGGATATCTTGCCATCCGGCAAAATCAATCAAGTCAGCGCAGCCGGGGGCCACGATTTGCGGTATCCCTGCAGCACCTGCGTTGGTCAGACGGTCGGGGCCTGCATTGATGACAGACCCCACCATCAGGTTGGCCAATTCAGGCAAAGCAAAGTCCATAACGGCCGCAAAATACCCGTCCCGGGCCAACGCTTCGAACGCCATGCCGCCCATGCCTGTGGCGTGAAAGACGGCCACTTCAAACCCACGGTCTTGCAACGGATCACGCAACTGCTTCATGTAAGACAAACACGACGACCCAAGGCTGGTCATGCCAATAACAGGACGATCTGCCGCCGGGGGGTCCACGGCTTTGGCCGCCCCCAACACAGCGCCCGCCGCTTGGGATAAGGACGATTTGCACACCGAATTCAGGCCGAACAATCCCCCCGCCCACAAGATCATTTGAATGTCTGGGCTTAAACGATCGGGCGGTATCATCGGCGAAAAGGACACTGTCGACACCACGTATTTCGGCACGCCCATGGGAAGCGCCTGCGCACAATCCAGCGCCAAGTCCGTGCCCATGGTGCCCCCCAAGGCAATCATACCGTCAATGGCACCATCAGCATGCAATTTGGCCGTAAGCGACGCTGCCCCGCGCGCCATAATTTGCATGGCAGAATTTTCGTCACCACTGTCAATGGCGACCTGGATCGTGGATCCTGCTGCCGCCGTCACATCATGTTTGGACAAATCAGTTGGCCGTGACGGATCCCCCAGCACGCTGACATCCATGGACACAACGCCCCCGCCCTGCGCCGCAATACAATCGCAGATGTAATGCAGTTCTTCGTCTTTGGTGTCGTATGTGCCAATCACAAGAATTGTCTTGGTCATGATTTTTCCTTTCGCAGCCCCATCCGCGTTACGCGAAAGTGATATCCACGCGGCCAAAGTCCCCAAAATCTGCGCTGATTTCTGTGCCGCTTGGGCATTCCACAGGGCGAATAAAACTGCCTGACAAAATGATGTGACCGGGTTCAATACTTTGCCCGTAACCCGCCATGCGCCGCGCCAGCCACACTACACTTTCCACCGGATCGTTCAGCACCCCTGCCCCAAGTCCGGTTTCTTCCACTTCGCCATTGCGGGACGTGATGGCCCCGACCCAACGCAAATCAAAGGCGTCGACAGCGTGGCGCTGAGCACCCAAAACCACGCCCGCGTTGGCGGCGTTGTCAGCGATGGTGTCATGGACTTTGCGGGTTTGTCCGGTGTCGGGGTCCATACGTACAATGCGGGTGTCCAAAATCTCGATCGAAGGGCAAACGTAATCGGTGGCGGCGATCACATCTGCACGGGTCACATTTGCACCCGCCAATGCGGATTTCATCACAAAGGCAATTTCCGCTTCAATCCGCGGCTGGATAAACCGCCCCGCGGGAACCGTTGCGCCGTGATCAAACGCCATATCATCAAACAAAATACCGCTGTCGGGGATATCGATTTTTAAGGCGTATTGCATGGCCTTCGATGTAAGACCGATTTTCCAGCCAATCACCGAACGCCCCGCCGCCAACTTGGCTTTATAGATTGCGTTTTGAATAGCGTATGCGTCGTCCATGCCCATGTCAGGGAACTGCTTGGTCAAAAGCCCTGTCTGAACACCGCTGGCCTCTGCCGCCAAAAGATCTGCAGCGGCTTGGGCGTGGTCTGCGGGCGTCATGGGGCTTCATCCGCGATGGTGTTGCGCAAGGTGCCGATGGTGTTCACCTCCACCTCCACCACGTCACCTGGGGCCAAGAACTGTGGTGGATCAAGCCGCGCACCGGATCCCGTGGGGGTGCCTGTCACAATCACATCGCCCGGCTGCAATTCCATAAAGGTGGAGATATATTCAATTTCGCGGCGGATTGGGTGCATCATCCGGGACAGAACGTCGTCTTGGCGGACTTCGCCGTTCACACGGGTGATAATGCGCGCATCATCCAATTGGGCGGCGTCCGTGAACGGCACCAGCCATGGGCCAAGGGCGGCGGACCGGTCCCAGTTTTTGCCTTGGGTGACGTTGAATTTCGCGTGGCGTACCCAATCGCGGATCGTGCCTTCGTTGCAAATGGTGATGGCCGCGATGTGGGCATAGGCATCTGCTTGGGTGATGCGGCGTCCGGGTTTACCAATCACAATGGCAACTTCGCCTTCGTAATCCAACTGGTGGCTTTCCGGTGGGCGGACTAAGGGGCGATTGTGGCCTGTGAACCCACTGGCAAAACGTGGGAACAAGGACATGAACTTGGGCTGTTCGCTGCCGTCTTTGTATTCGGCGTTGCGATCAGGAAAATTGACCCCCACGCACAGGATGCGCCGCGCATTGGGCAGCACCATATCGTATTCGAAATCAGTATGGGTGGCGGCTTTGCCTTCTGCGGCATCGGCCAAGGCCGCCAATCCAT
>JAHDCP010000080.1 GCA_020629775.1 Planktomarina sp.
GTGTGATTTTATCCGGTCTTTTGCCAGTGGGTTCATCTTCACCACTGCCCTGCCCCCAGCGGTGGCGGCAGCGGCAACCGCATCCATCAAACACTTGAAAGACAGCCAGATAGAACGGGATATGCAAAAGGACAAAGTGGCTGCTGTGCGGGCCGCATTGGACAAACGTGGAATCCCCCACATGCCAAACCCAAGCCACATCATTCCTGTGATGATCGGCGATCCGGTGAAATGCCGAATGATCAGTGACATGTTGATGGAAGACTGGGGCATTTATGTGCAGCCCATCAACTATCCCACTGTGCCGAAGGGAACGGAACGCCTGCGCTTCACCCCGTCGCCCTTGCACACGCAGGCAGACATTGATCACCTGGTGAACGCCTTGGACAATCTTTGGTCGCAATGCGCTCTGTCGCGCATGGTGGCCTAAACACGGGTTTTTTACTTGCCGATCACAGCTGCGAACCTAGGTCTGAGGTCAGGTGGAGGAGTCCGGCACCGCACCTAAACGCATGCCGGGTTTGGCAAGCCAGCAAGAATGGCGAAAATGCCAAGTTGAAAGGAAGAAGAATGAAACAGACACGACGCGAACATTTGGTGTTCCTGGGCGCGACAGCGACCGTAACCCTGACCCCCCTGACAGCATTTGCAGACAGCCACGCTTCTGAAGAAAACGCTGAACCCATGGTTCACGAAATTCAGATGCTGAACAAAGATCCGGAAAACAGCAAAGAACGCCAAGTTTTTGTGCCAGATCTGTTGCGGGCCAACGTGGGCGACACCGTGAAATTCGTTCCCACAGACAAAGGCCACAACTCCGAATGTTCAGCCAAAAACGCACCTGAAGGCGCAACTGTATGGCGCGGCAAGATCAACAAAGAAGTTGAAGTCGTGTTGGATACACCCGGTGCATATGCTTACAACTGTAAGCCACACCGCACGGCCGGGATGGTGGGTCTGATTTTGGTGGGCGACGTGTCCGGCAACTATGAAGACATCAAGGGCGGCAGATACCGCGGCAAAGAAAAGAAACGTATGGAAGCGATCTTTGAACGGGCCGACGCCATGTTGGAAGAAGAAGCCGCAGCGGCGGAATCTTCCTAAGCTTTACGTTTTTATCGGCTTCCGGCGCGTTCCGGGGGCCGATACACCCCAGGCAAATAATCCAGCGGACACTGCCAGCAGGATAACGCCAACCCCCAGTTTCCATCTTTGCCAAACCGGTTCATGTGGCGGAACAATTGCGTCCACCGTTATGGTTTCACTGGGTTGTAAAACAGCTTGCGACAACATGCGGCCGTCATCGGCAAACACCCTGAAGTCAATCGGATGTGCCGCCTGTGGCGCTGTAAAGCTGAAGGACACAGGCCGGTCCGGCATATCCACAAACGCACTTTGATAAATCCGTGTTTGATCCGCAGGCAACGCTTCAATCTGTTCCGGCAAGCCACAAACAGACGCTGCGATAAAGGCCTCCACTGGCGATGTGTAAGGGTAAGCTCCTTCCCGCGTGTGGATCATCATGGACATTGCGTCGATCTGATAACCGCTGATTTCAAACCCAAACCGGTCCAATGTGACCTGACCAAAATCTGCCGGAGTTTCGCGAATTCCTGCGTAATCGATTGCCCCGTTGGGAAGCGTCAAATCATCAATGGCTTGTGGTGCAAGGGCCAAATAGTCGGACGTGGGAAGTGACGAAAAGAATTCAACGGAATCTTCGCGCAGTTCCAGGATCACAACACGTTCAGTGTCGTCGCCCAAAGCAATTGAACTCATCGTCAGGCCCATCGCAGCAATGAATACAATCTGCTTCATAACACTGAAGGTAGCGGCCAATGGCCTGGCTTCAATGAAAAGAACAAACCTCGGGTAAAAGTTAGCAAACCGCTGCCCTGCCCTTTTGAAGATTGGACAATCCGATAAGACTTTTCATGAGATGCAAGTCCCCGCTTTGCGCTTTGCGCAGCATCCCACGTAAATATCCAGCCGGTGAATGGATTTCGTTTTTCCCCAGCCTTTCATAAATCAAAGCCAAAGCTGTGGTGGCATCTTCAGGACCGATTTCTGCCTTGGCTTGTTTCCATAGCACAGGTGTTATGCCCGCATGGGCGTGCAGATGATCTGCTGTTTGTTGGTATTTGCGCCAAGTTGTTGGACCCTCAGAGAGGGTATTGGCTGCGTCCGCGAAGTTTGGACATCCTTGGATAAGTCGATCTAAATCCGGCTTTCGTTTTGTCTTTACTGTTTGGGATGTTGTTTTTGTATGTTGTATGTGGGGCTCATTTTTGGTCCCCATGGGGTTCGGTTCCGGGGCATTTTTGGGTGTTGCGAACAAAGCCTGTTCAAGTTCAATTTTCCGATTTTGAAGTGCTTCCACCGTGGGTTTCGGCGCCATTGGTTTTTTGGCAAGTTGAAAAATCGGATCGTTTTCGTCTGTTCCCACTTGTTCCAAATGTGCAGTCAAAGTCCGCCGTAAGACTGTGATTTCGCGCTTCAGGGATTTGACCGCGGCCCTGTGTTCAATGATTTGTTGATAAAGCGCTGTGAATTCCTCCATGCGCGCCGCGATTGGTGACAGGTCGATGCCAAAGGCCTGCGCAATATGTCCATCCGCACGACGATGTCCCCACCGTTTTCCGTTCGAACTGTCATTGAATGCGATAAGCCCCATATCACTGAGCTTACGCAAATGGCGTTTGAGTGTGGCCCTCGCGTAACCAGTCTGGTCTTCCAGCAATGCGTTAGACGGCCAAACAATTGGCCTGTGTCCCTGTTCCCAATCTTGCCGTTTGGAAAATGCGGTCAATGTGTCCAACAGCAATAAACTTTGGGCTTTTAACCCAATTGCGGCTGCCACCTTTTTTAGGGCCAAGATGGCCTCTGTTTTGGTACATGAGCATTGTTCACCGGCTTCAGCATGCATGCGCCCTGCTGTAAGACCCGGTGTCGGCTTGCGCCAACTTTGATTTTTCATTGGTGGAAAACCTCCTCCAACTTGGGAAAAGGCAAAGGAAATCCAACCGCCCAACAGGCGTTAAAGTTTGACAATGATTCGCGGGAAAGTTATCCAAATGGTGCTAGACATGAGGAAGGCCTTCCATACCGCTGGGTTGGAGGGCTTTTCTTTTACCTTATGTTCACAAGCTGTCCTTTCTGCTGCGATTTACGGTTTGGTCACCTGTTTTTAGGTCTGCCTCATGATGACCGGTTGTTATTCAAATATGTGGCGATGATTTCCCCCAGTTCATTCACTTGGGTTTGATCCAATGCCAAGCCACTGGCCTTTACGGCCAATTTGCCAGACACGGTTTCCACCACCAAATTGCGCGATCCCACCTTATGGGTGGACCGAAGGCGCGTTGGTTTTGCTTTGGGGGCCGCTGGTTTTTCATTCAAAGCGGCCATGGCTTTTTGCAGTTCTTGAAAGCTGAAATCATAGACATTCTTGAACGCGTTCAAGAGTGGGTCTTTCGCCTTCAAAACCGCGCGGGCCCGGGACACAACACTTTCATGCACGCCAATCTGATCAGCAAAGCCCTTGGCGGTCACCTTGGTTTCACTGGCGGCGACCAACGCGTCATACATCTGGCCGATGGATATCAAGCGCTCAAACGCGCTCAGGTCTTCGCGGGCTTCGTTTTCGCGAAACCGCATGACCAACATGCCAAACGCTTCATGCGCGGTGTTGCGGTCGCCCTGCGGGGCGATGACGGCCCTGACCGTGCGGCCCAATTGCTGCGCGACTTCACAACGGCGACGTCCGGCCAAAAGCAAAAATTGAACGTGTTCAAGATTTGTGGGGTCCAGCGCATCGGGCACCCAATTTGGATCGGCCGGCCACACCTGAATGGGCGTATCTTGGCCATTGGCTTCAACGCTGTTTTTCAATGCCAGAAATTCCTCACGGGCGGCCCAATCATCCCGTCTGTCGGTTCCGATGGGGTCTTTAATGGCAGCTGGATCAATCTCAAGAACATGGCGGCCTGCCAGTATATCTTTGCTTAACGTATCACGGGCTTCGTCCAGGCCGGCTTGGGCTTGGGCCACAGCACCTGCTTTCCAGGCGCTGCCAGCCCCGCCAGCGGCCCGCTGGAAGGCTTTGGGGGCATCTGCTTGCTTGGCGGTGTCGTCGCCTTCTGCGCCGCCCTGTGGTGCGCTTCCTTGGATCAAGGACCGTTTTAATCCACGTGCCATCAGTTGCCCTCCTCGTCGTCCTCGTAAAATGCTTCAATCCAGTTGGTGGCATAACCGCGCGCGCGCCCAGGCCACAGCCGATCCACCAGCGCATCGTTCACGGCATCTGCATTTTCAATGAACCGATCAATGCCTTTGCGTTTGCCCGGTGTGTCCGCCTGATATTCATAGACAGATTGATAAACATCAGATGCATTGGCGATGGAATCTGACCGCAGATAAAACACAGGCAGAATTTCTGCCGGGCAATGTTCCAGCAGGTTCGCAATTTGGTTCAAATCTTGATTGTTCGTGCGCTGCACGATGGTGGGCAGCAGCACGTTCTCCCCTGCCCCGATTTCGATCCGTTCGTTGCGCAAAATATGTTGCAACATCCCCAGCAGGCCATTCACAAACGTGGCCAAGGTGGCGATGTCAAAACCCTTCATGGTTTGTGGGATCACTAACGACGTAGAAGCCACAACATTGTTCAACTGAAACAGCGTTAACGCAGGTTGGTAATCGATGATGATACAATCCAGCGTTTCGCTCAAAGCCGCGTCCAGCTTAGCCCGGTTCACCTTGCCGTCTTCCACCAATTCATTGGGGGCGGTTTGGGGTGTGTGGTGGTCGCGCCAGCGTTCAATGGCATCGCGCAGGTACCTGTAAAAGCTTTTGCCCTTGGGCCGCTCACTGACCAAACGCGCGATTTGAATTTCGCCTTCGGATGTTTCCCCGTGCGCTGGCACCAACCGAACGCCCGGCCAGGATGTTTTTAGAAAGAAGCTGTCCAAGATTTCAGCGTCATAATCAGTGTATGGGGCGTCATCACTTTGAAACAGCCCGGCAAAGTCCACCATGGAAGCCGTGTCTTCCGTTGGCATTTGCGGCAGCCCTTCGCCCCCCACGAAGTACAATGTAATCGTACTTTGCGGATCGGCGTCCATCACCCCCACACGCATTCCGTAATGAAGGCTCAGGTACTGCGCGAAATGTGCCGCGGACAAAGACTTGGCCGTTCCGCCCTTTTGGCTGGCAAAGGAAATGACGGGCAACGGGTCTTCGGGTTTGCGCCATGCCAAGTAGTCATAGGGGCGTTTTGCGGTCCCAGCCAAAAGGGCGCGCATGTGCATCAGCTCTTGCACGGTAAAGACCCGTTCGCGCCCGATGTATTCACCGGCGGGAAAGTCATCGTTTTGTTTTGCAAACTTGTTGAGGTACGGAACACCCACATTCAAAAACCGGGCGCACTGGCGCATGGACCACTTGCGTTGGACCCGGTTGCGCAGGGTCATTTCTTTGTTGACCGACACCAAAGCCTTGTCCAATCCTCTGGACAGGTCGGTTAAAAATTGTTCAAGATTTCCGCTCATGCCTGGTGTCCCTTCCGTCTCTGTGTACGGTTCAGAATCGTGTTACCTCATAACATAACGATTTATCCACAAAATGGAAAGGATCATTATCTTATGCCGTGTAAGGCTAAGCTTAGGGCCCGGTATGCCATCGAAACCCATTTCTTGAACGCGTTCAAGATTTTGATGGATCCTTAAAAAATCGTTCGATCTGCCGTGCCACCAAGGCCGGATCTTCTTCATGGGCCAGGTGCCCATGGTCTGGCATGTCGTGCGCTGTGATGCTGCCCAATTTCGCGGCCAAGGATCGGGCCGTTGCGGGTGGCACGGTGCGGTCTTGCCCGCCCAAAAGAAACAGACATGGGTTTTCCAATTTCGCCAAATTCCGCAGCACAGGTTGCAAATCCCAAGCTGCCATCATCTTCAGGGTTCCATTCACGTGATCTGTGTCTTGGATCAACTGCAAATAACGTTCGGCCATTTGCGGTGAAATGGCCGATCCAGTGGCTTCCAAAAGCTGCGCCACTTTTTCGGGGGTGCCCGCCAGTTTGGAAAAGAGCGCTGCCGTAAATGGCAAATGGGCCATGGTCTTCGCCATGCGCGGATAAAGCCATCCCGCCACGCCATCGAACCCGGCAAGGGCGGGGTTCACCGCAGCCACGGGGCAAGTCAGTCCCTGCTGGGCCATCCGCAATGCGATGGCCCCGCCCGCCGAATGCCCCACCAGCCCGTGCGGTGTGATGTCCATTTCCACCATCAGTGTTGCCAGATCTTGGGCCATTTCATTCAAGCCAAACCGATGGGGTTTGCCTGGTTTTGAAAATCCCTGGCCTGGCAGATCAGGGATAACGAGGGTGAATTGGTCAGCCAACATTTCGGCGACATAGGACCAGCTTTGCCCTGCGCCTCCTGCCCCGTGGATCAACAGCAACGCGGGCCCCTGACCCAGGACCTGAACATGCCATTTGTGACCTGCTGCCAAGATTTGTCGGGACCATTCCGCCAAAGGCCAGACAGCGGGCTGCGGTGGCCATTGCATGGCTTAGCCCGCCAAGGACATCGAAATGGCGCTGCTGATCTGTTGCGCACCTGCGAACGGCAATGGCAGATATGTGCCCTGCATATCATCTGCCAAGGCGCGCAATGGGGTGGATTTGCGCGCGCTGGTATCAATCACCAAGGAATCCAAACCCGCACTGGCATAGGCCCGGGCCATGGCTGTGGCGTCTTTGGCGGCTTGTTGTCGGTTGCCCGCCCCGTCCAGCGCCACATTGGCCCGCCCATCTGTCAGCAAAACAAGCGTGGGCGTCATGCCGCGTTTGCGGGCTTGCAGGCCCTGTTCCAATCCCGCTTTCAACCCTGCGGCCAGCGGCGTGCCGCCACCACCGGGTAAGGCCGCCAAGCGTTTCTTTGTTTGCACAAGGGACCGCGTGGGGGGCAGCAAGATTTCCGCCCCGTCTTTGCGAAATCCCACCAATGCCACGTGGTCGCGGCGGGCGTATGCCTCTGCCAGCAACAACTCCACCGCGCCCTTGGCCTCTGCCATCCGCGCGGCGGCGGCGGATCCTGATGCATCAACCGCAAAAATCAGCAGACGATCGGATTTGTTTTCAAACCGCTTGATCCGAATATCTTCTGCGCGAAGGGCCACTGCCGCGTGGGCCGGTTTCGTCCGCAGCCGCTGCCACGGGGCTGACGCGCGCAATGTGGCCACAAGATCCAAGCGCTTGCCGGACCCGATGCGCCCTTGGCGCGAAGGTTTTGGGCGACCCCGGCGGTTATGGGCTTGCTTGTCACCACTGCCATCAGCAGGCGCGGCGGACCGTTTTGCCCGCCCTTGCGCCAGTTTGGCCAAAAGATCTGCGGGCAGGGCGGCCTGTGTGGCCTCCACCAGCTGCTCAAACTCCCCCAGGTCCTGGGGCTGGCTCTGCTGCGCCTCTGACGTCTCCTGGGGCGGCTCAGGCGGTGTTTCCTTCTCAGCAGCCTGCGGTGCCTGTGTGGCCTTGTGCGCCAGTGTCAATGCAGCGGCAACGGTCAGGTCCTTGTGGGTCACCGTGTCGCGATTGTCCAAGGCTGCCAGGCCGCGCGCGGCATCCAGGGCGAAAAGAACGGGCCGCATCGACCATATCCCCAGCGAAACTGCAGTGTGGGCCAACATTTCAAGACAGTCTTCAGAAACTTGAACGCGTTCAAGATTTACAGAGTTGGGCTTTTCAATTTGACTGATGTCACGAAGGGACAGCCCATCCAGATCAACAAAGAAGGCGGATCGTTCGCACAGTATTTCCGGGGGCACTTCGTCCCCGTCTGCGCCTTCGTCCAGCAGTATCAACGCATTGCTGCCCCCATCCAGCATGCCGCCCAGGCGGGCTGCAAATCCAGGCGTTGCGCGTTCTGCCATGGTTAATTGCAGCACGGGCCGCTGGTGGACCAGCCCTTGTGTCTTGCGCAGCTGGCCACTTGCCAAGGTGGCGGCAAAATCTGTGCCACCAAACAGTGTTTCATCATCCATGGTAGGGTGAATATGGCCCGGTTTGCCCAGGACTTCGGCAATGTAGTCTCTAAAAACAGCGCGAACCGGTCCGTTTCTGGCCCGTATCCACAGCCCGCCAAAGCGTGTTGGATCCAAGGCGAACAAGCGCAGCGCCAAAGCCGCACGATCCCAGCCTTGGGGCAGGTCGGTCATGCCATTTCTTCCAGCACGCGTGCCACGCGTGTGGACGATCCAGCTTCGTCCAATGGATCGCGCCGCAAACGATGCCGCAGCGCCATGGGGGCCACAGATTTGATGTGGCCAAGCGTCACCGCATCGTCTTGTTCAAATGCGGCCAAAGCCCGGGCGGCCCGCAGAAGGGTCAATTCCCCGCGCAACCCATCGGCCCCCAGCGTGGCACACAGGGTGGCGCAGTGGGTCAAGGCCGCATCTGAGGCGCGCACCTGGGGCAATGCCAGCCGCGCCGTAGTAATGCGTTTGCGCAATTTTGTGTCTGCCGCCCGCCACTTTTTCAAAAAGGCCGCTTGGTCCCGTTCATAGGAATCGCGGCGGCGAATTACCTCCACCCGTTCCATAATGTCGGTGGGGGACGTTACTTCGACCGACAAGCCGAACCGATCCAGCAGTTGGGGGCGCAATTCGCCTTCTTCCGGGTTGCCTGACCCCACCAAGACAAACTTGGCGTCATGGCGAATGGACAATCCTTCGCGTTCAATCACGTTCTCGCCGGATTGCGCCACGTCCAGCAGCAAGTCCACCACGTGATCTTCCAACAGGTTGACTTCATCAATGTACAAATACCCACGGTTGGCCCGCGCCAGAAGCCCGGGTTCGAAGGACTTTTCCCCACGGGTCAATGCGCGTTCGATGTCCAACGCGCCGACGACGCGGTCTTCGGTCACGCCCAAGGGCAAATCGACAACCGGGGTGGGGCGCTGCACCAAAGATGTGTCGGTGATCTCTGCCCATTCGGGACATTCATCTGCCATGGCTGAATTCACCGGACAGCCTGCCACCTGGGTGATGGGTGGCAGCAGCGCCGCCAAGGCCCGCACGGCTGTGGATTTGCCGGTGCCCCGATCCCCAAAAACCAGTACGCCGCCGATGCTGGCGTCAATGGCTGTCAGGATGACGGCTTGTTTCATTTCTTGTTGGCCGACGATGGCGGAAAATGGGAAGGGTTGGGTCATTGGGTTGACCTTTCATGCAAGGGCAGGGGGCTGGATCCGCCCCAACTGCCGGCGTCGCCTATGATGTTAAATCGCGCGTAAAGTTCTTCTTTGAACCAATCCCCATCACGTACAGCGCTGATGGCGCGGGCATGGGGCCCGTCGCGGCGGGCGAATTGGGCCATGGTTTCTGTATTTGGCCAAATGGAAAAGGTGACTTGATGCAGCCAAGGCAGTTCGCCGATCCCGATTTTGAAAATGACATTGGGATCGTCGCCAATGACGTTTGAAATATCGGGCACCCGCCCCCAAAACTTGGGCAGGATGCGGGGTTTGATGGTGGCGCGTGTCAGGGCGGCCAACGGCCCATCTGCATGCGCGGCTTTCGGCGAAAAGGGTGCTTGCCCAGCCCATGTGCCGCGTGCGGATGTTGTTTGCAGGTGGATTGTCCAGTTTTCGTCGGCGCGGTTGCGCCAGTTGCGGAAAACTTGAACGCGTTCAAGTTCTGCTTCGGCGGTGGCTTGATCGGGCCAAACCGTTAGGATTGCCCAAACAGCGGTGTTGGGCACTGGCGTGAACCCCTGCCCGGTGCCTGAACCACATAATTTGTAAAACTGAAGGCTTTCGATTCGGCGCAAGGACAGGCGCGCTGTGGCCATTTGGCCCAGAACCCACAGCCGGTTTTTCCATTTTGAAAACCGGTAAAGGCTGAGGCTGACTGTCTGAATCGGACCGTTCCCTTCAAAGGTATCTTAGAAGGTTGACAGAATAGTTGTAAACCTAAGTATACACAGCTAACCTCTTTTCTATGAACATGTCACACTCTTTGCACGCCCCCAGCCATGCAATTGTCATCGGTGCGGGCCTTGGCGGGCTTGCGTCCGCGATGCGCCTTGGGGCGCGGGGATATCGCGTTACTGTGCTGGACCGCTTGGAAACCCCCGGTGGACGCGGCAGCGCCATTTGGCAGGGCGGGCATCGATTCGACCTGGGCCCCACCATCGTGACAGTGCCCCATGTGTTTGAGGACCTGTGGGCCGCCTGCGGGCGCGACTTTGGCCAAGACGTTGATTTGCGCCCCATGGATCCCTTCTATGAAATCCGTTGGCAGGATGGATCCAACTTTTTCATGCGTCCCACCCATGCAGAAATGTTGGCGGAAGTGGCGAAGCTGTCCCCGGCGGATGTGCCTGGGTACAAGGCGTTTTTGAAAGATGCGGAAAAGCGGTATCACTTTGGGTTCCAGGACTTGGGCCGCAGGCCGATGCACCAACTTTGGGATTTGATCAAAGTATTGCCCAAGTTCGCAATGCTGCGGGCCGACCGGTCGGTCTTTGCCCATGCCAAGCGCCGGGTTCGGGACCCGCGTTTGCAGATGGCCCTGTCATTTCATCCGTTGTTTATCGGCGGGGACCCCACCCGCGTTACATCCATGTATGCCCTTGTTAGTCACTTAGAAGCGGCGTTTGGTGTGCATTACGCCATGGGCGGAGTGGCAGCCATAGCAGACGCCATGAAGCGCGTGATCGAAGATCAAGGTGGCCAGGTCATCCAAGGGGCTGAGGTGGACCAGATCAACGTGCAGGGCCGTCGCGCCACGGGGGTCACCACAACCGAAGGGGAAGTTTTGCATTCTGATGTGGTGGTGTCCAATGCCGATGCGGGGCACACCTATGATCGGTTGTTGCGCCATATTCCAAAGAAGCGGTGGTCGCCTGGAAAACTGCAAAAGTCCCGTTGGTCCATGGGATTGTTCGTTTGGTATTTTGGCACCAAGGGCACGCGCGACACATGGAAAGATGTGGGCCACCACACCATTTTGAATGGCCCGCGGTACCAAGGCTTGGTCAATGATATCTTCATGAAGGGCAAACTGTCCGAAGACATGAGCCTTTATATCCATCGCCCCACGGTGACAGATCCGTCAGCCGCGCCCGAAGGCGACGACACGTTTTATGCCTTGTCACCGGTTCCGCACTTGGGCTGGGACAACGATGTTGATTGGGCCACCGAGGGAGAGGTGTACCGCGAAAAAGTTCTGCATGTTTTGGAAACAAAAGTGATGCCCGGCATTCGGGATCGCATTACTGAAAGTCTGGTGTTCACCCCCGAAACGTTCCGGGACCGGTATCTCAGTCCCATGGGGGCAGGGTTTTCGCTGGAACCCCGCATTTTGCAATCAGCTTGGTTCCGACCCCACAATATCAGCGAAGAAGTGGATGGCTTGTTTTTGGCCGGTGCGGGCACCCACCCAGGCGCAGGTCTGCCCGGTGTTGTCGCAGGGGCAGAGGTGTTGGACAAACTGGTGCCCGATCCTGCCCATGCTTTTACCCTGTCGATGGCCGGGTCGCAGGCTGCAGAATGATTGATCCCCACGATATGCAGCATTGCCGGGATGCCATTCGACAAGGGTCCTTGTCTTTTCATGCGGCGTCCAAAGTTTTGCCGTCCAAGGTGCGGGATCCGGCCCTGGCCCTATATGCATTTTGCCGCTTGGCCGATGACGCAGTGGATGATCACGATGATAAAACCGGGGCGGTTTTGCGCCTGCGCGATCGGTTGGATCGTGTGTATGCGGGCACCCCGATAAATTCCCCAGCTGATCGGGCCTTTGCAGCCACGGTTGAAGATTTTGATATGCCCCGCGCCCTGCCTGATGCTTTGCTGGAAGGGTTTGCTTGGGATGCCACAGGGCGGCAGTATCGAACCCTTTCCGACGTGCGGGCGTATTCCGCGCGGGTGGCTTCGGCCGTGGGGGTGATGATGTCAGTGTTGATGAACGTTCGCGATGCGGACGCCCTGGCACGCGCCGCTGATTTGGGGGTTGCCATGCAGCTGACCAACATCGCGCGTGACGTTGGTGAAGATGCACGGGCCGGGCGGCTGTATTTGCCACTTGATTGGTTCGAAGACGCTGGGGTTGATCCGGCTGGCTTTTTGCAAAACCCCGAACCAATACCGGCCATCCGGGCCATGACCAAACGTTTGGTGACGGAGGCAAACAAGCTTTACGCAGTGTCTGAAGCTGGAATAACCGCGCTGCCGTTCACATCGCGCCCGGGCATTTTTGCCGCGCGATATGCCTATGCAGGGATCGGACAGAACATCGCGGCCCATGGGTATGACAGCGTGTCCCGCCGTGCCGTAACATCCA
>JAHDCP010000006.1:0-38540 GCA_020629775.1 Planktomarina sp.
CGCCGATGGTACTGCATCTTAAGGTGTGGGAGAGTAGGTCATCGCCAAACCTAACGAGTTCTGAGAGTATCTCTCTACGATGGAAAATACCCCAAACAGCCTAGCATTCTGAAATCGTACTAGTGCGCAAAGCGTTTGTGTGCGGAAAGCTGCTGATTGTTTCGATTTTAACGACAAAAACCTTGCTGATATTCAATAAGTACGTTTGAAACCACCGTGAGCGGGGTCAAGATACACAACTTGATCCAAATTATGTGCTTTTGAACGTCGGTTGGAAGAAATGTCCAAACGCCCTTCATTGCGAAAACACGACTACGATGGAGTGCATTGATGGCCGGCGATAACCCATATCAGAATTTGCCTGAACGTGCGTTTTGGCGGAAATCGGTCGCTGAAAAAGGCGTGTACGGTCTTGCGGATTTGTGGACCAGCAAATGGAACATCACGCCCAACAGCGCCTTTGCCACATACGGATCCTGTTTTGCCCAACATATAAGTCGCGCCCTTTTGGCAAGAGATGGCAACTGGGTAAATGAAGAACCTGCTCCTGGTGACGCATCTGAGGCATTAGCAAAACGTTACAATTACAATGTTTTTTCGTCTCGTACAGCTAACATCTATACCGCCAAACAGTTGTTTACATGGCTAAATCTGGCTGAAAATGAAGACAAAATCCAAGATATCGAAATTTGGGAAAACGATGGGCGTTTTCGAGATTCTTTACGTCCAATGATTGAACCAAATGGGTTTGGATCAGAAGATGAAGCCAGACTTAGTTTGCAATCAACAGTTCGTGCTTTTCGAAGAACAGTTCAGAAATCAGATGTCTTTGTTTTCACAATGGGACTGACCGAAGGTTGGGAAAACTCGCAAACTGGGCAAGTGTACGCGATGTGCCCGGGGACGAACGCGGGTACGTATGATCCTAATCTTCATGTGTTCAAGAACTACACGTTCCAGCAAAATGACCGTGCGCTGGCCCGTGCTTTGAACGCGTTACGGCGCATAAATCCAAAAATTCGAGTTTTGTTGACCGTTTCACCCGTGCCGCTGACCGCAACCGCATCTGGGCAGCATGTCCTTCTGGCGACCCAGTATTCAAAATCGGTTCTGCGGGCTTTGGCAGGGCAAGTGGCGTCACAAGTGCCATACGTGGACTACTTTCCAAGCTACGAATTGATCGTTGGCGCCCCAACGCGAAGTGCTTTCTTTGCTCCAAATTTGCGCTCGGTTGAATTGCCTGGCGTTGATGTGGTGATGAAACACTTCTTTAATGGTTTGGGCAGCGAAACCCCGAAAGCCAAAGTGGAAAACGCACCGAAAAAATCCCCCACAGATGCCCGCAGTAAAGAACTGCAAGATGCCTTGGAAAAGGAAGATTTAGTCTGTGAAGAAATGATCTTGGAACAACAAAATAATGGCTAAAAAACCACAAGTCTTGATCTTGGGCGACAGTCATACCCAAGCCGTAAAAATGGGGTGTGATGCCCTTGGTATTTCAAGTGCACACGTTTGGATCGGCGGCTTGCATTGGAATGATAACGTCATTTCGCTGGGGGGCCCGCACGGGATTCAAGCGCAATACCGGCCTCGGATGACAACGCAAGTTGAACAAGCAGTTGAAGCGTTGGATGTCACGGATCTGACGGATCCAGGCGTCCCCGTTATAGGCAGTTTTGGATTTCATTTGGGCCGATTGTCCATCGGCATGATCGTCCAACGCCAGCATTTTGCAAACGAGGATGGATTTGAATTCAAACACAATGCAGATGCGGTGTTTTCACAAGGTTATGCAGAAGATTACGTTGAAGAAAAGCGCGGCCAAATACTGCAGATTGCAGATGCCATCGCAAAAAATACAAGCTTGACCATGATCAAACAGCCCTTGGCAAAGAAGGCAAACGCGCCTGTTGTTGAAGGCTTGGCCGAAATTATTACAAAGCGTCTCGAAGCAAATGGGACCCGTGTGTTTTCTGAACCAACAGTTGTCGTTGATCCAGAAACCAATCTGGTTCGCCCGGAATTCTTGGCTGAAGATGGCGGTCATGGAAATGAAGAGTACGGTCGCATTCTGATTTCCAAGATGATCGAAGACGGTTTTCTGAACGTTTAGTAACTTGCAGTGTTGAACCGGTGTATTGGGTGCTATTTGGTGTCCCAACTACTGTAGGAGCGACGCAGACATGCCTGAGGGCCATACAATTCACCGTGCGGCGCGGGATCATGCGCAAATGTTGTCTGGGCAGCATATTGCTGCCATGTCACCACAGGGACGGTTTTCTGAAGGTGCGGCCCAAATTGACGGTGCAAAGTGTTCTTCCACCAGCGCGGTGGGCAAACATCTTCTGTATCACTTCGACAACGCACTTACTTTGCACGTTCATCTTGGTTTGGGGGGCTATTTTGTTTGCACTCCGCAGCCCGCTGAACCGCCACGTGAAGTCACAAGGGCCCGGTTGGAAAGCGCCACACACACAGTGGATATCATCGGACCCAACACATGTGAAATTCTGCCAAGTAGCATAATGGACGAATTTCGATTGCGGTACGGCCCTGACCTTTTGTCAGACACGCCGGACCCCGAACGTGCGATTCAACGTATTCAAAAAAGCAAAGCGCCAATTGCGCGTTTGTTGATGGACCAAAAAGTGATCTCCGGCATCGGAAACATCTACCGGGCCGAGATTTTGTGGCTGCAACAAATCAACCCGATGACCCGTGGGATGGACCTGGACACTGCCAAGCTGCAGTCACTTTGGGATGAAATGCGCGCCTTGTTGCAGCTGGGGGTCGAATACAATTCAATCATCACCAATGGGGATTTGCCCAAAGCCCGGCAAAAGGTGCGTGAACGCACAAATATCTTTGCCCAACCCACCTGTCCAAGGTGCGATGGGGATGTGGTGAAATCAAAACTGTCCACCCGCACCCTGTATCATTGCCCAACCTGTCAGGTTATTTGAAAAAAAGTACAAACGTGTCGGTTCGCCCTTGCAGACTCATACACTGCGCCGTATCACGCACGAACTTGGCGCGGGATGGAGCAGCCCGGTAGCTCGTCAGGCTCATAACCTGAAGGTCGTAGGTTCAAATCCTACTCCCGCAACCAAGTCAAAAAAAAGGCCCCACACTTCGGTGAGGGGCCGTTTTTTTTGAACAGAATACAAAAGCCCAAAATCACTGAACCAATGCATTCTCCCATGCTTCAATGAAAGTCCGGCGCTTTAGGGCGTCCAGATAGCTCAATAATGCTGGGTTTAAGGGGATAGATTGCTGCGTGCCAAAGGACATGACAGATGGCAAACCCGTGATGTTTCGCCCGTCGTCCCGTTGTTGTTCAATTAAGAAGCGAATGAAAGCTTCTGCTTCTAAGTTTGTTTGTGCAGCATCAGATGCAAAAATGGTCCGCATCATGGTTGTTGGGAAATCGGAGGGCAGAATAACCGCAAGAGCGGGCTCTGTTTTGGCGCGCGCTTCTGCGTAACTTCCCAGCACGTTATAGGCCACCGCGATGTCCCCAAGCACCAAACCGTCAATCATCTGTCCTGAACAACAATATAGGCGTGTCCCAAGCCCACCCATAACCTCCATCAAGCGCCAGAATGTCTCTGATGACCGGGCGTCTTGTGTCGCAAAAAGATATCCTAACCCGGACGTGCGGACGTCATAGGTCGCTATCTTGTCTTTGAATACGTCTGGCTGGTTTCTTAAGGCCGTGATTAAGTCCTGGCGCGTTTTCGGCAAGTCGCCATTTGGAAATGCAGCGCGATTCAAAACGATCGCGGCTGGTTCCTTGGTGAAGGCGAAAAGGGTGTCCCGCCATTTTGCAGACTTGGGCAGGTCTATGTCGTCGACTTGTTTCCCAAACCCGTCATTCACAAGTTTTAGCTGAAGGTCCATCGCGCTTGAAATGACCAGATCGAAATCACCTGGGTTTTGTCGATACAGCAGGTCGATGGTTGACGTCCCATGTACCAAGTATTCGATCTTGAGGTTGGGCCTGTCTTCCAAAAAAGCATCAATGACAGGCACCAAAAACGATGTGTCCGTGCTGGAGAGAATGCGCAGTTGCTGTGTCGCTTCAGCGGCGCCAAATATCCTTTGATCCTCCCAAACTTGGGCAGCGCATAAGCTCGAACAAAAGGCCAAAATTACAGATAGAAAGTAACGCATGCGCCCCCGCTTTTTCCATTAGTCAGTGCAACTGACCCGCCGTGTGCAAGTGCAACATCTTGTGCGATTGTAAGCCCCAATCCAGAACCAATGGAATTCTTGGCGTTTTTACCCCTTCGAAAACGCTTGGTGAGTGCCTGGATTTCATCATTAGGAAAACCAGCGCCCAAATCAGATATTGTTACTGTCGGTCTGGGACTGTCCGTTACTTGAATGGTTACTTCGGTTTCAAAGGGGGCGTACTTAAGGGCGTTGTCCAAGACGTTGCGAAAAGCATTTTGCAACAAGATGGGGTCACCTTCGACGTGAACTGGGCCATCGGTCCGCAGCACAATCTTAAGATCTTTCATTTCTGCAATGGGGGCCAGACTGGTGGCAAGGTCTTCCACAATCCCTGACAAATCAACTTGTTGCTTGTCTAAATGGTCTGCGCGAAAGGTAATCATCGCGTGATCTAACAGTTGACCGGCCGCACGGGAACTTTCATCAACGGCCCGCATCATTGCCTTCAGCGCATTTCTATTTTCTGACTTCGTGACCCGTTGCAGGGTGGTTTCTGCATAAGATCGAACAGTGGCCAAGGGCGTCCGAACACGGTGCGCGGCCTCTGCGATAAAATCCTCTGACCTTGTCAAAGTTTGATCCAACCTGTTCATTAATGAATTCAGCGAAGACACTAGCGGTACCATTTCTGACGGAACAGGTTGTTTGAAAGGGCGCAGGTCTTCACCACTGCGCCTTTGCACTGAACTTGCCAAACGAGACAGGGGTCTGACAGTTGCAAGTGCTGCAATGTAAGACAAGATCGCTGTGAAGGTGAAAAACACCAAGCATAAGGCCCCAACATTTAGTGAAATCTGTTTCAGTGTTTGAGAAAGGGAATCCTGTGTCTGGGCCACGTAAACCGATACTGTTGTGGACCTTTGCGAACCGATCAAAACACGCTGCGCGGACGCAATACGAAACTTAGACTGCGCCAAAATTCGGGTTTCGAAAAATGCGCTGTCTGTTCTTAACCGGTCCGTTTGTGGAATAACCTTATACCCTGATAACAGCTGCCCATCTTGGCGGATTGCGTAAAACACTCGGTCATTTTGATCAGTGTCCAACATGGAAAAAGACGCATAAGGGAAATCAACTTCGACCCGGCCATCGCGAATAACTGCTGCGTCGATGATCGATGACACCGAAGCCTCAAGAATGCTGTCTTGCCCAGCTTGTGCAATACGGGCGGCAAATTCCCGCACGACAAAAAACAAAACGATAGACAGCAGCATTGACCCAAAAATCAAAATTGCGGTCAGCCGCTTGAACAATGAACCAGATATTTGGGGCCGTTCAGCCATAATCCAACCGATAGCCAAGTCCGCGCAAAGTGGTGATCATCAAAGGGGATCCAGACAGATGTTTCCGCAGTCGGCCGACGTAAACTTCAACGGCGTTTTCTGATACATCTTCATCGTAAGAAAAAAGTCGATCCACCAATTTTTGCTTTGAGAAAATTTGCCCAGGTGCGTTTAGAAATACTTCCAGCAAGCGCAATTCACGGTTTCGCAGATTGACCGTTTTCCCACCGACCGAAAGACGCCCTTCGATTGAATTGAATTCAACATTCCCAAACTGTTTTGTTGTCTGACGGTCGTTTGATTTGCGTCGAAGCACTGCCCTGCATCTGGCTTCCAGTTCCGCATGATCAAATGGTTTGGTGACATAGTCGTCCGCCCCTAAATCCAACATGCTGATTCGGTCAGAGACTTGGGATCGCGCGGTCAAAACGATGACTGGTGTGCCATCGTTTTGGGTGCGTTGGTGTTTTAAAAAGGTCCGCCCATCACCGTCAGGCAGCATCACATCCAGCAAGACAAGATCGTATTCATAGGACGCAAAATAGTCGATGGCTTCTGAGATTTTTCCAACGTGATCAACAACATGGCCGTCCACCTGCAAACGGTTAGATATTGCTTTTGCAAGCTCCAAGTTGTCTTCGACCAATAAGAACTTCATGGGTTAAGTTCATCCATTATCTATACGACAGGTTCGTGTCAGGTTCCCGTGATTACCTTCCCAAACAGCGCCGAACCAAAGGTCGGTGTCAATTGGGAGGAAAAATTATGATTATGAAAATGGGCCGTCGTGCCTTGATGGCGGGCGCAGTTGCGGCCATGGGTTTTGGGTCAGCTGTTGCGGCAGATGGACACCAAGTTTTGGATAGCGTTCACTTTCTTATCCCCGGTGGTGCCGGTGGTGGTTGGGATGGAACTGCACGTGGCACAGGCGAAGCCCTGACCGGCGCGGGTCTTGTTGGAACAGCGTCCTATGAAAACATGTCAGGTGGCGGTGGTGGTAAGGCCATCGGTTATCTGATCGAAAACGCAGACAGCAATCACGGCACGTTGATGGTGAATTCAACACCCATCGTGATCCGGTCATTGACGGGCGTTTTCCCACACAACTTCCGCGACCTGACTTTGGTGTCGGGCACCATCGGCGATTATGCTGCTTTGGTTGTGAACGCGGACAGCCCATTGAACAGCATGGCTGATCTGATTGCGGCCTATGACGCAGATGCAGCCGGTACCGCGATTGGTGGCGGCTCGGTTCCAGGTGGTATGGACCACTTGGTTGCGGCCATGGTTATGGAAGCTGCGGGCAAAGATGCGCTGAACGTCAAATACATCCCGTATGATGCGGGTGGTAAGGCGATGGCGGCATTGCTGTCGGGTGAAATCAAAGCCCTGTCCACTGGCTTTTCAGAAGCCGTTGCATTGGCCCAAGCCGGGGAAGTTAAAATCCTTGGTGTGACATCAGATGATCGTGTTGGCGCAATGGACAGCGCGATGACTATGAAAGAACAGGGCATTGACGTGAACTTCGTCAACTGGCGTGGGTTCTTTGGTGCGCCAGGTCTGCCAGCTGATAAATTGGCGATGTACCAAGACGCCATCACCAAAATGTACGACACCCCAGAATGGGAAGCGGTGCGTGCGCGTAACGGTTGGGTGAACATCCACAATTCTGGCGACGACTTCAAAACCTTCCTTGAAGGCCAAGAAAAAGTTATCGGCGACCTGATGAAGAAATTGGGCTTCTTGTAAGTTTAAACCAATCTAAGGCGGCGCGGATATCTGCGCCGCCTGTTTTTATGGGGATGGAAAAGATGGCCTTGGATCGTTGGATCGGACTTATCTTGCTGGGGTTTTGCCTTGTCTATGGATACACAGCTTGGTTCACCATGGACGGCAATCTTGCCCCGTTTATGAAACGCAATCCAATTTGGCCCAGCACTTTTCCAAAGCTTTTGTCGGTCATTGGAGTTGTGACTTCCCTTGTTATTGTTTTGGGGTTGGAAAAATCCAAACCCAAAGAGCTGGACATCGATTACCGACGATTGATGGATTATAATCTTGGACAGGCCGTTTTGTTGCTGGCCCTTATGGTTGCCTATGCTTTGGTCTTGCGCCCCTTGGGTTTCTTGTTTGCGACATCGGCGTTTCTGATCCTTGGCAGTTTTATCCTTGGCGAACGCAGATGGCACATCATGGTGCCTGTTGCCCTGATCGCCACGATAATTGTTTGGTATCTGGTGCAGCAAGTGCTGGGCATTTACTTGCGTCCTGTCCCTTATTTCGTGGGGGGCTGACATGTTAGAAGGTATTCTTCTGGGTCTGCAAACAGCCTTTTCGATTGAGATGTTGCTGATGGTGATCGCAGGTTGTTTGATCGGCACGTTCATCGGGATGTTGCCGGGTCTTGGTCCGATGTCGATTATCGCGATCATGATCCCTGTCGCGATCTCCATGGGTGATCCGGCAGCAGCACTTATTCTATTAGCGGGTGTGTACTACGGGGCAATTTTTGGGGGGTCGACCTCATCAATCCTTTTGAATGCACCCGGTGTGGCGGGAACTGTGGCCACCAGTTTCGATGGTTATCCCATGGCGAAGAAGGGCAAGGCGGGCAAAGCGCTTACCATTGCCGCCATCGCAAGTTTTTGCGGCGGAACAATTGGTGCGGTTTTACTTATGATTTTCGCGCCCGCGTTGTCATCAGTCGCGTTGCTGTTCCATTCGGCTGAATACTTCGCTTTGATGGTTGTGGGCTTGTCCGCCATCGCGGCCTTTGCGGGTGCAGGGAATGTGGCCAAAGCATTGATGATGACGATCCTTGGCTTGATGTTGGCCACGGTTGGGGAAACCACGATGGCCCCGATGCCACGTTTCACCATGGGTTTAATGGATCTGCAATCTGGGCTTGGGTTTGTCACGTTGGCCATGGCGATGTTCGCATTGCCAGAAGCTTTGTTCCTTGTCTTGAAACCATCTCTTTCCGCCTCGGGTGAAAGTGGGGAAATCAAAGACCTGCGCATTACCAAAGCCGAAGCGAAATCAATTGCCCCTGTCATTGGCCGTCAAAGCTTGCAGGGATTCTTTATTGGTGTCCTGCCAGGGGCGGGGGCGACGATCGCGAGTTTTCTGGGCTATGCGGTTGAACGCAATATTGCGCCAAAGAAAGAACAAGATGAATTTGGCAAAGGGTCGGTGAAAGGGTTGGCCGCGCCTGAGACCGCGAATAATGCAGCCTGCACTGGGTCCTTTGTTCCGCTTTTGACTTTGGGCATTCCTGGATCTGGAACCACGGCGATCTTGCTGGGTGCATTGATTGCTTTGAATGTGACCCCTGGTCCGCGTCTCATGTTGGATGAACCCCAGATTTTTTGGTCGGTTATTATTTCCATGTATATCGGGAATTTGGTGCTGTTGGTTTTGAACCTGCCGTTGATCCCTTACATCGCTAAGGTCCTGTCGGTGCCGCGCAATTACTTGATCCCCTTCATTTTGTTTTTCACTCTAATGGGGGCGTATATCGGTCAGAACAACGCGACCGAACTTTTGATCTTGGTTGGTTTTGGAATTTGCGCCACGGTCTTAAAGTTTGCTGACTATCCGCTTGCGCCACTGCTGATTGGGTTCATTTTGGGGGGCATGCTGGAAGACAATTTCTCAAGATCGATGCAGTTGTACGATGGTTTTGGCTTCGTTTTGCAACGGCCGATGACGCTGGGCCTTCTGGCAATAGCCGTCATTCTCATTCTTCTTCCAACCTTCCGCAATTATCGTGCCCGTTCTGCGTCGGTTGCGGATGGGGACTGAAGCATGCGGCACATACGTATGATCGCTTTTGCTTAATGGTAAATATCTGCTGTCACGCTTAACGCCGACCCGCGACTAAAAGAAATCGCCCTGCACTAACGATGGCGGGGCGATTGTCTTTGAGGGACAACCTAAGTTCAACGCCGTTGAAATATGAATTTTCTGCCAGCGCCTTTGCTGGAATTTTGAACCCCATGACTGTTCAAAAAACTAGAACAAGGCCTCTACGATTTTAACAAACTCCCCTACTGCTGCGCTTTTTTCAGCCGTGCGCCGCGCGACATACAGATCAATCGTTTTACCGTTTGTTTCAAAGGGAACGAAAGCAACATCGGACGGCGCAAGCGTTTTCAACCACGCAGGCGCAAGCGCGATCCCCAGGCCATGGGCCACAAACTGAAGAAGGGTCGATTTGTCGATGACCTCGCACACGACATTGGGCTGTTTGCCCGCTTCGCGAAATCCTTGCCACAGCATTTCGTGCAAAATCGGACGGGCATGCTTGGGGTATCCGACGATCGGCTCTTCAAGAATATCGGCGACCGTAAGATGTTTCCTTCGTGACAGCGGGTTCGACGTGGCCACCACCACATCCACGGTTTGTCGGTGAAGCAACGTGCTGGTGATGTGGTCTTCTCGAGACGGTTCCCGGGTAAACACAATATCAGCCCTGTGGCTTTCAAGCTGTTGTGCGTGGAAATCTGAAGACGAAATTTCCAGAATTTGAGTATGAACGTTCGGGTGCGTTTCGCGAAAGCGCACCAAAGCTTGCGGTAACACCGTGGAAATTGCTTCATCAACCCCGCTGATGCGCAGTTGTTTTAAGCCGTCGCCCGCCACATGTCTGACTGTCGATTTCGACCGTTCCACGCTTTGAAGAATTTTCTTGGCGTCTTTCAGAAAATGGGCGCCAGATTGTGTCAAAGAAACTTGCCGCGTGGTTCGAAACAACAGTGCAACGCCAAGCTCATATTCCAACGCAGAAATCCGATCGGACAGGGCAGATGGGCTCAGCCCCAGTCGTTCACCGGCTTTGCGAAAGTGAAGTTCTTCCGCGACCGCAACGAAACATTCGATTTGTCTAAGTTCCATGGGGCCCTCAACGTGGATTAGGCAATGACCTTAACACGCATTTTCTCTGTCAGACCTGTTTCGTATTTTCGGATTTGGTCCGCTAACTTCAAACTGTCGAGGGTATCATCCCGGTCTTCCAAAAGTGCTGTGGTGGTGGCGTCATCCATCGTGAAGGGTTGAACCTGATTGTCAAAGCGCAAAACGCCTTCTGCAATATCAATGGTTATGGTCAGCCCGTCTTCGTGTGATGCCAGCGCAAGAAGATCGTCGCGCAGCGCGGCTGGAACGATGGGTAAAGCCAGGCCATTTTTGCGGGCATTGTCGAAGAAAATTCCTGCAAACCCAGTGCCAATGACACCGCCAATGCCCATCTGTTTTAAACCCCACACGGCATGTTCGCGGCTGGACCCGCAGCCGAAATTGTCCCCCACGATCAGGATTGATGCATCGTTCCAGGGGGCGCGGTTCAAAATAAAGTCGGGCCGGATGTGCCTTTCTTCATCAAACCGAAGGTCGGCAAGCGTTCCTTCCCCCAGGCCTTCGCGGGTGATGGTCCGCAAGAAACGCTTGGGCATAATCACATCGGTATCAACGTTGGACGGGGGAAATGGGGCAGCAAGTCCAGAAACAGATTTGGGCATGTCAGGACCCTTTCTTAAAGTCGCGAATATCTGTGATGTGGCCTTTAATGGCCGCGGCGGCCACCATGGCTGGGCTCATCAGATGGGTGCGCGCGCCGCGCCCTTGCCGGCCTTCGAAGTTGCGGTTGGTGGAAGACGCCACCCGTTCGCCATCCAAAGCTACGTCGTCGTTCATGGCCAGGCACATGGAACACCCGCTTTCGGGCCGCCAATCAAACCCGGCATCGCGAAACACCTGATCCAATCCTTCTTTTTCTGCCTGCAGTTTGGTGAAGATCGACCCGGGAACCACAATGGCTTGCACCGTTGTCGCCACTTTGCGCCCTTTGAGAATTTCGGCCGCCGCGCGCAAATCTTCGATGCGGCTGTTGGTGCAGGACCCGATAAAGGCGCTGTCGATGGAAATGCCCTGCACGGGTTGGCCGGGCTGCAGTCCCATATAATCCAATGCCCTTTGCAAACCCTCTTTTGCCTTGGGGGGCATGTGGGCAGTTTGTGACGGTACCACGCCGTCCACAGGAACGGATTGATCCGGGCTGATGCCCCAGGTCACAAGCGGGGCGATATCTGCTGCGTCGATTTCAAAAACAGCATCAAAGGGTGCACCGGGATCCGAAACCCAGGTTTCACCGGAAAAATCCAACAGGCCGCTGTGGGCGCGACCTGCGATCTTGGCATAGGCCTTTTCATCCGGCGCCATCAGTGCTGCGCGCCCGCCAAGTTCAACGGCCATATTACAAATTGTCATACGGCCCGACATGTCCAAGTCACGGATGGCCGATCCCGTGAATTCCACCGCGTACCCGTTGGCGCCGCCAGCGCCCACCACTTGGACCACTTTCATGATAATGTCTTTGGCCGTCGCCCCTGCGGGCAATTTCCCTTCTACGCTCACCAACATCGTCTTGAGGCGTTTGTACCGCAGTGTTTGCGTGGCCAAGACATGTTCAACTTCGGATGTCCCGATCCCAAACCCCAAAGCCCCAAAAGCACCATATGTGGTGGTGTGGCTGTCCCCGCAGGCGATCAACATACCGGGTGCCACCAGTCCTTGTTCGGGGACCACCACATGTTCAATTCCCTGGCGGGGATCCCCAAGCCCATAAAGCGCAATCCCATGTTTGCGGCAGTTGGCGTTCAAGTTATCAATCAAAAGCTTTGAAGCCGCATCGGGCGGCTGGGATGACCGCGTTGCATTAACGTGATCCACAACAGACAAATGTGCTTCGGGCCGCCAAACCGGCAGCCCCTTTTGTTCCAGACCAGAAAAGGCCTGCGGACTGGTGTATTCGTTCATGATGTGGAAATCGACATAAACCAACATTTCACCATCAGGCAGATCACAGACCTTATGGGCATCCACCAATTTGTCATAAAGGGTGCGGGTCATTTTCCAGCCTCCGGTTTTGAGCTGTCTTTAAGCAGGAAGTCTCGCATTTGGTTTGCTATATCTTCGGGGATTTCTTCGGCCATGTAATGCGTTGCATCCACCGCGTGGCCAACCACATTTTCCGCGCGTTCACGCCAAAGGTCCAGCGCGTCAAAGCAAGCTTCAATGGTGCCCCGTTTGGCCCAAAGCACTTGCAAAGGCTGGCTGACTTTGCGCCCCGCATCTTGATCATCATGGGTGATATCGATTGATGCTGCCGCGCGATAATCTTCGCAGCTTGCATGCACTGCATCTGGTGTCGCAAAGGCGGTCAGATATTCTTGCAGGGCGTCTTCAGAAAAAGGGTGATCTCCGCCCGCTTGGTGAAAGCATTTCAACTTCCAGAACTCTGCCGGATTTTGGCCAATGATGGTTTCTGGCAAAGGAAATTTCTGGATCAAAAAATACCAATGCCAATACGCTTTGGCGAATTTGGTGCCTGCATCGCGATACATCTCGCGGGTTGGGGCAATGTCCAGCAATGTGGTGGCGATAATGCGGTCTGCATGGTCCAAAGCCATCCGATGCGCCACCCGTGCCCCGCGATCATGGGCCCCCACATAAAAAGCATCGTGGTCAAAGTGGTCCATCAACTTGACCAAATCGCCCGCCATGGCCCGCTTGGAATATGTTGCGTGCTTTGGGTCAGAGCTTGGTTTGCTGGACCGACCATACCCACGAAGATCGGGGCAGATGACATGGAAATCCTGGGTCAGCAGCGGCGCAACTTTGTGCCACATGGCAGAGGTTTGCGGATACCCATGCAACAGCAAAAGACCCGGCAAATCAGGGGACCCAGCATGCCGCACAAAAAGAGTTGCGCCATCGCCTTCCACAAAACTTTCAACGAACCCTTCGAACATCGCGAACCCTTTGATGTTATCGGTTTTCTTGCGCAGATTATCCGGAAAACCACGGATTTCTATCCCGTTTTACTGAACAGTAATCCCGAAGAAACACATGCTGCATCAGGTTGGCATGGCGATGAGTTTTAAGTTTCTGCGACCGGGCCACACGCCTTGCCGTTCTTTAGAACCAGGCATTGCCGAAACCATTTGGTGAAAAGACTGCCGCCCGGATGTCTTTGTGCGCACAGGTCCTTGGGGTGCTTTATGGCGGAATGCGCCGTTGATTTTGGCATTTGTTAACGCTAACAATCATCGAAGAACGTTCAACACAGCGAGTCAGCCATGGCAAATTCACGCCTTCAACAGATCACAGACCGGATCATTCAAAGATCACAGGCTGGGCGGGAAGGCTATCTTGCAAAGATCGAATCTGCAGCGGCCGGGGGCGTGCGTCGTGCGCATTTGACCTGTGGGAACCAGGCCCATGCCTATGCCGCCATGGGGGCGGACAAAGGGGCCTTGGCGGCGGAACGGACGCCGAACCTGGGCATTGTGACCGCGTACAACGATATGTTGTCCGCCCACCAACCCTTTAAGGAT
Source organism: Planktomarina sp. (assembly GCA_020629775.1). Lineage (GTDB taxonomy): Bacteria > Pseudomonadota > Alphaproteobacteria > Rhodobacterales > Rhodobacteraceae > Planktomarina. The sequence goes on from JAHDCP010000006.1 coordinate 13,916, forward strand.
TACCCTGACATCATCAAAGAAGCCGCCCGCACCGTTGGGGCCACGGCCCAAGTCGCCGGGGGCGTTCCGGCCATGTGTGATGGGGTGACCCAGGGCCAAATGGGCATGGAGCTTAGCCTGTTTTCACGGGATGTGATTGCCCTGGCCGCTGGCGTGGCCTTGTCCCACAACACGTTTGATGCCGCGATGTATCTTGGGGTTTGCGACAAGATCGTGCCTGGCCTGATCATTGCCGCGGCCACATTCGGGCACTTGCCAGGTATCTTTGTTCCAGCTGGTCCCATGGTCAGCGGCTTGCCCAATGATGAAAAGGCAGCTGTTCGCAAGAAATTTGCGGCCGGTGATTGCGATCGGGATGCGTTGATGACGGCTGAAATGGCCAGCTATCATGGTCCGGGCACGTGCACTTTTTACGGCACAGCCAACACCAATCAGATGTTGATGGAATTCATGGGGCTGCACATGCCTGGGTCTTCGTTTGTGAATCCAGGCACGCCTTTGCGCAACGCGCTTACCCGGCACATCGCTGTGCGCGGCACGGAAATTACCGCATTGGGCAATGATTACCGACCCGTGGGGCGTATCTTGGATGAAAAAGCCTTTGTGAACGGCATCGTGGGGCTGATGGCCACGGGGGGGTCCACCAATTTGATCTTGCATTTGCCCGCCATGGCGCGCGCAGCGGGTGTGATCCTGGAGATGGAAGATTTTGCTGATATTTCCGCCATCGTGCCGTTGATGACCAAAGTGTATCCCAACGGGATGGCAGACGTGAACCATTTCCACGCAGCCGGTGGTTTGGGGTATTTGATCGGGCAACTGTTAGACGCTGGGTTGTTGCACGATGATGTGGTCACCGTGGCAGGGGATGGTTTGTCCCATTACCGATCAGAAGCAAAGCTGGACGGTGACAGAGTTATCTTCGTGCCAGGTGCGAAGACAACGCTGAATGATAAAATTCTGCGCCCCTGCAATGACCCGTTCCAAGCCAGCGGTGGGATCGTTCGGATGAACGGAAATCTTGGGGAAGGTGTGGTAAAAGTGGCTGCTGTGGCCCAAGAAAACCGCGTGATTGAAGCCCCAGCCGCCGTGTTCCATGATCAAGCCAGTGTCAAAGCGGCCTTCCAGGCTGGTGAATTGGACCGGGATGTTGTGGTGGTGGTCCGTTACCAAGGGCCGTCGTCCAACGGGATGCCCGAACTGCACAACCTGACCCCGTTTTTGACGGTGCTTCAGGACCGTGGCTTCAAAGTGGCTTTGGTCACAGATGGGCGCATGTCTGGCGCATCTGGCAAGGTGCCGGCGGCCATACACGTATCCCCCGAAGCCGCGGATGGTGGCCCACTTTGCTTGGTCCAAGACGGTGATTTGATCCGGATGGATGCTGCAACGGGCCGCCTGGATAATTTGACCGAAGGCTGGGACAAAAGAACCCCGGCCAAGGTGGATTTGTCAGCCAACAACCAAGGTATGGGCCGAGAGTTATTTGCCGCGTTCCGCCGCACCGCAGGCCCCGCCACCGCTGGCGCTGGCGTCGTGATTTAACAAGGATTTGAACCCATGCCGATGAACCAAGATGTGCGCAATGTCTGCGACGCCGCCCCAGTGATACCTGTGATTGTGATCCGTGATCTGGCCCACGCAAAACCTTTGGCGGAAGCTTTGGTGGCGGGGGGACTGCCATCTTTGGAAGTGACCTTGCGTACAGATTGCGCCTTGGCCGCGATGGAAGAAATGGCAAAAGTGCCGGGCGCCATGGTGGGGGCTGGAACGTTGCGTACAGCCGCGGATGTGCGCCGGGCGCAGAATGCGGGTGCAAGTTTTGGTGTTTCGCCCGGGGCGACGGACGTGTTGTTGGACGCTTGCGAAAGTCTGTCCATGCCGTTTTTACCAGGCGCTGCGACGGCAACAGAAGCCATGCGTTTGGCCGATCTGGGGTTTGAGGTTTTGAAATTCTTCCCAGCAGAGGCATCGGGCGGGGCGCCCGCGATCAAATCTTTGGCGTCGCCTTTGCCGGATATCAAGTTCTGCCCCACTGGCGGAGTCAGCCCACAAAACGCACCGGATTATCTGGGCGCGCCGAATGTTATCTGCGTTGGGGGCAGTTGGGTGGCCCAGCAATCCATGATGGACGCAGGCGATTGGGCTGGGATTGAGGCTTTGGCAAAAACCGCAGCGGCATTGTCAAGGTAACGCAAGGGCTTGCACTTCTTTGACGGGTTGGGAATGATCAGCCGCGACAAAGGAACACTGCCATGCCCCATCCGCTGATCACCCAAGACCATATCGATACTTACCAGCGCGACGGGGTTGTGTTGGTGAAGGGACTGTTCGCAGACCACGTGGAAACCCTGCGTGCAGGGGTGGAAGAAAACATGGGCACGCCTGGGCCATACGCCGCAGAAAACCTGAAGGCAGGCGAAGGGGGGCGGTTCTTTGACGATTACTGCAACTGGACCCGCATTTCCGCCTTTGCGGATGTGATCGAAAATTCGCCCGCCAAAGAAGTTGCAGCGGATTTGATGGGATCCAACCAAGTGCAGGTGTTCCATGACCACGTGTTGGTCAAGGAACCCGGCACATCCAAACCCACACCCTGGCATTCCGATGGCCCATACTATTTCGTGGGCGGGCAGCAAAACGTAAGCTTCTGGTCGCCGTTGGACCCGGTTACGGACGCGTCTTTGCGGTGCGTGGCAGGATCCCACAAGTGGGCCAAGCCAGTGTTGCCGACACGGTGGTTGTCGGAAACCAATTTTTATCCCAACGAAGAAGATTACATGGCCGTGCCGGACCCAGATGCCGAAGGCATGGAGGTGCGCGAATGGGCGATGGAACCCGGCGACGCGGTGGCGTTCAACTACAACACCTTGCACGGCGCACGCGGCAACACTGCCACCAGCAGGCGGCGGGCGTTTTCGTTGCGGCTGTTGGGGGATGATGCGCGGTATGTGGAACGCCCTGGGCCAACATCGCCACCATTTCCGGGCCACGACATGGAACCAGGGCAGCGCCTGCGCGAGGACTGGTTTCCAGTGATCTTTTCGCGCTGACCCCTTGCGGTGATCCGAACAGGGTGGCAGTAATTCCGTTCTGCGATCCCGGGGGATAACCACATGGCAGCCATTGTTTCAGTAAAAGATGTAACCAAAGTCTATGACGGTGGGTTCCAGGCGCTTAAAGGCGTGAATCTGGATATCGAAGAAGGTGAAATCATCGCGCTGCTGGGCCCCAATGGGGCGGGCAAGACCACGCTTATTTCCACCATTTGCGGGATCACCACCATGACATCGGGCACCATCACGGTGGCCGGGCATGATATCCAAAAAGATTACCGCGTGGCCCGCCAAATGATCGGCTTGGTGCCCCAAGAAATCAACTTGGAACCGTTTGAAAAAGTGATCGACACCGTCAGTTTTTCGCGCGGCTTGTTCGGAAAGAAAAAGAACAGATCCCTGGTGGAGAATGTGCTGAAGACCCTGTCGCTGGGGGACAAAATGGAAAACCGCGTGATGATGCTGTCGGGCGGGATGAAGCGCCGGGTGCTGATTGCAAAAGCCCTGTCCCATGAACCGCGCGTGTTGTTCTTGGATGAACCCACCGCCGGTGTGGACGTAGAATTGCGCAAAGACATGTGGGACATCGTGGCAGAATTGAAAAAGCAGGGCGTCACCATCATTTTGACCACCCACTATATCGAAGAAGCCGAAGCGATAGCTGACCGCATTGGTGTCATCAACAATGGTGAGATTTTGTTGGTGGAAGACAAAGACACCTTGATGGCGCGCATGGGCAAAAAGCACCTGACCGTTGAACTGGCAGACCCTGTGGGGGATGTGCCGGCGGCCTTGGCGGCCTATGATTTGGAACGGTCAGAGGATGGTATGTCCTTGCGGTATACCTATGACACCAAGGCAGACCGCACAGGCATAACGGCCCTTTTGGCTGATATCGCCAAGGCGGGCCTGACCCTGCGCGATGTGAAAACCGATCAATCCTCCCTGGAAGAAATTTTCGTGGGTCTTGTGCAAGGAGATGCAGCATGAACCTTCAAGCTGTTCGCGTGATATACAAATCCGAGATGTCGCGGTTTTTCCGCACCATCGCGCAGTCCTTCATTTCACCGGTTCTGTCCACGTCGTTGTATTTCATCGTTTTCGGATCCGCCATCGGCAGCCGTATTCAGGAGGTGGAGGGGGTTAGCTATGGTGCGTTTATCGTTCCGGGTTTGATTATGTTGACCGTCATGACCCAAGCCACGTCCAATGCAAGTTTCGGGATTTATTTCCCCAAGTTCATCGGCACAATTTACGAGCTTTTGTCCGCCCCAATCAATTTCTTGGAAATTGTCATCGGATACGTGGGGGCCGCGGCCACAAAGGCGTTCATCATCGGCATGGTGATCCTGACCACGTCGTTCTTTTTTGTGGATATCACCATTCAAAATCCCTTTGCGATGTTCGCCTTTCTGACGCTGACCTGCCTGTCCTTTGCGTTGCTGGGCTTTATCCTCGGGATTTGGGCTGGCAACTTTGAACAGTTGCAACTTGTGCCTTTGTTGGTGGTGACACCCTTGGTGTTTCTGGGTGGATCGTTCTATTCGATTTCGATGTTGCCGCCGTTTTGGCAGACCGTGACCCTGTTTAACCCCGTGGTGTATTTGGTGTCAGGATTCCGTTGGTCGTTCTTTGGAACGGCCGATGTGCCCATTGCCATGTCTTTGGGGGCGATTACCCTGTTTACAGCGCTGTGCCTGGCATTTGTTTGGTGGATCTTCAAAACAGGCTGGAAAATCCGCAGCTAAACGGACGCGGGCCTTGTCCCTTGCGGCCAAGGCCCCTAAGTCCGGTGGATGAAGTTCCGCATCCCATTCCGCAAACCCAAACCCAATGTTAGTGTTGTTCGCTTGTCTGGCATGATTGCCTCTGGACGTGGTATGAACGACCAAGGCGTTGCCCCCCTTTTGGAAAAGGCCTTTGGCCGCAAACCAGACGCAGTGGCGTTGGTGATCAATTCACCCGGCGGCAGCCCCGTGCAATCCTCTTTGATCGGCGCGCGCATCCGGCGCTTGGCGGATGAAAAGGAAGTGCCGGTTTACGCCTTCGTCGAAGACGTGGCAGCATCCGGCGGGTATTGGTTGGCCGCGGCCGCAGATGAGATTTACGTGGATCCAAGTTCCGTAACCGGGTCCATCGGGGTTATATCAGCGGGCTTTGGTTTGCATGAGTTGATCGAAAAATACGGGATCGAACGCCGGGTTTACACTGCAGGCACCTCTAAGTCCCAGCTGGACCCGTTCCGCCCCGAAAACCCAGAGGATGTGGAACGCCTGAAGGGCATTTTGGAAGAAATCCACGGGGTGTTCAAAGACCACATCATCAAATCCCGGGGCGACAAATTGGCGGACCGCGATTTGTTCACGGGCGAAATTTGGGTGGGCCAAAAAGCCGTGGATGATGGTTTGGCCGATGGCGTTGGCCACTTGGTGCCCAAGATGAAAGAAATCTTCGGCGATAAAGTTCGCTTCAAAGTCTTTGGTCAGAAAAAGGGCATCGCAGCCCGTTTTGGATTGGCGGTTGTCGATGATGCATTCCACCAAATCGAAGAACGCGCGGCGTTCAGCCGTTTTGGGATGTAAGCCATATGCTTCTTAAAATTATCGTAGGGTTCTTAGTGTTTATGGGTGTGATGTCCATGTTCGGCAGCCGGTCTTTGCCGGGGATGAAGTACCTGGATGTTTTACGATGTAACCGGTGTGACAAGTTAAAGATGACAGGCTGCACCTGCGATAAAAAGTTGGATGATAAACGATGATCATGCCTTGGATTTATGTGGTGCTGGGGCTGGCGATTTTGTTGTTTGCCGGGGATTTCTTGGTGAAGGGCGCTGTGAATTTGGCCACACGCTTGGGCATTCCGGCCCTGGTGGTCAGCTTGACCATCGTGGCCTTTGGCACATCCGCGCCAGAACTGATCATCGTGTTGTCCGCCATTTATGAAAACGCACCGACTTTGGCGGTGGGGAACGTGGTGGGGTCCAACACGGCCAACGTTCTTTTGGTGCTGGGTGTTCCGGCCATCCTGGCGGGCCTTGATACCCGTGAGGTGGACACCAAACGGTCCTTCATGCTGATGATCGCGGCCACGGTTTTGTTCATCGCCTTGGCGTTTACCGGCGCATTCATTTGGTGGCACGGGCTTATCTTGTTGGCCGTTTTGGCGTTTATGCTGTTCGATCAAGCCCGGTCTGGGGCCGTGGATGAAGAAGTGGAAGGCTTGGATGCCAGCATTTCACGCGCCAAGATCACTGTCTATTTGGTGTTGGGCATGATCGGCTTGCCCATCGGGGCAGAACTGTTGGTGCGCAATTCCGTTTTGATCGCTACGGACTTTGGATTGTCGGAAGCCGTGATTGGGTTAACTTTGGTGGCCATTGGCACATCGCTTCCGGAATTGGCCACCACCGTGATGGCCGCTTACCGCCGTCAAGCTGACGTGGCGCTGGGCAATGTGATCGGGTCCAACATGTTTAACTTGTTGGGCATTGTGGGTGTGGGCGCGTTGTTTGGCAAATTGCCGATACCCCATCCGTTCTTGAATTTGGATTTGTGGGTCATGTTGGGGGCGTCCTTGCTGTTGATCCCATTCGTATATTTCCGTCAGGTGATCGGGCGCGCATGGGGTGTGGTCTTGATCTTGCTGTATGCCGCCTATCTTTGGACGATACTTGCATAACACTGGGGGCCAAATGGCACGGGCATTGGTAACAGGGGCAGCTCAAAGACTGGGCCGGGCCATGGCGCTGGAATTGGCGAACGCGGGTCACGATGTGGCCGTGCATTACGCAGGATCAGCAGACGCGGCGCAAAACGTGGTGGCGGAAATTCAGGCCAAGGGGCGCAACGCCGTGGCGCTGCAAGCTGATCTTTTGGACGATGATGCCACCACCAGCCTTGTGGATCGTGCCCGTGAAGGGTTGGGCGGGGATTTGACCGTTCTGGTGAACAACGCGTCCATCTTTGAATATGACACGATCCAAACCGCCACCCGCGACAGCTGGGATCGGCACATGCAAAGCAACTTGCGGGCGCCTTTTATCTTGTCTCAGTCCTTCGCGGTGCAGGCCCCGCAGGCGGTGATGGATGAAAATGGCGAACCCCAGGCCCAAGCTTTGATTGTGAACATGGTTGATCAGCGCATTCGTAAGCTGACGCCCGAATTCATGACATACACTTTGGCCAAAACCGCCCTTTGGACGCTGACACAAACCAGTGCCCAGGCCCTGGCGCCCCATGTGCGGGTGAACGCCATTGGCCCTGGCCCCACCATGCAAGGGGCACGCCAGTCAGAGAACCATTTCAAACGCCAGCGGGCCAACACGGTCCTGGGGCGGGGCGCGGATCCAGAAGGGATCACCCAAGCGCTGCAGTATTTCTTGAACGCGCGGGCGGTTACGGGGCAAATCATCTGCGTCGATGGGGGCCAACACCTGGGCTGGCAAACTCCAGATGTGCTGGGGATAGAGTGAACAACAGCAAAGTTGTGCACTTTCGTTAAGTTTGGCGCAATTTGTGCTTAAAAACATTAGTGTTTTCAGTGGCTTGCACGCGCGACAAAAAAGAATCTAATGAAATCAATGCCCTAGATTACTGCCTAAAAAATAGGCAAATCGGCGAAGTGGCCTAAAAACAAAGGAAAATTCGGCCTGAACGGGTTCTATCCCCTGGGTTATCCACAGCTTTAGTGGATACCTTAGGACTTGCGACCGAAGAATATACAATGCAGCCAGGGAAAGAATCGCATGGGAAGGGGCGTTGAGTGACACAGTTGGGACATCAGGTCATCGCGGCCTATCTCAAACAGATTGACGGATCCCCCGGCGTTTATCGCATGTTGGATGAAGAAAGCCGTGTTTTGTATGTGGGTAAAGCCCGCAACCTGAAAAACCGCGTGTCGTCTTATGCCCGGCCCACAGGGCATTCTGCACGGATTGCGCGGATGATTTCCGAAACCGCCAGCATGATGTTTCTGACCACCAAGACAGAAACTGAAGCGTTGCTGCTGGAACAGAACCTGATCAAGCAGCTGAAACCCAAGTACAATGTCTTGCTGCGCGACGACAAATCCTTCCCCAACATCCACGTGGGCCGCACCCATGATTTCCCTTTGGTGAAGAAACATCGTGGGGCAAAGTCGGAGAAAGGGAATTATTACGGGCCCTTTGCCAGTGCGGGGGCTGTGAACCGGACGTTAAGCCAACTGCAGCGGGTGTTCTTGTTGCGCAACTGTACTGACAATGATTTTGAAACCCGCACCCGGCCTTGTTTGCAATATCAAATCAAACGCTGCGCAGCACCCTGTGTGGGCCACATCAGCAAAGAAGATTACGCCAAACTGGTGAAAGACGCGGAACGGTTCTTGTCGGGCAAAACCAGCGATATCCAGGCCAGTCTGGCCGCCGAAATGCAAACCGCGTCCGAGGCGATGGAGTTTGAACGCGCCGCTGCATTGCGGGACCGGATCAAAGCCATGACCCAGGTGCAAACCGCCCAAGGGATTAACCCCCAAACCGTGGCAGAGGCGGACGTAATTGCCCTGCACATGGAAGGCGGGCAAGCCTGTGTTCAGGTGTTTTTCATCAGGGCCAACCAAAACTGGGGCAACCACGACTATTATCCGCGCATCAGCTTGGATGTGTCTGAAACCGAAGTGATGCAGGCGTTCGTGGGGCAGTTTTACCAAAACCGCGACCCGGCCCGCCAAATCATCTTGTCCCACGCCGTGGAAGATCCGGACCTGGTGTCGGCGGCTTTGGGGGAAAAGCTGGGGCGCAAGGTGGAAATAATTGTTCCGCTGCGCGGCGAAAAGATGGAACTGGTGGCTGGCGCGAAACGCAACGCACGTGAAAGCCTGGCACGGCGGATGTCCGAAAGTGCCACGCAACTGAAATTGCTGAAGGGCTTGGCGGAAGCATTTGATTTGGACGAAGCCCCAAAACGGGTGGAGGTTTACGATAACTCGCACATCCAAGGCACCAACGCCGTGGGGGGCATGATTGTGGCTGGGGAAGAAGGATTTTTGAAATCCCAGTACCGCAAGTTCAACATCAAAGGCGATGACCTGGTGCCAGGCGATGACTTCGGCATGATGAAGGAAGTGCTGACCCGGCGGTTCAAACGGCTGTTGAAAGAAGACCCAGACCGCAAAACCGATGCCTGGCCTGATCTGTTGTTGATCGACGGTGGGGCAGGGCAGGTCAGTGCTGTGCGCGAAATCATGAACGAATGGGGCGTGGGGGATGTGCCCATGGTGGGGGTCGCCAAGGGCGTGGACCGCGATGCTGGCAAGGAAGAATTCCACCGCACTGGCAAACCCGTTATGGCCCTGCGCCACAATGATCCTGTGCTCTATTTTGTGCAGCGCTTACGGGACGAAGCGCACCGCTTTGCCATCGGCACCCACCGCGCCAAACGCGCCAAGGCCCAGTTGAAAAACCCCCTGGACGGGATCGAAGGCGTGGGGCCAAAACGCAAGAAGGCCCTGATGACCCACTTTGGTTCTGCCAAAGCCGTGTCCAATGCGAACCTGGCGGATTTGGAAGCGGTGGATGGCGTGTCCAAAGCCATGGCCAAAGCGGTTTATGACTATTTCCACGAATGATGGAATGTTTCGCACGCGAAACAAATTCCTGTAACCCGCTGATAACACGCCCAGAATCAGCAAATTTTATGGAAAGCAAAGATATCGCGCGGAGCGTTAACCTTTTTGGGTGCCCCACACTTTTGCAGCATTTGCGCAGCGCAGGGCTGGCATAAATGCGCGCATTAACCTTTGGTCCTATCTCAATGCTGTGATCGGGGCTGGCATCGCCTGATCAGCGGGTCTATCAATACCGGCATGTGGACGATCCCGAATATCCTGACTTATATCCGCCTTGCCGCTGCCCCCATGGTCGCGGTGATGTTTTTGTACTTTACGCGCCCTTATGCAGATTGGGCCGCGCTGATTTTGTTTGTGTTGGCCGCCACCACGGATTTCGTGGATGGGTATCTGGCCCGCAAGTGGAAACAAGAAAGCAAACTGGGGGCCATGTTGGACCCCATTGCCGACAAAGCCATGGTGATCATCGCGTTGTGCGTCATCACCGGGTTTTCAGGCATGAACCCTTGGATCCTTTTGCCCGCAACATTCATTTTGTTCCGCGAAGTGTTTGTCTCTGGCCTGCGCGAATTCTTGGGCGATACCGCCGGCACGTTGAAGGTCACGAACCTGGCCAAATGGAAAACTACGGCCCAAATGTTTGCCATCGCAATCCTGTTTGGGGTTGGGGTGTTTGAACATAACTTGGGCATGCTGTCGTTCGGCATGGATGGCGCCACGGTGGACAGCATCCTGGACGGCAACGCGGATGATCCGCTGGGGCTGCGCGGGCAATACCTGGGCATGCAAATCACCTGGTGGGTGGGGGTCAGCTTGCTGTGGATCGCAGCGGTGCTGACTGTTGTCACAGGCTGGGATTACTTCCGCAAAGCCCTGCCGCACCTGAAAGATTGATCCGGTGCAAGTGAACGTTTTGTATTTTGCCTGGGTGCGTGAACGCATTGGGCACGGCTCTGAAACCGTTGAAACATCCGCTGCCACGGTGGCGGATTTGATGGCGGAATTGGTGGCCAAGGGCCCGGAATACGAAGCCGCCTTTGCAGACAAATCAGCCCTGAGGGCGGCATTGGACCAAACTTTGGTGGATATGGATGCGCCTTTGGGCAGTGCCCGTGAAGTGGCGTTCTTCCCCCCCATGACGGGCGGCTGATGCGCATTGCTGTTCAAGACACCGCGTTTGATCCATCCGTTGAATTGGCGGGATTTGATGCGTGCGGCGGGGGGGCTGTGGTCACGTTCAACGGGGTGGTGCGCGATGACACGGGCGATTTGCAAGCCATGGAAATTGAACATTACCCCGCCATGACCGAAGCCGCCTTGCGCGATTTCGCAGACCAGGCTGTGGCGCGGTTTAACCTAACCAACGCCTTGGTGATCCACCGATATGGAACTTTGAAACCCGGTGAGGTGATCATGATGGTCGCCACCGCCGCCAAGCACCGCAAGCAGGCGTTTCAGGGGGCGGACTTTCTGATGGATTACCTGAAGTCCCGCGCGCCGTTTTGGAAGAAAGAAATTACGGCCTCAGGTGCTGATTGGGTCGCCGCACGGGGTGTGGATGAGGACGCTTTGAAAGGGTGGTGAGTGGAAGGTGCGTGGCGAACGGAGCGCCCTACGGATTAGTTTTCTACCAAATTTTTGCTTGGGCCACCAAGCGCCGCGCTTTTGGCATAGTATTGTTGAGCCTTTTCAGCGTCTTTTGCAACACCGTCGCCTCGTGCATAACGCCCTGCCAAGTTGTAGCACGCTGAATATGATCCGCCTTCGCAACCCTGTTCCATGAGCACGAGTTGTTCTGATTTTGGGATATTGAACAACAGCGCTAACTGGTTGCAGCCTCCCGCGTGCCCCAAGCTGCAACCCCTGCGGGTTAAAGCTTCTGCCAATTTCAGATCACGTTTTATGTGGCGGCCTGTGGCGTACTGATAACCCATGGCAGAACAGGCTTTGCCCGCCCCAGCGTCGCAAGCGGCTTTATAGTAACCAAACGCTGTTTCTATGTCTTTATCCAACAACAGCCCGTATTCATAAAGGCTGCCGAGATAAGCACAGGCCCGACTGTTTTGCGCGCTGCACTCTCGTTCAAGGAAAACCAAGATTGTCTCAGGTGTTTCGCCCAAATCCTCCAGCGCTTCGTTGGTGCATTGCACCAAGGATTTATCGAAACTACAGCTGGCTTCTAGACGATCTAACTTTTGGCTTGGCGTTGTGTTTGCGGATGCCGACAACGGCGTCAAAAGCAATGCCACGAATCCAATCAAGGTTCCAACTTTGCAAAATTCGGTCATTACGGTCTCTGTTGAACTTTATTTCCGGTTGCGAATACGCACTCTACGCTTTGCGCCTTATGCCGAGTTTTCTGTCCGTTCGATATGCGCCCGCAGTTCTTCTGCTTCCGTGCGCGCGTCGCGCAGGCCGTCCATGGCGGCGCGCAGTTCGGCTTCTGTTTGGGACATCTGGTTGGTCAGTTCCGCTTCGCGTTCTTGCAAGTAAACAATCGCTTGGTCACGGGTTTCTTCGGCTTCGTGCAAAGACTGGGCCATTTTATCCAATTCGCCCACATCCGCCCGGCTGACACGGGTAAAGCGGGTGACCATCCAGTTGGCGAACCACCCCAACAAGAAGGCGACAAACAAGATCACGGCGATGGTGATGATGAACTCAGTTCTGTTCATTTTGAGTCTCCTCCTCGGTGCCATCGTCCAGGGGTTCGGGCGTGGCGGTAATCAATCTAAATTCGATGCGGCGGTTTTCTTCCCGGCCGGCGGCTGTGTCGTTGGTGGCGATAGGCTGGGCTTCGCCATATCCTTGGGACACCAGTTTTTTGATCTTCACGCGTTTCAGCGTCAGGGCTTGCAGAACCGCATCGGCCCGGTCTTTGGACAGCGATTGGTTCATTTCTTCACCGCCTTGGCTGTCGGTGTGGCCGCTGATTTCAATGGACGCTTCTGGGCAACGGGCCATGGTCAGGGCGATCTGATCCACAGTGGCGCGGCTGGCGCCGTCCAGAACTGTGGACCCGGGTTCAAAGGTGATTTTCTTTTTGTCCGTCAGCGCGGTGATTTCGCGCACACACTCCTTGGGGTCCAGGCGGTTGGCAATGGGGTCAAGGTTTGGATCGTAGTCGACCTTCAGATCAAAGTCCGCATCATTGCCCAAACGCGCCACCAACCCTTGGGATACAGTGGCCCCCACATTGGGGTCGCCGCTGCGGCCGGTAACGGTGATGTTGGCGGGGGTCACTTCCACAAAGCCGGATTCCATGGCACCCAGGGCTTCCAACCCGGACAGAACGCGAATGGTCCAGCCGCTGGGCAGGTCACTGTTCACTTCCACGGAATCGCGCAAGTCACTGCCGGTGAACTTGGCTTTGGCGAATGTGGTCAGGATCGACCGGCTGCTTTCATCATCAATGGCACCGCGCAATTGCAATTGGCCTTCGGGGGACCGGGTGGCGGTGAATTCCAAGGGTTTGGCTTCGCCTTCGGCGCGCAGTTCGGGCAATGTCGCAGACAAGCTGAAAACTTCTGGCAGGGCGGCGTTCAAGTTGGTGACAGCGGCGTCAAAGGCGGCTTGGTCGGATCCTGCGATCCCCACCAACCCCACATCCGTGTCTGACAAGGTGATCTTTCCGCCCCCCAGATCTGCAACAGCCGCGATGGATGCCATGGCGGCATCGCCCCATTCGGGCGATGGAACACCCAAGCCCTGGCGGCAATCAGCTTTGCCTTCCAATCCCGCATCGGCTGCGGCGGACAGAATTTTTGCGGCGGTTTCCGGGGAATCGGCAGAACAGGCGTCCAAGCTGGCGGTGCCGTCTGCGATTTGGAACCGCATGATGAATGGTGTGATGACAGGGCGCGGGGCCGTCAGGCGCAGTTCCGTTTTCAATCCTTCGGGCGCACGGCGGGCCAGGGCAGATTCAAAGCGGCGCTTGTCTGCCTCGGAATCGGTGCTGGCTTTGACAAATACGCTGTCGCCTTGAATTGTGATTTTGGTGCGATCCAATTGCCCCAAGGCAGACACGCCAAAGTTCACTGCATCGGGCCACTGATCCGGCACAGGGTAATCAGCGGTTTCCAAGAAATCCGCGATGGGCACCCCAGGGGCGCGGCTGGCGATTTGGTCCAGCAGGGCGTCTTTGTCTGTGGCGGCTGGGATCAAGCCAATCAGGGAAATGCCCGCATCATTGCGCAGCACTTCGATGGAAAAGTCCGGGGCGGCCAGGGCATCGGCTTCCATGATTTCGAAGTTGTCAAAAATTCTGGAGGCATCCACCACCGATCCCACGGAAGACAGGGCTTTGAAGCGTTCGGCTTCTGAAGGGGCTTCACCGTCCAGGGTTACGCGCAACCCATCTGCTTGGACATTGGCCCAATCAAATCCATCAACGCTGAGACGGTTGGCAACATCGGCTTCGGTGCTGGTTTCAACCCAAAGGGCCGCCGCGCGGGCGGACACAAATGCGCCGCCAGCGGCAAGGCCGAAAACAGCAAGCATTGTGAATGCAGTGGATAGACGCATGGAAACTCCCAACTCTTGGGTTGCTTGTATGACGTGCGCGTCGCGGCTTCAATCAAAGGAACGCGAGGATCAGCAAAAACACAGCTGCAATCAGGCCTGCATCACGATTGGATCGAAACAATGCCAGGCATCGGTCCGGATCGTTGATGTTCAGCTGGGTCATTTGCCAAATCAGGTGTCCGAAAAAGCCCAAAACCCCGGCCATGGCCACCAGCCAGCCCAAAGCATGGGGCATGGCCAGCATTGTGGCCCCGGCGAACAGCGCCGTGGACAAGATAGCGAATCCCCAAAGCCACCGGGGGGAATCATCGCCAAACAACCGCGCAGTGGATTTAACCCCGATCATGGCGTCATCTTCGGTGTCCTGGTGGGCATAGATCGTGTCGTAAAACAGGGTCCAGGAAATGCCCGCGATATACAAAACCACCGCAGGCCATTCCAATGTGCCGCGATGGGCGGTCCAGCCCACCAGTGCGCCCCAGTTGAAGGCCAGCCCCAAGAACACTTGCGGCCACCAGGTGAATCGTTTTGCAAAGGGATAAATCGCCACAAAGACCAAGCTGGCCACGCCCACCCCGATGGTGGGCCATCCAAAAGACAAAAGAATGAAGAAAGACACCCCAGCCTGAATGGCCATCCAAACCAGCGCTGCGCGCGGTGTCACTTGGCCCGACGGCAAGGGCCGGGACCGGGTGCGGGCCACCTGGGCATCAATCTTACGATCTGTGAAATCGTTCCAGGTGCAGCCAGCACCGCGCATCAAAAACGCGCCGATGCCACACCCCAAGATCAACCACGCATCCCAAAGGCGCAAACCATCCAATCCGGCCGCCAACAAAACACCCCAGATGCAAGGGATAAACAGAAGCCATGTTCCAATGGGGCGGTCAGCACGGGACAAGCGCAAATAAGGGCGGGTCCATTCCGGGGCAGTGGTGTCCACCCAATTTCCGGCTACGGCATCGGCAACTTGGCCTGTGGCCCCTGGCACTTTGGATGGGTTAGACATATCTTAGCTTTCATGGTTTCGATCCCGCGCCTTTATGTAGATCAGCCTTTGGGGGAAGGGCAATTGGTGACGCTGTCGCGGGACCATGCCCATTATCTGTTTGGCGTGATGCGCCGCAGTGTTGGGGACAAGGTGGAACTGTTCAACGGCACCCATGGGGAATGGACCTGTTCTGTGAACCAGGCCAGTAAGAAGGCGGGCGTGTTGCGATGTGATGCGCAAACCAAACCCCAACAGTCGCCGCCTGATCTGTGGCTGTTGTTTGCCCCCATCAAAAAGGCACGCACGGATTTCATTGTGGAAAAGGCGGCTGAAATGGGGGCCGCCCGGATCATGCCCGTGACCACTGATTTCACCAATTCAGATCGGCTGCGCCAGGACCGTTTGCAAGCCCATGCCGTGGAAGCGGCTGAACAATGCGGCGGCACGTTTGTGCCCCCAGTGGATGATTTGGTGAAGTTGGAAACTGTTTTGCAAGATTGGCCCGCTGATCGCGCGCTCATGTTTTGTGACGAAGCCCGCGTGGGCCAAGACAATGCCCTGCCAGATGTGTCTGGGCCTTGGGCCATCGTGATTGGGCCAGAAGGCGGGTTTTCGGATCGCGAACGCCGCATGTTGCAAGATATGCCATCGGCCCATGCCGTGGCGCTGGGCCCGCGTATTTTGCGGGCCGATACAGCCGTCGTGGCCGCCATGGCCCTGTGGCAAGATAAATTGGGGGATTGGTGATGGGGTTTGTCAGACCAGAGATTGTCGCCGGGTGGGACGTTTGGAAACAAGTGATCTTCGGGGTCGCCATTGCCGCCTTTGGGCTGTTCGGTGTGTTTGATTGGCCTGGTCTTGGCAGTTACGGCGGTCTTGTGATTGTGGCCATGGGCGCGTTGATTGCGCTTGATGGTTGGCGGCGCGTGCATTTTCCGTCCGGTTCCGGTGGTCCCGGCATGGTCGAAGTCAAAGAACGCCGCATCACTTACTTTAGCGCAGGGATGGGACGGGCGGTGTCTTTGGACACGCTGCAACGCTGCGAAGTGCACCGAAACGCGCGCGGGCGCATCACTTGGGTGTTTTATGACACCGAAGGCATGATGGAAGTGCCGGGTGACGCGGAAGGCACCGATGGTTTGTTCGACGCGCTGGTGGCCTTGCCAGGCGTGAATTACGCGCAAGCCCAAGACGCCGCAGCCGGGCAAGGGCCAGATATATTCCTGATCTGGAACCGGGATCGTGCTAAGTTGAATTGACAACGCCCGTGCACCGCGCCACGGCTGTCATGAAAGAACCAAGATCGGAGAACCCCCATGTCTATTCCCCAGTCCGGCGGCGGGCCGATCGAACGGTATGAACAACTGGCTGAACTTCTTGAAGGTGGGAACAAGCCCAAGGACGCGTGGCGCATTGGCACGGAACATGAAAAGTTCGGCTACTGCAAAGACAGTTTGCTGCCCCTGCCGTACGAAGGGGATCGGTCCATCAAAGCCATTTTGGAAGGGCTGCGGGATCGGTTCAATTGGGCCCCGGTGGAAGAAGCGGGCAACATCATTGGTCTGACCAAAGATGGGGCGAATGTGTCCTTGGAGCCGGGCGGGCAATTGGAATTGTCTGGCGCGCCTTTGGAAACCATTCACGAAACCTGTGATGAAGTGAACGTGCACCTGCGCGAAGTGCAATCGGTGGCCGATGAAATGGGCGCACGGTTCATTGGACTTGGCGCGGCACCCGAATGGTCCCACGACCAAATGCCGATGATGCCCAAAGGCCGATATCGGTTGATGACAGATTACATGGGCCGGGTGGGCACCCACGGGACACAGATGATGTACCGAACCTGCACCGTGCAGGTGAACTTGGACTTCGCCTCAGAAGCGGACATGGTCAAAAAATTCCGCGTGGCTTTGGCACTGCAGCCCGTGGCAACCGCACTGTTTGCCAATTCCCCCTTCTTTGAAGGCAAGCCCAATGGCCACAAATCCTGGCGCAGCCGCATTTGGCGGGATCTGGATGCAGACCGCACTGGCACGCTGCCGTTTGTGTTTGAGGACGGCATGGGGTTTGAACGATACGTGGATTACGCGTTGGATGTGCCGATGTACTTTGTGTACCGCGATGGTGTGTATATCGACGCGCTGGGCATGTCGTTCCGGGACTTTATGAAGGGCGAACTGCCCGCGTTGCCCGGTGAAATGCCCACGCTTTCGGATTGGGCGGATCATCTGACCACAATTTTCCCCGAAGCGCGGATCAAACAGTTCATGGAAATGCGCGGGGCCGATGGTGGCCCTTGGCGCCGTTTGTGCGCGCTGCCTGCGTTTTGGGTGGGCATGATGTATGATCAATCGTCCTTGGACGCGGCCTGGGATTTGGCCAAAGGCATGGATTTAGAAACCCGGGACGCCTTGCGCGTGGCCGCCAGTGTGGATGGATTGCACGCCCAAGTGGGCGACATCAAGATGATGGATTTGGCCAAACAGTGCGTGGACATTTCACGCGCCGGTCTGGCCGCGCGGGCACGTTCTGGGGCGGGCGGCATGGTGCCGGATGAAACCCATTTTCTGAACGCGCTGGAAGACAGTTTGGAAACGGGCCAAACCCCCGCGGACGAACTGTTAGAGAAATACCACGGCGATTGGGGCGGTGATCTGAAACGCATTTACGACGAATATTCGTATTAACGGCGCAGTCTATTTCTGCCCAATCTTAGTTTCTGTGCCGTCTTTGATGCGCTGAATGTTTTCGCCGTGACGCCAGTAAATCATGATGGCCAGGGCCAGACACAAAGCGATCATCTGTGGAAAGCCCAGGAAAAAGGCCCAGCCGATGGCGGCGGCTGAAGATATCAGCGCTGCAAAAGATGAATACCGAAACACCCCTGCGATGGCCAACCATGTGGCCCCGGTGGCCAAGCCAACGGGCCAGGCAAGTGCGAACAAAAGGCCGAAGAACGTTGCAACGCCTTTGCCGCCTTTGAACCGCAACCAGATGGGAAAGCAGTGGCCGACGAATGCGGCAAAGCCTGCCAATTGTGCGGCGTCGGGTCCAGCAAACACCAAGGCCAGCAGGGCGGCGATGCCTGCTTTGCCTGCATCCAAGATCAAGGTCAGAAACGCACCAAGTTTACTGCCGGTGCGCAGCACATTGGTGGCCCCAATGTTGCCGGATCCGATTTGGCGCAAATCCCCCAGGCCAAGTGCACGCGCGATTACAATGCCAAATGGCACAGACCCCAAAAGATATCCGATACTGGCCCATGCAATCAGCCCCGTCAGCGATGTGGTGATGTCTGGAATCATGGCTGAAAGACCCGCTTTCCCGCGACCCAGGTGCCCATGACCCGTCCGCGCATCTCGGCCCCGTCAAAGGGCGTGTTCTTTGATTTGGACAACAACTTGGTGCGGTCCAATGTGAATTCGATATCTGGATCAAACAACACCAGATCAGCCGGTGCGCCTGGGGCCAGTGATCCGCCAGGCAGATTGAACCGTTGCGCCGGGTTCCACGACAACGCGCGGAACAGTGTGGGCAAATCCAGGTGCCCTGCATGCACCAAGGACAATGCTGCGGGCAACAATGTTTCCAGGCCCACGGCCCCCGATGCGGCTTCTTCGAACGGCAAGCGTTTGCTTTCTTCGTCTTGGGGGGTGTGCATGGAAGATAACGTGTCGATCCGGCCATCGGCCAGGGCTGCGATAATTTCCAAGCGGTCTTGTTCGGACCGCAGCGGCGGTTTGACTTTGAAGAAGGTTCGGTAGTCGGCCACATCGGTTTCATTCAGCGTAACATGGTGAATGGATGTCCCGGCGGTCACGTCCAGGCCCCGCGCTTTGGCCTGTTCCAGTGCGGGCAGGGCGCGGGCGGTGGTGATTTGGTCGGCGTGGTATGCAACGCCCGCCATTTCCACCATGGCCAAATCCCGGTCCAGGCCCATGCGTTCCGCCATGGCGTTGACGGCGGCAAGCCCGTGTTCAGTGGCAAATTTTCCTGATGTGGCGGCGGCCCCGGCAGACAGCCCGGGGTCTTGGGGGTGGCCCACCACCAAACCGTCCAGGTGTTTGACGTAAGATAAGGCCCGGCCCAAAACTTTGTTGTCGGTGACCACGGCGTCACAATCTGTGAAGGCAACAGCACCGGCATCCTGTAAGAACCCGATTTCTGCCATTTCGCGCCCCAGGCGCCCCTTGGTCAGGGTGGCCATGGCCCGCACATTCACCGGGCACACATCGGCGGCGCGGCGCATGGCAAAGGTTAGGGTTTCGGGGCTGTCGATGGCGGGCAATGTGTCCGGGCGTGTCACCATGGTGGTGACCCCCCCAGCAGCGGCGGCCATGCCGGCGGACTTGTAACTTTCTTTGTGGCGTTCGCCCGGTTCGCACACCTTAACGCCCAAATCCACAATGCCCGGGGCCAGGCAAAACCCCTGGCAATCCACGGATGTGTCCGCTGGTCCGGGTTCAGTGATCTTGCCGTCTGCCATGCGCAAAGACCCTGTGGTTTGTGTCCCGGTCGCGGGATCAATCAGGCGGGCGTTTTCAAACAGGATGCTCATGGGCGGGCCAATGCGTTGTGTCGTCGGGTTTCGATGGCGTCCTTGATGGACAAGGGATCGGTCAGATACCGCATGACAACGGCTTGCCCATCGGTCAAGCGCAACTGGAGACTGTTGCCAGATTTCAAAGTGACTTCAGCGATTTCACGGTAGTCCAAACTGCCTTGCACCCCTTCGTCGGTATTTGTGAAGTCCACACCGTTGGCTGTGACGGACCAAATCTCGCCCGCGGCACTTCGCCAGGCCGGGGCGTCCCCCAAAGCGGACAACGAAAACCCCACCAAGATTAACAGCACCAAAGGAATGACCGCCAAAGCCACCATAGGTGAAACAGGTGTGGGCAATGACGTGCTGAACAAAAGCAAAAGTCCCGCCAAACCCAGCCCCAAACCCAAAGACCATAACAACACGGACCTAAATTGGCGGCGGCGATAAACCGCTTTGTCGGGGCGCACCACTAAGGTTCGGTCATTGGGTGTGTCCATGTTAACCGCCAATCCAGACCATGGCCCCCACCAGGATGGCCAGGAAGATCAGCACATACATGGCGATTTTGCCGGAGGTGCGGGGGTCTTTGGGTTCATTCATTGCGCCAAATCTCCATCTGTAGGTCCGGCGAGGGAAAGTCGCTGCCTTCTAATAAAACACAAATACCCATGGCACCACGTCCGTGGATCAGTTCACCAGTCAACAAAGGTCCCGCAGAATTGGGTTGAATAATGTTGGCCAGCGCCGCGCGATTTTCGCGGGAATGAAATGTCTCATCACCCTGGTCCCCAGGATCACGGTGCCGGTTAAGGTGATAATTGGCCCGTTCATTTTGAATGATCTGGGCCACGCTGGTCAGCTGCACGCCTTTGGAATTCACGCGGTCGCGATCTGAAATGGTGGTGCAATATCTGTCTTGGTAAAACCCCGCGTGGGCGGGTAAGGCCAGCACAATGGCCGCCGCTGCGATAAGATGATGTTTCATTCTACGGCCCCCGTTTGGACATCCCGAAGGTGGCGATACACCGTCCTTGCATCAAAGACCTTCTTAAACCCAACGTCTTTGAAATGCGTGTCACCATCAGCGTCATGCCATTCTTCTTTGTCAAATAAGATGGTGCCGGGGTCTTCCCCGTCAAAATTTAACATTGTGTCAGCATCGATGGGATAAGACTTCAAGGATTTCTTCTTCCCAGTCTGGGCAATAAAGGCCCGTTTGGTGGTCAAAGTATAATAACTGCGCCGCCGTTCCAGGGTCGCCTCCAAGATCGAACGCCTTATGCCCCAAAGCCCAATGCCCAAAAACAAAAGTAAAAACGTCCAGACGAAGCTACCATCTCTTATATCTTCGAACATCAAATAGATGACAGTCCCAGTCCAGATCACCATGAATGCCAACCGCCAGACCGCGACTTCTTTGATATCAAAAGCCGTGTCCGGCGCACCGTGCCAGACAATCCGTTCGTCAGGATCAAGAATACCAACCCATTCAGGGGGGTGTTGGATGGGCGGCGGCGGCGGTGGCGAAAGGTCGGTCAATTCACACTCCCGAAGTCAACGGTTTGTAAGGATCGAATGATGTTGATTGGCGAATACATCAGGCGTGCCCTTCAATGACTTTGCGCAACAGGTTTTCGACGTGGTCTGCGCGTTGGATCAGTGAAAATCCATCTTTGGTGGAAACCCGTAAGATGTCCAAAGGCCAAAAGCTGAACGCACTTTCGCCAGCCGTCATATAACGCTTTGTGAAGAACAGGTTTGAATGGCCTTTGGGTATAATTGGATTGGTGCGGGTGACTTTCGAAAGTTCTTTTGGTGAAAAGGATCGAATTTCGAAGTCTTTTGGGGTTTTCGCCACGGCAATGATCGCGCGTTTGTTGGTCAAAGCATAAAATGATCGCGCACGAACTTCCCGGTCACGCCCAAAGGCACTGCCAAATGAAACAACCGCCAAATATGCTGCGACGGGCGCAATCAAAAAAGCGAGCGCCGATCCGTTTTGCCACCCGCCCAGAAAAAACGACACGGCGCAAACCGCAAAAATAACGCCCGCACCAATGCTTTGCGGAGCTGTTGAAGAAATTACTGCCCCTTGAAAAGGACGGCCTTGCCAAAGCACGGTTTCATCAGGTTCGGTCAAACGCGACCACTGTGGTGGCAGGCCAGCCGCATCGCCCAACGAAAGTGTTTCAACTTTCGTCAAACCATGACCCCGCGCGTATCTGCCCGCCCTTGCATCAACAAATCCATGGCGGCCATGCGCACGGCAACGCCCATTTCCACCTGTTCTTGGATCACAGACCGGGTCAAATCATCGGCCACGTCGCCGTCAATTTCCACGCCGCGGTTCATGGGCGCAGGGTGCATCACGATGGCGTCTGGCTTGGCGTTGGCCAGTTTGGCGGCGTCCAATCCGAAGCGGTAATAATATTCCCGCTCTGACGGGATAAAGCCGCCGTCCATGCGTTCTTTTTGAAGGCGCAGCATCATCACCACGTCGGCGCCTTTCAGGCCAGTGGCCATATCGTGGTGAATTTCTGCGTCCAACCCGGGGGGGATCAGCGTAGGTGGGCCCACCAAGCGCACGTCATTGCCCATCTTTTTCAGCAAGATAAGATTTGATCGGGCCACGCGGCTGTGGGCGATGTCGCCGCAGATGGCCACGGTCAGGCCCGAAATCCGTTTCTTGGTGCGCCGAATGGTCAGGGCATCCAGCAAGGCTTGGGTCGGGTGTTCGTGACGCCCGTCGCCGGCGTTTAACACCGCGCAGTTCACTTTTTGAGCCAACAAATCCACAGCGCCCGAATGGGGATGGCGCACCACCAACAAATCAGGGTGCATGGCGTTTAACGTCAGGGCCGTGTCCACCAGGGTTTCCCCCTTTTTGATGGAACTGGTTTGCATGGCCATGTTGATAACATCGGCCCCCAATCGCTTTCCGGCCACTTCAAAGCTGACCAGCGTCCGGGTGGAGTTTTCGAAAAACATGTTGATCTGGGTACGTCCGGCCAGGGCCTCGGATCGTTTTACGGGGCTGCGATTTAGATCGACATAGCTGTCTGCCAGATCAAGAATCATCGTAATTTCGGCGGCGGACAGGGGCGCGATCCCCAGAAGATGCGTCAGACCGTGTGTCATTGGGCTTCCTTTGGACTGTCACGGTTGTAAAGCGCGTACGATTGACCAGCAAGATGCATTTACCATTGGGGCCTGCAAAACTATATTCACCCCATGACGGAATTGGATTGGCATCAAGCAAGGGCAGCCCTGGAGTGGCAGGCTGAAATGGGCGTGACCGAGGCGATCTTGGATGCCCCCATCAACCGCTATGACTTGCCCGATAAAGCGGCCAAGCCCAAACCCGCTGCGCCACCAGTGGACAAACCGCCGTTGATTATGGAACCCGCGCCAGAAATTGACGTGGTGGCTTTGGCCACCCAAGCGGCGGCAGGGGCGCAAGATTTGGATCAGCTGAAGGCCGCGTTGGCCGCATTCCCCCATTGTGAATTGCAGCGCGGCGCGAAATCCCTGGTGTTTAGTGACGGCGTTCCCGGCAGCCGCGTGATGATTGTTGGCGAAGCCCCAGGGCGGGACGAAGATATTCAAGGCAAACCCTTTGTGGGGCGCGCTGGGCAGCTGTTGGATAAAATGTTGGCGGCCATCGGTTTGGACCGGACACGTGATGTGTATATCACCAACATCTTGCCATATCGCCCCCCGCAAAACCGAGACCCGAAGCCGGACGAAGTGGCGATGATGATGCCCTTTGTGAAGCGTCATGTGGAATTGGCAGCACCCGATGTCTTGATCTGCATGGGCAACCATTCGTGCCATGCGGTTCTTGGCAAACGCGGCATTACCAAGTTGCGCGGGCAATGGGACCAAGCGCTGGGCAAACCCGTTTTGCCCATGCTGCATCCGGCGTATTTGCTGCGCCAACCCCAGGCCAAGCGGAATGCCTGGGCCGATCTTTTAGAATTGAAAGCTTGGTTGGGAACGCCCCCGGCCCACTGACCCACGTTACACCGCAATTGCGCCCAAAGGTGACCCATGTCCCGTATTGATGAAACGATCGAATTTATCCCCATCCGCATCGCGGTTTTGACTGTGTCAGACACCCGGCAATTGGCTGATGATAAATCCGGGAACACCCTGGCAGACCGCATCACTGGTGCGGGGCACATCCTTGCTGACCGCATGATCGTGCGCGATGACCGGGGCACCATCGCCGCCACCTTGTCCGCATGGGCTGATAATCCCGAAATTGACGTGGTCATTTCAACGGGCGGAACGGGCCTGACGGGGCGGGATGTCACTGTGGAAGCCCACCGTGATGTTTATGAAAAAGAGATTGATGCTTTTGGCACCGTGTTCACCATGGTGTCTTTCGCAAAGATTGGCACATCAGCAGTCCAATCACGGGCCACGGGTGGTGTTGCCAAGGGCACATACATGTTCGCCCTGCCTGGATCACCAGGGGCGTGCAAAGATGCGTGGGATGAAATTTTGGTCAAACAGCTCGATTTTCGCCACAAGCCCTGCAATTTTGTAGAAATTTTACCCAGACTTGACGAACATTTGCGCCGGAAGTGATCCGCTGACGCGTATAGGTGCTGACTTTTCTGCTTTGGCGGCTAAGTCTTGGAACACACAACGTTCATTGGGATGACAGCAATGCGGTTTTTGCGAAAAAGTTTTTTCGGTCTTTTCTTGATGGCGGCCACATTGGCGTTGGTGGTGTTCGCCGTTGATATGGTTCGCGGGGCCATTGAAGCCCGTGCCGGCGGGGATGATCGCCGGGGTGGCGCGCGCGAACGGGTGTTTGCCGTGAATGTTGTGCCCTTCCAGCCGGGGTCAGAAACCCCCCAACTGACAGTTTTTGGTGAGGTTCAAAGCCTGCGGGTT
>JAHDCP010000006.1:38640-56703 GCA_020629775.1 Planktomarina sp.
CGCGCCAAAGCAGCCGCACGGCAGCGGGATTTGCTGGCCCGGGGTGTGGGCACGGCGGCGAATATGGAAAGCGCTGATTTGGCCGCGTCTTCCGCCAAGCAATCCGTTTTGTCGCGCCGCCAAGCGCTGCAAAACGCGCAAGCCCGCATTGCCACCGCCCAATCACGCGTGGCGCGGGTTGAAATCGCCGTGGCCGAAGCCGAACGCAACTTGGCAGACACCAAAGTTTACGCCCCCTTCAGCGGTGTCTTTTCCGATGTGTCGTTGGTTTTGGGCACCACCGTGTCCCCCAATGAACGCCTGGGACAGTTGATCGACCCGGGCCAACTGGAAGTGGCCTTCCGTGTGTCCACCAACCAACACGCCCGTTTGGTGGATGACGCCGGCACATTGCGCCCCGCCCCGGTCAAGGTTGTCCTCAGCGTGCTGGGGGAAGACCTGGTGATCGACGGTGAATTGTCCCGCGAAGCCCCCGTGGTGGGGGAAGGGGCAACAGGGCGGTTGCTGTTTGCCAAACTTAAAAACAGTGGAACTGTCCGCCCGGGGGATTTTGTCACTGTGCAGATTGCGGAAACACCCGTGGAATGGGTGGCCCGCTTGCCCGCCAGTGCTGTGTCATCCACCAACAAAGTGCTGGTGGTGGGGGAAGAAGACCGCCTGCGCGAAGAAGACGTGCAATTGGTGCGACGCCAAGGCGATGATGTTTTGGTGCGGGCCCGTGGGCTGCGGGACCAATCCATCGTGGCGGAACGGTCGCCGCTTTTGGGGGTTGGTATCAAAGTCAGACCCCTGGATCCGAATGCCGCAGACAAACCGCCCGAAGCGCCCAAGATGGTGAAGTTGGAGGACGAAGAACGCGCCAAAATGATCGCGTATCTTGAAGCCAACAAGCGCATTCCTGAACAGGTGAAAAAGCGCATGCTGTCCCAGTTGGAAAAACCCGAAGTCCCCGCAGAAATGGTGAACCGCCTGCGCGGCCGAATGGGAAGCTGATCCGATGGCAAGACTGATGGACGCCCCCCGTGGAATTCTGAATTACATGACCCGCCACAAAACGGCGGCGAATTTGTTGCTGGTGATCATGTTGATCGCGGGGGCTGTCTCGTTCCCGCAGATGCGGGCACAGTTTTTCCCCGATGTAGTGGTGGAAAACGTGGACGTTTCGGTCACCTGGGATGGGTCAGGCCCGGAAGACGTGGATCGGGCTGTGGTGCAATTGTTGGAGCCTGCCCTTTTGTCGGTCGAAGGGGTTACCTCCACCAGTGCCCAATCCTTTGAAGGGCGCGCCTATATCACCGTGGAATTCGAACCTGGCTGGGACATCGCCCGTGGGGCGGATGATTTGAAGGTGGCCGCTGACGGGGTTGCCGGCCAATTCCCGGCAGAAGCGGATGAACCCAAGGTGCGGCGCGGCCAGTGGCGGGACCGGGTTACCGATGTGGTGATCACCGGCCCTGTGGGCGTAGATCAACTGGGCCTGTTTGCCGATGAATTTATCACGCGTCTTTTTGCCCAAGGGGTGACGCGCACCACCATTCGCGGTGTCGCCGCGGGATCAACCTTGGTGGAAGTCCCGTCGTTGGCGCTGATCCAGTACGATGTGTCCATGGCCGATATCGCCAGCGCCATCGCCGCTGAAGCCCAAGCTGATCCGGCGGGGGATGTATCGGGCAGCGCGCGGGTGCGCACCGGTGTGGCCAAACGATCTGCGGCTGATATCGCCGCCATTGTGTTGCGCACCAATGCCGATGGGTCTGCCTTGACCATTGGCGATGTGGCCACCGTGTTGGAAGAAGGCATTGACCGCAACCGTGCTTATTTTGTGGGGGACAAACCCGCCATTTCCATTCGCGTGGACAGATCCAGCCAAGGGGATGCCATCGAAATTCAGGCCGCCGTCCAATCGGTGGCGGACCGCATGGAGGAAAGCTTGCCCAGCGGGGTCAGCATTGATCTTATCCGCACCCGGTCTGAGGCGATTTCTGCCCGTTTGAACATGCTGTTGAAAAACGGGTTACAAGGCTTGGCCCTGGTGCTGTTGCTTCTTTTCTTGTTCTTGAATGTGCGCACGGCGTTGTGGGTGGCGGTCGGGATTCCAGCCGCCTTATCTGCGGCTCTGGCGCTGATGTATGTGGCGGGACTGTCGCTGAACATGGTGTCCTTGTTTGCCCTGATTATCACCTTGGGCATTGTGGTGGACGATGCCATCGTGGTGGGGGAACACGCGGACTTTCGCGCGCGGGTTTTGAAAGAACCGCCCATGGATGCGGCGGCCAATGCCGCGCGGCGCATGTT
Organism: Planktomarina sp.; assembly: GCA_020629775.1. Classification (GTDB taxonomy): domain Bacteria; phylum Pseudomonadota; class Alphaproteobacteria; order Rhodobacterales; family Rhodobacteraceae; genus Planktomarina. The sequence goes on from JAHDCP010000006.1 coordinate 40,936, forward strand.
TACGCCTGTGTTTTCCGCAACGGTCACCACGATTATTGCCTTTATGGGACTGCTGGCCATTGGCGGGCGGTTCGGGGATTTGATCCGGGATATCCCGTTCACCGTGATTGTGGTTTTGATCGCATCTGTGGCGGAATGCTTTTTGATTTTGCCCAACCACATGGCCCATTCCATCACCGATGGTGGGCGGTTGAAACCCTGGGATCTGCCCAGCCATTACATGAATAAATTGTTGGATCTGTTCAAACACTATGTCTTTCGTCCGTTCACCAAGTTGGTGATCTGGGCCCGATATCCGGTGTTTGCCGGGTTGTTGGTGGCGTTGGCCAGCCAAGCGGTTTTGTTCATCAATGGGGATGTGCGCTGGCGGTTCTTCAATGCGCCGGAACGGTCTTCGGTAACCGGGAATTTTGCCATGGCGCCGGGGGCATCCCGCGCGGACAGTTTGCAGCAGATGCAATATTTGCAGGACGCCGTGAACCAACTGGCCAAACAATATGAAGAAGAACACGGGGCCAACCCCATCGCCTTTGCCATGGCGGAAATTGGGGGCAATTCTGGGCGCGGTTTGGCGGGGGCTGATTTGAAGGACCCCGATCAATTGGGGTCCATCGCGGTGGAACTGATTGATCCCGATTTGCGGCCCTATTCTTCTTTTGCGTTTGTGGCGGATTTGCAAGACATGGCCCGCAAACACCCCCAAGTGGAAACGATTTCTTTCCGGGGCTGGCGCCAAGGCCCCGGCGGGGATTCCTTGGATGTGAAGTTTTCTGGCGCAGATGCGGACACGTTGAAGCGCGCGTCGGTCAGCCTGCAAACAGCATTGGCGCAGTATCCAGAAGTGTCTGCGGTGCAAGACAATCTGTCTTACGACAAAGAAGAACTGATCATGGAGTTAACCCCCCAAGGCCAAGCCCTGGGGTTGACCATCGATGGTTTGGGGCGTGTGTTGCGCAACCGTTTGAACGGGATTGAAGCGGCCAGTTTCCCCGATGGGGCCCGGTCTGCCACGATCCGTGTGCAACTGCCCGAAGGGTCCATTTCTGCAGATTTTGCGGAACGCATGCTTATTCGAACGGGGGCAGGTGATTACGTGCCTTTGGCGGATATTGTGTCTGTGGAACGCCGCACGGGCTTTTCCACGGTGCGCCGCGAAAACGGATTGCAGGTGATTTCGGTGACCGGCGACATTTCCGAGGATGACCCCGCACGGGCAGAGGCGATCGTCACCGAACTGGCCGATGACATTTTGCCCCGTATCGCCGAAGAAACCGGCGTTGCCTTTGAATTGGGCGGCCTGGCCGAACAAGAAGATCGCTTCGCATCGGAGGCGCTGACGTCGGTGGTGTTGGTCTTGGCAGGGATATTTTTGACCCTGGCTTGGATTTTCAGCAGCTGGACCCGGCCCTTGGTGGTCATGGCGATCATTCCGTTTGGGATGGTGGGCATGATCTTTGGCCATTGGTGGCACGATGTGCCCTTATCACTGTTTTCCGTTGTGGGACTGATCGGCATGGTGGGGATTATCATCAACGATTCCATCGTGTTGGTCACCACCATTGATGAATACGCAAAAGAACGGGGGTTGTTCCCGGCCATCGTGGATGGTGTCACCGATCGATTGCGTCCCGTTATGTTGACCACATTGACCACGGTGTTGGGCCTGGCCCCGTTGTTGAACGAACAATCTGTCCAAGCGCAATTTTTGAAACCCACCGTCATCACACTGGTTTACGGGCTTGGGTTCGGCGTTGTGCTGGTGCTGATCATCGTGCCTGCATTGATGGCCATGCAGCATGATGTGCGGTCGCAAGTGCAGGCGGCCATACGGGCCATGCGTGGAATGCAAAAGGGACGGGGGGCCGTTTGGCCCATGCGGTTGGCGTCAATTGCGCTTTTGGCAATCTTTGCCGGCACCATTGGATCAGTGATCCAGAACGGTAGTGTGATTCCTTTCTTGGCCAATGTGCCTGGGGTGGCGGCTTTGTCGCCCCTAACTGCGGCCGCGGGTCTGTTTCTGGCTGGATCAACGGTGGCATTGTTTTTGATTTATGCCATCAGCGCACTGACGGTGGGGGTCGGCATGTGGCGGCGTCAGCGGGCCTGACATCCCCGAAATTCCACCGCCTTGGTCCCAGCGATCAAGGTGGTGCGCAGGCCAGCCCGGTCAATCAGGGGCATCTGGCCGCTGTTGGCCAGAACAGTTACCTCGGCCTTTAAGGTGCCGCCCTGGCGGGACAGTGCTGGTGTTCCGACCCACAAATCGGGGTCTGCAAATTCCACCGCCATGTGTTCTTCCGCCCCAAGTTTGGGGGTTTTGATGGACAGCGTGGCTTTAAGCCCGGTTTTGTAGGGGGCGAATTCGCAGGTAACCTTGGTGCGCTTGACCACCGGTTGGGCATCTATGGCCGTTTGTAGGGCGCGATCTGAAGTGCCGTTGCGTGGGATTCTTGTGTTGATCTTGTATTCAACGGGGATGCACACGTCTTCGCACACCCCAATCATCACCCGGCCTTTCAGGTTCATTGGCCCGTCGCCTTTGGTGGTTATGATCAACGGCAACACTACGCGTGTTTCATACACCAAAGACCGCATGCCGTAATCCCAAGTGACTTTGGGGCGGGGCCACAGAACTTGGATTTTGTCGATGTTTTTGGACCCAGACCAGGTGAACTGCGCTGGAATGCCCGCGTCGCCTGGTTGCCGCCAATAGGTTTTCCATCCCGGGGCCAGATCGATTTGCAGCCCTGCCACATGGGTGTTGGCGTTTTCGGACCAACCGGACCGAACAGAAAGCTTGGCCACATTTTCCATGACCTGGGCGGCCACGGGTGCCCCAACGGTAATCAAACTGGCCAAAACGGCGAAGATGCGCATGTGTTTCATGGGCTAGGGCCTAGCCTGGGGTCTTTGTAATGGGAACTCACGTCTTGGCGAGAGACAAGTGAGTGTGGCAATTCGGCTTGCACCCTTGGGGTGGCACGCCCACATAGGGGTATGTTTGAAGATTTGACCGGAAAACTGTTGTTGGCCATGCCGGGCATGGGTGACGACCGTTTTGCCTTTACCGTTATTTATGTTTGCGCCCATTCTGATGAAGGGGCCATGGGGCTTGTGGTGAACAAGCCCGCCGTTGATGTGTCCTTTGACGACATGCTGGACCAACTGGACATCGAAAAGTCCGATGCTGCTGGTGATATGTCAGTCTATGCTGGCGGCCCTGTGGAACCTGGCCGGGGGTTTGTGTTGCACACCCCAGATTACAAAGACAGTGATGCCACGTTGTCGGTGACCCCGGATTTCGCCATGACGGCCACCTTGGACGTGCTGGAAGACTTGGCCGCAGGGGACGGGCCTAAAACATCGCTTTTGGCGCTGGGGTATTCGGGCTGGGCGCCCGGACAATTGGAAGATGAAATCATGGCCAACGGGTGGTTAACCTGTGCGGCGACTTACGACTTGGTTTTCCAATTGGACGATGCGGACAAGTGGACCGGGGCATTGAAAACCTTGGGTGTCGATCCGTTGATGTTATCCGCCCAAGCAGGCCACGCCTAGGCCGCGGCCCGACGCAATCTGTCATTGATGGCCCGGCCCAGTCCTGTTTCGGGGATGGGGGCCACGGCGATGGGTTTGCCCACAGCATCCAGCGCATGCAGTGCGGCAAACAGCCGTTCTGCCGCTTCTGCCAAATCCCCGGTTTCGGACAGGTTGATGTCGCAGGGGCCTGGGCCAAATCCCAAAAACGATTCGCCGGGTTGGGGGGCTGCGTTCAGCCGCACCGGAACCGTCGGGGCGTAATGGGAGGCCAATTGGCCTGGCGCTTGGATGGCATCTGTTTGTCCGGCGAACCCAATATCGCACCCCAATGCGGATTGCAGCGCTGCACGGGTCACGCCGCCGGGGCGTAAAATCGTGGGGTTTGGATCAAAGGTTAGAATCGTGCTTTCCAGACCCATCTTGCAGGGCCCGCCGCTGACCAGACCATCGATCTTGCCGCCCAATCCATCCCGCACGTGGGCGGGTGTGGTGGGGCTGATGCGCCCGGACGGGTTTGCCGATGGGGCCGCGATGGGGGTGCCCGCCGCTGCCAACAGGGCTTGGGCCACGGCATGATTTGGAACACGCACAGCCAATGTGGGCAGGCCTGCCGTCACCGAAGCGGCAATCTTGGCCCCTGGTTTCAGGGGCAACACCAGGGTCAACGCCCCGGGCCAAAACGCATCCATGGCGCGCTGGGCCATGGCGGATATCTCAACAAAGGCGGCAACACTTTCAGCATTGGCAAAGTGCGCGATCAATGGATTGAAGCTGGGTCTGCCTTTGGCGGCATAAATGCTTTGCACGGCAGTATCGTCACAGGCGTTTGCCCCCAGCCCATAGACCGTTTCTGTTGGAAACGCGATCAGCCCGCCATCGCGCAAAAGTGCGGCAGCTTGGGCAAGGTCGGCGGGGGATGTGCTGAATTCGCGCATGGTGTGACGTAGAGTTTTGCTTGTGTGACGTGCACTACGCTATAGTTTACGCAAATCTTTCGCGCCACCCGATGAAATGAGGTTTGCCATGCCATATCGCGCCGCTGTCAGTGAATATGAATTTATCTTTGATAAAGTTGTCCCTTTGGATCCCGTGGCCGCCACGGACCGTTTTGAAGAAGCCACGCCCGATATGGTATCGGCCGTTCTGACCGAAGGCGGCAAAATGTGCGATGAAATCATGGCGCCGCTGCAGCGGCCTGGTGATTTGAACCCAGCCGTTTTGGAAAACGGCGTTGTGCGCACAGCACCCGGGTTTAACGAAGGATTGAAGGCGATTGCCGAAGGGGGTTGGGTCGGCATTTCGGCTGGGCAAACCCATGGCGGCATGGGGCTGCCCATGGCGGTGAACACCGCGATGAACGATATGATGTCAGGCGCGTGCATTTCATTGCACCTGTGCCCGTTGTTGTCCCAAGGCCAAATCGAAGCGTTGGAACATCACGCGACGCCGGCTTTGCAGGAAATGTATTTGCCCAAGCTGATTTCCGGGGAATGGACCGGCACCATGAATTTGACCGAACCCCATGCGGGATCGGACGTTGGGGCGTTGACCACCAAAGCCGAACCCAACGGGGACGGGACCTACAACATTTCCGGCCAAAAGATTTACATCACTTGGGGCGAACATGACGCCACGGACAATATTGTGCATTTGGTCTTGGCACGGCTGCCCGATGGCGTTCCAGGGCCCAAAGGGATCAGCCTGTTTGTAGTGCCAAAATTCATTCCCAACGAAGATGGGTCTTTGGGGGAACGCAACGATTTGCGCTGTGTCAGCCTGGAACACAAATTGGGCATACACGGTTCCCCCACGGCCGTGATGGAATATTCCGGCGCGACCGGCTGGCTTGTGGGCGAAGAACATAACGGCATGGCCTGCATGTTCACCATGATGAACAACGCCCGCCTTGGCGTTGGGATGCAAGGGGTTGGCATCGCCGAAGCCGCGTACCAACACGCTTTGGGGTATGCGATGGATCGCAAGCAAGGTCGGTCCACCATTGAAAACGGCACGGGCACAATCATCGATCACGCTGATGTGCGCCGCATGTTGTCAGAAATGAAGGCGGATGTTTTTGCCGCCCGGTGCATCGGTGCGGCCTGTGCCGTGGCGATTGATATGACCACCGCCACAGGTGACGCCGCTTGGAAAGCCCGCGCTGCATTGTTGACACCCATGGCGAAATCTTTTGGTGCCGATACCGGTGTTACGGTTGCTGACCTGGGGGTTCAAATCCATGGCGGCATGGGCTTCATTGAAGAAACTGCAGCGGCCCAATTCCTGCGCGATGCACGTATCCTGCCAATTTACGAAGGGACTAACGGGATCCAAGCCATGGATCTTGTGGCCCGCAAAATGATGGATGGGGGCGAAGCGGCTTTTGCGTTGATGGATGAAATGTCCGCACTGGCAGATGCCGCAGGTGAGGCGGGCCTGCAGGCCGCCATCGCAGAATTGCGCGCCACCACCCAGTGGATTGTGGACACGGCTGATATGAACACCCGGTTTGCCGGGGCTGTGGCTTACCAAAAAGCGTTTTCACGGGTTCTGGGGGGGTATTTCCACGCCATGGCCGGGCAAGCAGATGACACACGGGCCAAATTGGCGCGGTTTTATCTGGACGCAATGTTGCCGGAAGCCGCGTCGTTGTGTGTTCAGGCCCGCGCTGGCAAAGACGCGCTTTATGCCCTTTCGGTGGATGACTTGGCCGCGTAAGGCAGCCTCATGAAAATAAGTTATCCTTGGGATACCCCGCCCGAAAACGGGACAGTGCAAGAAGTGGCAGACGGCGTGCTTTGGCTGCGCCTGCCGCTGCCCATGGCGTTGGATCATGTGAATGTTTACGCGTTGGATGATGGCGACAGCTGGACCTTGATCGACACTGGCATGAAATGGGGCAAAGTCCCTGCTATGTGGCAAACGGTTCTGGATGGCCCGTTGAACGGCAAACCCGTGGCGCGGGTGATGTCCACCCACCACCACCCCGACCACATTGGATTCAATGGCTGGTTTGTGGAACAAGGGGCGGAATTGTTTTCCACCCGCACGGCTTTTGTGTTGGGCCGGATGCTGACGTTGGACGCCCAAGAGGCATACAACGAAGAACAGATCTCTTTTTATCGCCGGGCAGGGATGCGTGCTGACTTGCTGGCCGCCCGTATCAAAGACCGCCCGTTTAATTTTGCCGATATGGTGCACCCATTGCCGTTGGGCTTTACGCGTTTGTCCCAAGATCAAGTATTGCGCATGGCTGGGCGGGATTGGACGGTGCGCATCGGAAATGGCCACGCGCCGGCCCATGCCACTTTCTGGAGCGATGATGGTTTGGTTTTGTCGGGCGATCAGGTGATTCCATCCATCAGTTCAAACATTGGGGTGTATCCCACAGAACCTGACGCGAACCCGTTGGATGATTGGTTGGTGTCTTGTCATGCATTCCAAGACTTCGCCCAGGATGATCAGCTGATTTTGCCAGGCCACAAAGTTCCGTTTTATGGGCTGCGCCCGCGTTTGCGACAGTTGATTGAAAATCACGAAAGTGCACTGGACCGGATGCGCGTTGCCTTGAAGGCCCCCCACACGTGTGGGGATCTGATGGAAGCCGTGTTCAAACGCACCATCAAAGATGGCGAATATGGCCTGGCCTTGGTGGAGGCGTTGGCCCATTGCAATTATCTGTGGCATGCGGGCGAAGTGACCCGCACCCTGCGCGATGATGGCGTTTATGTTTGGCAGATGCGGTAACAGCTGCGCGACAGTTCAGCTTTCCCCCTGGACAAACCCCGCATTTGCCCGCCATCAAAGGGCATGACCAACGATATGCATACCACCGCTGACGCCTTAGAGGCCGCCGCCTTGCCTAAGGCCCATGAAACACACCAAGACCCAAACGCCCCAAAGGCGGACCCAAAGGGATTGCCCGCCAAGGCGCAAAAGCAGCCTGTGGAACAAAAGTCCCCGGCGCAATGGGCCTATGAACGGTTGATTTTATACGTTCAGAATTTTGAAAAACAGTTGGACGGTGAACACGAAGTGGCCATGGGGTTCACTGGTGGGGAAACCGGCGTGATGCGCATTGAAGGCATGGGGTTTTTTGACCCGGACATGCTGACGTTTTATGGCAGCGATCAAGCCGGGGTGAAAACCCAGCAGGTTCAGCACGTCACGCAGTTGAATGTGATGTTGCGGGCTTTGCCGAAAATGAACAAAACCGCAGATGCACAACGAATTGGCTTTCGTTTGGCGCAAGATTTGGAAGAATCGTAACCCGCGACACGGTGGCCCCGTGACACAGGCAAAAATTCGGGCCATAGCCCATTGGAAATAAGGGAGACATACAATGTCAGATGAAAAGCACGTACACGGTTCCATGGACACCGACGCCCAAGAAAAAGCTTTTGCGGGCTTTATGGCTTGGACAACCTGGGCCGTGGTGGTGATCCTGGTGGCCTTGGTTCTGTTATACATGATCAACGGATAAGTCAGATGGTACGGTTTGGTATAAGTGTTCTGGCCCTGGTGGGGCTTATGGGGTGTGCGGCGGATCCGGTTTGGGCCCCCGACGATAAAGTGCAAAATGCATTTTATGCCCATCCGGGACCCAAATATATCACGCTGTACACCATGAAGAATGTGGGCACTGAAAACGGGGCCCACACATCTTTGCTGATCAACGCATCCCAAAGGGTGATGTGGGATCCATCGGGCAGTTTTGTTCATCCGCAATTGCCGGAACGCAATGATTTGATCTATGGCATGTCGCCGTCGGCGTTGAATGTGTACGTGGATTATCATTCCCGTGCCACGTTCTTCACTGTGGCGCGCACGATTGAAGTGCCCGCAGATGTGGCGGAAGATCTGATGCGCCGGGCCATGGCCCACGGGGCAGTTATGAATTCATTTTGCACAAGTTCGACAGTGGATTTGCTGCAAGACACCCCAGGGTTCGAAGGGTTGAAATCGTCGTTCTTTCCCAATGGTTTGGATGATCAATTCGCCAAAATCCCTGGCGTTGTGACAGAGATTTTCCGCGACGATGATCCTGACAAAGAAACGGCGCTTGAACGGCACGTGACGTTTTAAAGAGACAATCCCAGCGCCAGGGCCAAGGCCCCGGCGATAATGGCTGGGAATATCTTGCGGGTGGTGACACCCACCCCCAATGTTACCAAGGCGGCCGCCAGCCGGGCCGGGTCAATGGCCCCATCTGTGGCGCTGGGGAACAGCACGATTGGCGCCACCAGCCCAGGGATAATCCCCACAGCCGTGTATCGCAGGTGCCGCAAAACCCATGCTGGCAATTCACGGCCCCCCAACAGCCCCATGAATGAATATCGCATGGCCCAACTGCCCAGGCCGATGGCGGCGATAATGCCCCAAATGGTGGCGTCTGTGTAAGTCATGCCAGCCGCCGTTCCGTTTCTGCGGCCAACACAATGGCGATCAAAGCTGCGCCCAACAGTCCCAAACCAAAGGGCAAGAACGCCAACAATAAGGCAAAGATCACCGAAGCAGCAGCCCCCACAACATGGGGGATGGTGCGCAACCCCGGGGCCACCATGGCAATAAAGGACAGGGGCAGGGCGAAATCCAACGCCAACCATTCTGGCAAGGCTTGGCCCAACACCGTGCCCGCAAAGGTGGCCGCGACCCAGAAAACGATGATGACAATGGCTGTGCCGCTGAAATACGCGGCGCGTTGCGGCACGGTCCATGCAATTTCTTCACGGAACTTTTTGTCGGCCATCAGAAAGTTCAAATCGAACAGCCCATATGCCATGAATGCCTTTTGCCAAAAGGGGGCTTTGCCTAAAAACGGGGCCAATGTGGCGGAATACATCGCCATGCGTAAATTCACCGCCAGCGCCGTTAAAATGCAGATGATGGCCGGGGCCGAATCTTCCATCAAAGACAGGGCGGTAAATTGCGCGGCTCCCGCGATGATGACAGCGGAAAACGCCATGACTTGCCCGATGGGTAACCCCGCTTCGGTGCCCAAGACCCCAAACAGGACGCCAAACGGCCCAACCATCATCAAAAACGGCAGGGTGGACAAAACACCTTGGGTAAAGAGGGCACTGGTCGTTCGCATGGGGCTTCTATATCGTGCTTTCGACGCCCGTAAACCCAAGGCAGGAAGTTCAATTTGTCTGACCTGATCATCGCCCCCAATCCCGATGCCCCGGGCCTGACCCGCAAAGTGGCGGGCACCGACCATACAGGTGCCGCCATTGAACTGCATGTGGTGGAAGAACGCCCCTTGACCATCTGGTTGAACGGGCAAGAAATCGTGACGGCCATGACCATCGGCGATTATCCCGAATATTTGGCGCTGGGCTTTCTGGCCAACCAGGGCATGTTGTCGGTGGGCGAAGATGTGACGGGCGTTGATTTCGATGCGGAATTGGACACGGTTGTGGTGCGCACGGCGACCCAAACCAACTACGAAGACAAGTTGAAGAAAAAGACCCGCACATCGGGGTGCGCCGTGGGCACGGTGTTCGGCGATATCATGGAAGGGGTCAGTGGCGTGACTTTGCCAGAAGCTGAAGTGCGCACATCTTGGCTGTATTCCTTGGCAAACCAGATCAATCAAATGCCCAGCCTGTATTTGTCCGCCGGGGCAATCCACGGCACGGTGTTGTGCCAAGGGGATACCCCGCTGGCGTATATGGAAGACGTGGGCCGCCACAACGCAGTGGACAAAATTGCGGGCTGGATGCGGGCCACGGGCACACGGGCAGAAGACAAGATTTTGTACACCACAGGGCGGCTGACCTCTGAAATGGTGATCAAATGCGCCATCATGGGCATCCCTGTTTTGGCGTCCCGATCCGGGTTTACGGCTTGGGGTGTGGAACTGGCCGGGCAAGTGGGTTTGACCCTGATTGGCCGCATGCGCGGGCAACGGTTCCAATGTGTGGCGGGCGAGCAGCGCTTGGTGCGGGATGTGGAAATATGAACGGCGAAATTTACTTTTTGATGGGACTTCCGGTTTTCATGGTTGTGGTGCTTTTCTGCGGATATCAAATCTTTAAGGCTTGGGGCGCGCTGGCCAGTCGCAATGGGTTTGAAACCATTACTTTTCAAAACATGCCATTTCGGCGCGCATTGTTTCGTGGGCTGGCAAATCCAGACCCCCAAGACAGGCAGTTGTTGCAGCGTATGCGCATCTTTGGGCTTTTGCCGATGGTGTCATTCCTGGCGCTTGCATTTGGGATTGGTGGCGGCTTTTATATGTCGTTCATTCTTTTGATTGTCCTGGCAAGTCATTGGCTTTTTTTGACGCCGCTGGTGGGTAAAAAGGAATCGAAATGATCCAACCCCACGGCATCATCCTGGCAGGCGGTCAGGCCACGCGCATGGGGGGGGGCGACAAAGGGTTGTTGCCTTTGAAATCCCGTCGCGTTGTGGATTTTGTGCTGGAGCGTTTGCTGCCCCAGGTGGACCAGGTTGCGTTGAATTCAAACGGCGATGCGGCGCGTTGGGCCGAATTTGGGATTCCGGTTTTGCCCGATGGGATTGAAGATTATCCCGGCCCGTTGGCTGGGGTTTTGGCTGGAATGGATTGGGCGGCAACTCAAGGGGCCAGCCATATTGTAACCGTGGCTGCCGATACCCCATTTTTCCCAGCCGACTTGGTGCCGCAATTGTTGCTGGCGTCCGAAGTACAAAACAAGCCCATTGCCCTGGCGGCCACCCGTGAAGACGGCAAGGTTTGGCGGCAACCCACATTCGGTCTTTGGCCCGTTAATTTGGCCGATGATTTGCGGACTGCCTTGCAAAACGGCACACGCAAGGTCGTGGCTTGGACAGACAGCCACGGCACAGCCCTCGCAGAATTTCCAACAGACCGGTTCGATCCGTTTTTCAATATCAACACGCCAGATGATCTGGCCCAAGCCCAGGATATGTAATGCGAATTTTTGGCGTAACGGGCTGGAAGAATGCAGGCAAGACGGGCCTGATGGAACGCTTGGTGGCAGATATTACCGGGCGGGGTTTCAGCGTCAGCACGTTGAAGCATGCCCATCACAATTTTGACATCGACCACCCCGGCAAAGACAGCCATCGCCACCGCACCGCAGGCGCCCAGGAGGTGTTGCTGGCCTCAGGGAACCGGTGGGCCTTGATGGCGGAATTGCGCGGGGCCCCAGAACCCCCATTGGAAGAATTGTTGGCGAAAATGTCCCCTGTGGATTTGATCCTTGTGGAAGGTTGGAAACGCAGCGACCATCCAAAAGTGGAAGCCTGGCGCGCCGAAACGGGCAACCCGCTGATTGCACCGGATGACCCGTCGATCGTGGCGGTGGCCAGTGACCAACCCATGCGCCTTGATCGCCCGGTTTTTGATTTGAACGCCACGTCCGACATCGCGGATTTTATCTTGGGGCATGTGGGGCTGACATGACAAAAGCGCCGCCGCTGAAGAACGATTGCTTTGCCTTGCCGCCGGGCGTCCATTGGACCCCGGTTGATGACGCGCTGGAACTGTTGCGGGGCCGATTGCATCCTGTTGTGACCCAAGAAACGGTTGACTTGGATGCCGCCGCTGGCCGGATATTGGCGCAAGATATCGCCGCGTTGCGTGACCACCCGCCTTTGCCGAACACGGCAGTGGATGGTTACGGCTTTGACGGTGGGCTGGACGCAGGCGAACATGCGTTGCCCCTGGTCCAAGGTCGGGCGGCAGCGGGGCTTCGCTTTAATGGGGCCGTGCCCAAGGGGGCCGCCATTCGCATTTTAACCGGGGCGGCATTGCCAAAGGGCGTCACGACAGTGGTGCTGCAAGAAGATGTGGTGGTGGATGGCGATACTGTCCACCTGCGCGGACCTGTGAAAGCCGGGGCAAACACCCGCAAAGCCGGCGAAGACATGCTTGCGGGGCAAACCATCTTGACGGCGGGCCGAAAATTAACACCTGCAGATGTGGGCATGCTGGCCACCGTGGGCCTTCATGACGTGCCCGTGTTTACACCCCTGCGGGTTGCGATTTTGTCCACGGGGGACGAACTGCTGCATCCCGGGCAAACGGCACAACCCGGTCAGATATTTGACGCCAACCGCCCGATGTTGTCGGCCATGGTGCGGGCTTGGGGATATGACGTTGTGGATATGGGCATCCAACCCGACGATCCCGCATCGATCCGCGCCGCTTTGGATCAGGCCGCGCTAACCGCGGATGTGATTTTGACATCGGGCGGCGCATCGGCTGGAGACGAAGACCATATGTCCGCAGTTTTGAATGAAACGGGATCCATGGCGTTGTGGCGCATTGCCATCAAACCCGGACGCCCCCTGGCGTTGGGGGTGTGGAACGGCGCGCCTGTGTTTGGCTTGCCTGGCAACCCCGTGGCGGCCTTTGTGTGCACCGCGATCTTTGCGCGCCCTGCCATGGCGCTGTTGTCCGGCCAGGGCTTTGAAACAGGGCAGGGCATCATGGTTCCCGCTGGCTTTGCCAAACGCAAAAAGGCGGGTCGGCGGGAATATTTGCGGGCCCGGTTGGTGGATGGGTGCGCGCAGGTATTTGCCTCCGAAGGGTCGGGTCGGATATCTGGCCTGTCTTGGGCAGACGGGTTGGTGGAATTGCCGGATGGTGCATTGGATATTACACCGGGAACACCGGTAAGGTATCTGCCGTTTTCTGCATTGGGTTTGTGACCATGGACATTCGTTTTGGGATAAAACCCCAAGACAAAACCCACGTCGCCCATTTGTTTTGGCACGCATTCGCCCGAAAGATTGGGCCCCTTTTGGGCCCTTACCCCAAAGCCAAATCGTTCATCGCGGCAAACCTGAATCCGCAAGCTGCCTTTTGCGCATTTGATCGTGGTGAACTGGTGGCAGCGGTGGGGTTTCGCACTGCGCAATCCGGGTTTTTCGGCGGTGGGTTTGCGGACATGGCGGCGGTGTATGGCCGCGTTGGCGCATTGTGGCGGTATGCCCTGCTGGAGGCATACAATCAGCCCGTTGAACAAGACGAGGTGTTGCTGGACGGATTGTTTGTGGATCCAAACTGGCAAGGCCAGGGGATCGGAACCCAGTTGATAAACACACTTTCAGACCATGCCCGGCACCTGGGGAAATCCGTTTTGGTGTTGGACGTGGTGGTGGAAAACACGCGGGCCGTGGCGCTGTATAAACGCCATGGGTTTGTCATTCAAAATACCAAGAAACTGGGACCCGGCCGTTGGTTGTTCAAATCAAAGGCAATGCACCGCATGGCAAAACCGCTTTAGGAAAACAGCCCCAAGACCCGGCCCACCAGCATAAAGGCGTGGGCGGACCGCGTGTTGGTTAACTTCAGCAGGGTTCCGTCGTCCATATCAGGGGACAATTCGCTGAGAAGCGCATCAAATTTTTGAACAAACTGATGGGCTGTGTCGCGAAACAGCGGGTCGTTTTTTAGGGCGCGGGATGCAAGGGCCAAAGCCGCCCGGTCCCTTATGCCCCCAACAGAGGAAACCAAGGGCCCGCGTTCGCCTTCTGCGAATTTACGCCACACTTCAGGGCGGGTGCGGTCCACCGTCAAGCTGTCCATATAGATTTCGTCTTGGGCCAAACGGGTCAAAACGTCTTGGGCTGCGTAAATCAAAGGGCGGTATCGGCGATCTGCCAAGCTGGCGCGCAAAGCCGCGAAGCCCGCTTTGTCGTCAGAATTGCTGGGGAAATGCAGCGCGGTGATCAAGGTGGATTGATCCACCTGCTTGCCGGATTTTGCCACCGGAGGGTCTTCAAGGCCGAACAATTCAGCCTGATCGGTTTGGTTTTCTTGGTCCAATGGCGCGGGGGCCGTTTGGGCCACCAGCGATGCGCGCGGTTTGCGGGCAGACACAAAGGTGGCCAGGGTGCTTTCCGTTTGTGCAGCAGACTTCGCCAAAGACACCAACTGTTCTTCCATTACGCCGCTTTGTTTGGCGCGTCTGGCGCGGGCTTCGGTTTCCATGGCGCGTTGAAGATGGGCCACCGTTTGGTGCAAATGCCGCGCGTCTTGGCGCAGGGCACGTTGGTGGCGTGCGGCGGCGCAAACCATGGCGATTATGGCCACAGGAAAGACGATGGCGATCAACGCCATGATCTTCTCCAAGGCGACCTCGTTACTGGCAGCAAACACCCCCAACGCCGTGGCGGCATAAACCCCAAGGGCCAGCCAAACCAGGCAAAGCCCCAGGCAAAACCATTCCAACGCCCCCAACAGGGGCGGTGTTTCAGATGCGGTTTTTGTGTCGTGGTCTGCCGTCATCGGCGGGGTTCCAAAGCTGTGGGTTCAAGGATCAGATGAATTTAACGCTCAAAATCTCATATGACTTTACCCCACCTGGGGTGCGAACCTCAACACTGTCGCCTTCTTCTTTGCCAATCAGTGCGCGGGCCAAGGGGGATGCAATGTTCAAACGCCCATCTTCGATATCCGCTTCGTGTTCACCCACCACTTGATATGTGGTTTCTTCATCGGTGTCTTCGTCTGCCAATTCGACCGTTGCCCCGAATTTCACCGGTCCTTTCAGTTTGGACACGTCAATAACATCAGCACGGCCTAAGATGGCTTCCAACGCCTGCACGCGGCCTTCTAAAAAGCTCTGTTTTTCGCGGGCGGCATGGTATTCCGCATTTTCCTTCAGGTCCCCCAATTCGCGCGCTTCCGCGATGGCCGTGATAATCGCTGGGCGTTCCACGGATTTGAGCTGCTTCAACTCTGCTTCCAGCCGATCATATCCGGCGCGGGTCAAAGGTATTTTTTCCATCGAAGATCTCACGATTTGAGGGGATATTCGCAGCAGTTGACCCCAGGGGCGCAGGATATTCAAGGGAAAAGGGCGAATCCGTCGCGGGCCGGCGGGGCGATGTTGGGAAGATTTTATGGGCGTGTCAGCGCTATCACTTGGGAAACACCCAAGAAGTTTCCTTAACTGCGCCCAAAGAAACAATTTTTTCAAGAAAAAGCGACGCAGATGGTCACTTGACGCCAGCGTAACCCTTGGCGGACTGCCATTCCGTGTCTATGAAAATATCAACAATATTTTCACGAGACGCGCCGCCGCCTTAAAGGGAGATCACCGATGGAAAAAATCGAACGCGAAGCCATGGAATACGATGTTGTGATCGTGGGTGCGGGGCCTTCGGGTTTGTCCGCAGCGATCCGGCTGAAACAACTGGATGCGGATCTTGAGGTTGTGGTGCTGGAAAAGGGGTCCGAAGTCGGCGCCCACATCCTGTCGGGGGCCGTGC
>JAHDCP010000081.1 GCA_020629775.1 Planktomarina sp.
AAGGGTGCGGTTCACCCCTGCGCCCACTTCGTCCAGGAACACGATTTTGGCGTCAACCATCATGGTGCGCCCCAGTTCCAGCAGCTTTTTCTGCCCGCCAGACAGGTTGCCCGCTTTTTCTTCTTTCAAATGATCGATGGTCAAAAATTCGATCACTTCATCCGCTTTGGCTTTCAAAGCGCGTTCTTCGTTCGCAATGCGTTTGCGGCCGAACCAAGCATTCCACAGCGTTTCACCTGATTGGGCACCGGGCACCATCATCAAGTTTTCACGAACAGTCATGCTCGAAAATTCATGGGCGATTTGGAAGGTACGCAGCAGGCCCTTATGGAACAGCGCATGGGGCGGAAGGCCCGTGATATCTTCACCCGCCATGGTGACACGGCCCGATGTTGGTTCAAGAACGCCAGCTATCGCATTGAAAAGCGTGGTTTTTCCTGCACCGTTGGGTCCAATCAATCCAGTGATGGATCCTTCAGCGATTTCCAGCGTGGCACCATCCACAGCGTGAAAGCCGCCAAAATGTTTGTGAAGGTTTTCGACTTTGATCATGGTCCCCCCGGCCGCATGATATGCGTAAAAAACAGCCCCGGAAAAACCGGGGCTGTTTGTTCAGTTAGCGCGTAAAATTACTTACGGCCAGCAGTTACTTCAACACCGCCTTCATAGCCCACCAAACGGTAGCTACCAGCAGCTTCACCTGGACCCACCAGCTCTACGCCAGTTGCGCCGATGTAGTCGATGTCACCGCCCGCAGCCAAGATTTCCAGACCTTTGGCCAGCTCACCAGCTTTGATCGGCTCACCTGGTGCGTTGGCAACCATCATGACTTTTTCTTTGTAGTCAGCGGAATCTGCGGAACCCGCAGCTTGCATGGCCAACATCATCAACGCAGCTGCGTCGTATGATTCTGGTGTAAACGGCGACGTTGCGTCGAATGCACCGCCCACCAGGGCTGTGAATTCTGCTGCCAATTCATCAGAAGGCGCAGGGTGCTGACCGGACGAACCGTCGATTTCAGAACCGAAGTTTTCCACCAGTTTCGCGGAGATCATGCCGTCTGGGAAGTGGAACGTGTCAAACGCACCAGAATCCAGTGCAGCACGCACGATGCCGGAACCACCTTGGTCAACGTAGCCTGCAACCACCAAACGGTCGCCACCAGCTGCGGCCAAAGCACCAACTTCAGCAGAATAGTCGGCTTTGCCGTCTTCGTGTGCTGCGTTGATGGTCACTGTACCACCAGCGGCAGTATAGGCAGCTTCAAAGCTGTCAGCCAAGCCTTTGCCGTAGTCGTTGTTTGTGTAAGTCACAGCAACTTCTTTGATGCCTTGTTCCATCAAAGCTTCAGTCATTACAACGCCTTGGCGGGCATCAGATGGTGCTGTGCGGAAGAACAAGCCGTTGTCTTCAGCTGTGGACAAAGCAGGTGATGTCGCGGAAGGCGAGATCATGACTGTGCCGTTGGCCAAAGCTACGTTTGCCAATATCGCGCCGGTTACACCGGAACAGTCAGCGCCCATGATGCCGGCAACGCCGTCGGCTGTGATAAGACGTTCGGCAACGGCTTGTGCGGCACCTGCGTCAATACATGTGCTGTCGCCGCGTACGGACGTTACAGAAGAACCACCCAGCAGTTTGCCGCTGTCTGTGACTTCTTTCATGGCCAGCTCTGCGCCGTCTGCCATGGAAGGTGTCAGCGATTCAATCGGGCCAGTGAAGCCCAAGATCACGCCGATTTTGATTTCGCTGTGGCCGTCTGCCATGGCGGAACCCGCCATCAATGCAGCAGCAGCAGTTGCGTTAAGAAGTTTTTTCATCCGATTTCTCCCCAATAGGATTAAACTCTGACGACTTTGATAACTTGTTGATCCAAAAACGCAATTCAAAGCTTCAATATTCTGCGAGAAGCATGGCGTTTGCAGCACGGGACGCTACGTTAACTTTATCATAACGGAGCGAGGTTTTTATGCGTTGGCTGATGATCGCGGCCCTCTTGGTGCCCTTTGCCGCCCAGGCGGATATGGACACCCGTGTTGGGCGCGTTTCGGTGACACCCGTGATGTCGGGACTTGAAGACCCTTGGGGGTTTGATTTTCTTCCCGGCGGCGGCGTTCTTGTCACCCAGTTAGACGGGTCGTTTGTGGCCAGATTACCGGACGGTAAGACTGCGAGTCTGCCGGGCCCGGATGGTTTAGCTGTGGTGGGACAAGGTGGATTGCTGGACGTGATGGTTCCGGCAGACTTCGCCAAGACGGGCGAAGTGTACTACAGTTTTGCCAAAAAACAGCGCGGCGGCAGTGGAACGGCTTTGGGCCGGATGATCTTGACCCCCCAAACACTGTCTTTCAAATCCCATGAAACGCTTTTTGAAATCGCCGCTGGGTCCAGCGGTGGACGGCATTTTGGAAGCCGAATTGTCGAAGGGCGCGATGGGCATATTTACATGTCTGTGGGCGACAGGGGGGATCGGTCTTCGGCCCAGGATTTGACTCGCGAAAACGGTTCAATCTTACGCTTGACGCGCGACGGCACAGTTCCCGCCGATAATCCCTTCAATGGATCTGCAATCTGGAGTTACGGACACCGCAACCCACAAGGGTTAACCGTGGCCCCAGACGGTAATATTTTTGCCATCGAACACGGCCCCAAAGGCGGGGATGAGATTAATCGCATCCGCAAAGGCCGCAACTACGGCTGGCCGGTTATCAGCTATGGCACACACTATTCCGGTGGCACAGTGGGGGAAGGAACAGCCAAAGCAGGTATGGAACAACCGATGTTGTATTGGGATCCGTCCATCGCGCCGTCAGGGGCCATGGTGTATTCTGGTAAATTGTGGACCAAGTGGAAAAATCACATTTTTACAGGCAGCTTGAAGTTCGACAATATTCAAGTGGCCAGTCCAGGCGCAGGGTCCAAAATCACCGATGTGTTACGAAGCGCTGAAACTCAGCGGGTGCGCGATGTGGACGAAGCGCCCGACGGCAGCATTTGGTTTTTAAGTCAGCCCGAGGGGAGGTTGTATCGCCTGTCGCCGCACGGAAACTGAAACAGTTTCCGACACAGAGTCCCTGAGGGACTCTGGATCGATTTCTGTGACAGAAATCGTGAATTAGCCGCCCAAACGTGCCGCTTGCGCACCACGTTCGCGGTACGGCGTGGTGTCGTAATGCGCGCGATAGCATTTTGAAAAGTGTGATGGGGATGCAAAACCACAGGCCAGCGCCACGTTGATCACGCTCATGTCTGTTTGCATCAGCAGATTGCGCGCTTTTTGCAGGCGCAGTTCCATGTAATACCGTTTGGGGCTGCGGTTCAGGTACCGGCGAAACAGCCGTTCCAATTGGCGCGTGGACATGCCCACTTCTTTGGCCAAAATCGACGGGCTGATGGGTTCTTCAATGTTTTGTTCCATCTTCTGAATCACCATCGACAGTTTTGGATGGCGCACCCCGATGCGTGTGGGGATGGACAGACGTTGGGTGTCCTGGTCCGTGCGAATAGACGAATAGATCAGCTGGTCCGCCACGGCATTGGCCATTTCTTCCCCGTGGTCTTGGGCAATCAGCTTCAACATCAAATCAATGGAGGATGTTCCGCCCGCCGTGGTGATGCGGTTTCCGTCCACCACAAAAATGGATTTGGTCAGTTCGACTTCGTCGAATTCTTCCATGAAGCTGTCTTGGTTTTCCCAGTGGATCGTGGCGCGCTTGCCGTCCAACAAACCGGCCCGCGCCACGGTAAAAGCTGCGGTGCACAATCCGGCGATGGTGGGGCCGCGGCGCGCTTCGCGGCGCAGCCAGGCCAGCATTTTCTTGGTGGTGGCCGCTTGGATATCAACGCCCCCGCACAGCATGATTGTGTCGTCGCGGGTGACTTCCACCAAATCAGAACCCACCACAAATTCGATGCCTGCGGATGACTTCACCGGCATCCCGCCGTCCGCCATCAACTGCCATGTATACAGTTCTTTGCCGGACATGCGGTTTGCAATGCGCAAGGATTCCACGGCAGCTGCAAAGCACAACATGGTGAAATTTTCCATCAAGACAAAAGCGAAGTTCCGGGGTTTGCCGGTTGTTTCGCCTACGTCCACCAACTGATCTTTTTGCATTGTGAATCATCCCTGCGTTGGGCCCTGGCATGACGCAACTGAAGCAGCTTTGCCAATAGGTGGGGTGCGGGTCAAGACCTGTTTAACGCTACCATATATTGGGGCTGGTGTCGTGGGCCAGGATGGGGTTTAACCGCAGGTCTAATGTTACCGCTATAACCAAAGGGAAAAGGCCATGGCCGATTGGAACAAAGCAAGCTGGCGCAACAAAGATCGGGTTCAAATGCCCGATTATACGGACCAAGCAGCGTTAAACGCTGTGGAAGCACAGTTGGCAAAGTATCCACCTTTGGTTTTTGCAGGCGAGGCACGGTCCTTGCGCAAACAGCTTGCCGCCGCCAGCCGGGGGGAGGCGTTCTTGTTGCAAGGTGGCGATTGCGCTGAAAGTTTTGAACAATTTTCTGCAGATGGCATTCGCGACACGTTCAAAGTGATGCTGCAAATGGCGATGGTTTTGACATACGGCGCCAAAGTGCCTGTGATCAAAGTGGGCCGTATGGCGGGGCAGTTTGCCAAGCCGCGGTCCGCGCCGACCGAAACCGTGAACGGTGTTGAATTGCCCAGCTACCGTGGGGATATCATCAACGAGCTGGCGTTCACGCCAGAAGCGCGGATTCCGAACCCCAACAAAATGCTTGAAGCCTACACCCAAGCCGCCGCAACGCTGAACCTGTTGCGCGCGTTTTCAAAGGGTGGCTTTGCGGACATACACCAGGTGCACGCTTGGACCCTTGGCTTCACGGAAACGGAAGCCGCGGCGGAATACCGCGAAATGGCAAACCGGATCGCGGACACGCTGGACTTTATGAAAGCTGCGGGTCTGACGGCGGAAAACAATGCTGAATTGGGATCGGTTGATTTTTACACCAGCCACGAAGCACTGTTGTTGGAATACGAAGAAGCGCTGACCCGCGTGGACAGCATGACTGGCCAGCACATCGCAGGGTCCGGGCATTTCATCTGGATTGGGGATCGCACCCGCCAGCCCGATGGCGCCCATGTGGAATTCTGCCAAGGCGTTTCAAACCCCATCGGTCTGAAATGCGGCCCCACCACCACAGCGGATGATTTGAAGGTTCTGATGTCCAAGCTGAACCCCGAAAACGAGGCGGGCCGTTTGACCCTGATCGCGCGTTTTGGGGCTGGCACTGTGGGCGACCACCTGCCGCGTTTGGTGAAAGCCGTGAAAGAAGAAGGCGCAAATGTTGTTTGGTCTTGCGATGCGATGCACGGCAACACCATCAAATCCGCCACGGGGTATAAGACCCGGCCTTTCGACAGTGTGTTGCGCGAAGTGCAAGAATTTTTCCAAATTCACCGTGCCGAAGGAACCATCCCTGGCGGCGTGCATTTTGAAATGACCGGCGCTGATGTGACCGAATGCACAGGCGGTGTTCGTGCCGTAACGGATGAAGATCTGTCTTCGCGGTATCACACAGCTTGTGACCCACGGTTGAATGCGTCCCAGTCTTTGGAACTCGCGTTTTTGGTATCAGAAGAACTGGCCGCAGACGGCCGGTCTGCCAACCGCATGGTGGGCTAAACTACCTCACAACATGAAGTTTCGGGCGCCCTGGTTTCGGGGTGCCTTTTCTTTGCGCGGGGGTTGTCCAAACGGGGCGGTCTGTGGACAAGGCCACCACGTTGGTGGGCTGTTGTTCTTGCGCTTTGGCATCTTGCGCCGCGCTGTTAACCGGCAGCAAGGCGCATTGGGTTTGAATGGTCAATTCCCCCAAAGCCGCCCCAGGGCTGAACCCAGCGGCAATCCCCAGTGCCAAGTTTGTGCGACCGTAACTGTCTTGCAAGGGTTGCAACAAAAGACTGCGGGTCTGCGCGGCTTGGGGGACTGAGTATTGCGCAAATAGTAACCGTCCGTGGTCAAAGACACAGTCCATATTCGCCACCAAAGTTTGTTGCAGCGGCGGGGCCACCAAAGCGGGCAGGGGAATGGACCGAAGATCCATGTCATAAGCATCGTTCAAATCCCGGCCCACCAGCCGAAACCGACCACCATGGTGGGGCATGCGTTCTGCCAAAAAGCAAATGGGCAGCGCATCGCCCAATGCCATGGGGTTCAAATCTGCACGCGCAGGGATGGCGTTCCCGCTGCGCATACCCTGCCAAACCGCCCTGACAGCCGTAAAGTCAGGCCGATGGTGTTCGGGGATGGCTGATGTCCAAGTTTCCATCGCGGGGTCCTTTGCCCGGGTCATTCGTGAAGATGTTGGTCATACAAGTTAACAAGACCTTGCCGAAGGGGTTTGCGTGATCTTGGTAAATAAGCAGTAAACATCTGCGGCGTTTCGGGGCATAGTGCCGTTGAAGTTTGAAGGGGTACGCCATGGATTCCATGACGGGTTTTGCCACACGTCGCGGCGGAAACGGGGTTTTTGAATGGACCTGGGATTTGCGCAGTGTGAACGGCAAAGGGTTGGATTTGCGGTTGCGTGTGCCCGATTGGGTAACTGGTTTGGACCAAGGGTTGCGTAAAAAGTTGCAATCGGCCTTGGCGCGCGGATCAGTGCAATTGTCCTTGCGAGTAAGCAAAGCCGCTGCAGATGGCCCAGCCGTCTTGGACCATACCGCTTTGGAAAATATTTTTGCGATTTCGACTTTGATCCAAGCGGAAGCCGGCAAACGCGACATTCCCATTGCCCCCCTCAGCGTGGCAGAGATTTGGGGGCGGTTGGGCACGTCTGACACCAATTTGAACGAAGACCAGGTCAAGGCACTTTTGGCCAGATTGTTGGCAGACGCTGATGGCTTGATTGCGGATTTGAAGGCCATGCGGTCCACCGAAGGGGCCGCGCTGCAAGGGATTTTGTCAGGGCAGTTGGACCAGTTCACCACGTTGATGGACGCGGCGCGCACCAGCTTGGGGGGCAGAAAAGAAGAACAAGCCCAAATATTGCACGCGGCTTTGGCGCGGTTGGAAACCACCAATGTGGAACCGGACCGCTTGGCGCAAGAACTGGCTTTGCTGGCGGTGAAATCCGACGTTGCAGAAGAACTGGACCGGCTGGACGGTCATGTGGCGGCGGCCCGGGACATGGTGTCAAAAAACCAACCCGTTGGGCGCAAATTGGATTTTTTGATGCAAGAATTTAACCGTGAGGTGAATACCTTGTGTTCTAAATCCGCCAACGGACCATTGACCCAAACTGGACTTGAAATGAAAGTTTTGGTGGACCAGATGCGTGAACAAATTCAAAACGTGGAATGACCATGACCCAACCTCGGCGCGGCCTGCTTATCATATTGTCATCGCCTTCCGGGGCGGGGAAATCCACTTTGGCCAAACGGCTGCGGGCTTGGGATCCGACCTTGGCCTTTTCCGTGTCCGCCACAACGCGCGCCATGCGGGACGGTGAAGAAGACGGCAAAGATTACCATTTCACCGATGAAGCCGCATTCAAAGAAATGGTGGCCCAAGGGGAAATGCTGGAACACGCCCACGTGTTTGGCAATTTTTACGGCAGCCCCAAGGGCCCGGTGTCCGCCGCCATTGATGCAGGCAAGGACGTTTTGTTTGATATTGACTGGCAAGGTGCGCAACAGATCGGCCATTCGGCGCTGCGCGACCATGTTTTGTCCATCTTCATTTTACCACCTTCGATCGCTGAACTGCGGCGGCGTCTGCAAACGCGCGGGCAAGACGACGATGAGGTGATTTCGCGCCGCATGCAAAAGTCCTGGGACGAAATAAGCCACTGGGACAGTTATGACTTTGTGTTGGTGAACGATGATTTGGATCAAACCGAAGCTCAGCTGAAATCGATTATCGCTGCAGAACGGTTGCGCCGCATCCAACAGCCCGCACTGTTGGATCATGTGCGCGGCTTACATGCAGAATTCGGAGAAAATTCATGATCTATGGTTTGGACGGAATTGCCCCTGAAATTGACGGGTCCGCCTGGGTGGCGGACGATGCCAACATAATTGGCAAAGTGCGGCTGCACGCCAAGTCTTCTGTGTGGTTTGGGGCCACGTTGCGTGGGGACAACGAATGGATTGACGTGGGGGCGGGGACCAACATTCAAGAAGGATCCCTGTTGCACACTGACATGGGGTCTCCGCTGACCATTGGCACAAATTGCACCATTGGACATGGCGCCATCATTCACGGGTGCACCATCGAAGACACCGTTTTGATTGGCATGGGGGCCATCGTTTTGAACGGGGCCAAGATCGGCGCAGGCAGTTTGATTGGGGCAGGGGCATTGGTGACGGAAGGCAAAGACATTCCGCCGGGCTCTTTGGTGATGGGATCACCGGGCAAAGTCGTGCGTGAATTGCCCCAAGACGCCCAAGCTGGCTTGATGCAATCTGCAGTGAATTATCAACAAAATGCGGCGCGGTTCCGCGATGGTTTGACCGTTATTCGATAATCAAGAAATCAACGTCAACGCTGGGGGCAGCATCATACAATTCGGCCAAAATGATGGTTTGACTGGCCACCGGTTGGCACAAAATCCGGTAACGCCCGGGAAATTTCAGTCGTTCCAAGCGCCGGGCGATTTCCATGGCATCAAAATCACCATCTATCAGCAAGGACACCACAAGATCTGTTTCAGATTCTGCCAATTGGGTATCTAAGTCGCGGGCATCGCAAAATGCGATATCAGCCATCTTGGGCCAAGGCATTGCAAGACGGCGCGTTTGAAGATCCCCCACCACAAGGATAGAAGGCGCAGACTGGTCGCTTGCAAACGGATGCACGTCTTTCATGGGCGAATCGTACCTAAAGCAGAGTTTGGTATGGATGATTCTTTTTAGGCGGGAATTATTTTGGTAAAGATAGCGCCGTGTAGGCCACAATAGGGAAATAGACCCATGGCAGACGTTGAAGTTGGCCCGCTGTTAGAAGGTTTTGCCGCCCCCTGCGCCCTTGTGGGGCATGACGGGCGATTGCTGTCATTGAACAGCTTGGCCCAAGATATGCTGGGGGGGGATTATCATGGGCACAGCTACCCCGTAGCATTTCGCCAACCCGGTTTGTTGACAGCCATTGAAGGGTGTTTGACCACCAGCACACCCCAACAGGCAGAGTTCATGGCAAGGGACCGGACATCTGATCGCAGATTTCAAGTATTCGTGCGCCCGGTGGTCTTGGGGAAAAAGACAGGGGCAATGGTGACGTTCCAAGATGTCACTGCCGCCGATGAAATGACCCAAATTCACCGGGATTTTGTGGCCAACGTAAGCCATGAACTGCGCACACCGTTGACCGCAATGATGGGGTTTTTGGACACATTGAACGGGCCTGCCCAGGGGGATTCCAAAGCCACAGACCGCTTCTTGGGGTTAATGGCAGTGGAATGCCAGCGCATGAACAATTTGGTGCGCGATTTGTTGAGTTTGTCAGAGGTTGAGGCCCACTTAAATGTGCGCCCCAAGGGCAATGTGGATATGGCCGCTGTGGTTCGGGCCATCGTTGATCGCAACCAAGACTTTGCAAAGTCCCATGGGGCAACAGTGTCGTTGGACTGCGCCGATGATCTGCCAGCCATCCCCGCAGACCAAGGTCAGATGGAACAACTGACCACCAATCTGTTGGAAAATGCGTGCAAATACGGCGTGCGCGGTGGGGTCAGTTTGGTGCAAATCAGTTTACAAAAAGTGAACCATCACAAAAGCTTACGCGGCCCAGCGGTGGTTTTGGAAGTTCGCGATCAGGGCGAAGGGATCGCCGCCCATGACATTCCGCGCCTGACAGAACGGTTTTACCGCACTGATCAGCACAGATCCCGGGATGTGGGGGGCACAGGGCTTGGATTAGCCATTGTTAAACATATCGTGAACCGCCACCGCGGGCGGTTCACCATCACCTCTGAACTGGGGCAGGGCAGTGTGTTTTCGGTGGTTTTGCCCATTTAGCCGCCAAGTCCCTTCACCATGTGAATGAATGGGGTGTCATACAGCCGTTACATTGGCGTCACACAAGTGTTGCGCAGCGCGCCTAGTGCGTGTGCCATGCCCAAGTGGTTGGGCAAGATGAAAACTTGAATGGAGCGTCGGATATGTCCGCACCTAAAATAGCTGTTTCAACTTTCGCCCTTGTGGCAGTGGCCACCTTTGCAAATGCGCGTGACAACGTGCAAGTTGCAGGATCTTCCACTGTTTTGCCTTACGCATCCATCGTGGCCGAAGTGTTCGGCGACAACACAGATTTCCCAACCCCAGTGGTGGAATCAGGTGGGTCCTCTGCAGGCTTGAAACGCTTTTGCGAAGGCGTTGGTGCCAACACAATCGACGTGGCCAACGCATCACGCAAAATCAAAGACAAAGAGATCGCGGCCTGCGCAGCCGCTGGCGTGACCGACATTATCGAAGTGCGCATCGGGTATGACGGTATTGTATTCGCATCCGATATTGACGGTCAAAATTTTGCCTTCACCCCAAGTGATTGGTTCTTGGCCTTGGCCCCGCAAATCGTCCAAGACGGTGCGCTGGTGGACAACCCCAACACCGATTGGTCACAGGTGAACGCGGCATTCCAAAGCCAAGACATTCTGGCGCTGATCCCTGGAACCAAACACGGCACCCGTGAAGTGTTTGAAGAAAAGGTTCTGCTGACAGGCTGCGAAGAAACTGGCGCCATGGCAGCCATGATGGCCAGCGGGATGAGCGAAGACGACGCGGAAAGCACTTGCTTGAAAGTGCGTACAGACGGTCTGTCCGTGGATATTGATGGGGATTACACAGAAACCCTGGCGCGTTTGGAAGCCAACAAAAATGCCATCGGCGTGTTCGGCCTGGCGTTCTATGAAAACAACTTGGACAAGCTGCAAGCGGCCACCATGGGCGGCGTTGTAGCCAAGACAGAAACCATCGCTTCGGGCGAATATCCCGTGTCGCGGCCTTTGTACTTTTACATCAAAAAGGCCCACATCGGCGTGATCCCTGGCCTGAAAGAATACGCACAGTTCTTTGTGGCGGACGAGCTGGCTGGCGTTGAGGGCCCATTGGCGGCTTACGGTTTGGTGGCGGATCCTGAACTGGCCGAAACCCAAGCGGCTGTGGAAGACGAAAAAACACTGTAAGCGGCATGCTTATATCACCAACGGGTGGGGCCATGCTGGCCCTGTCCGACCCCAAAAGGTGGCGCTGTGCCACCGGTCAAAAAAGATAGGCGGTTATGTCGGTATCCCTTCTTTTGCTCATCCTTGCTGGTTTGGCAGTGGTGGGCTTTTTCATTGGCCGGGCGCGGGCCTTGGCAAGTGCCAGCGGTGACATCCGCAAATTGCATTCATTGCCGCAATATTACGGTGCCCATGTCGCCATATTCACCTTTGTGCCTGCAGCGGTGTTTTTGGCGCTTTGGCTGGTGGTTGTGCCTTTGGTGAACAACTTCCAAGTTCAACAAAACTTTGATGTCGCAGACTTGCCGGAAGGTCGCGACATTTCCCTGGTGATGACGGAAGTCAGCCAAGTAGCCAGCGGATTGAGCCAAGCACAAGCCGCAGGCGCGCTGACCCAAGACGAGGCGCGCCATCCCGAACGTATTCTCGATGACCTGCGCGACCGATTTAAAACAATCGGCATTGCTTTGGGCGGGGACATACGCCCCAGTGTTCTGACCGCTGCCGTAGAATTGCGCGATGCGCGTGCAACCCAACGCCTTGTTGTGACGGTGTTGGTCATTGCCCTGGCCCTAGCTGGGTTGGTCTTTGCAGCCCGCCAAATCAACCCAGATCACCGGGCGCGCACATCGGTAGAAGTTTCCATTCGCGTGTTGCTTAT
>JAHDCP010000082.1 GCA_020629775.1 Planktomarina sp.
TTCAGGTTCGAACCAAATGCCGAACGTCATGCTCAACCCATGCACATGGTCGATCAAAGGGGTCAGCCCATCGGGGTATTTGCGCGGATCCACTTCCCAGTCCGACAACGACGTGGTGTCGTCGTCGCGTTGACCGAACCATCCATCGTCCAACACAAACCGTTCTGCCCCCAGATCCGCCGCGCGGTCCGCGATGTCTTTGAGGACGGGAAGTTTGTGGTCAAAATAAACTGCTTCCCAACAGTTATAATGCACAGGCCGCGCGCGGGCGGCGTTGGGGAATTTTACGACCCGGTCGCGCAGGTGGCGTTGGAACGCCACGGCGCAGCCATTCAATCCTTGGTTCGAATAGGTGAGATACAGCTTCGCGGTTTTGAATTCTGTAGCGGCCTGGGTTTCCATGCGGGCGGCGTGGCCGAATTGCACTTGGCGGCGGCCATCGGGCAGTTCTTCGGCAATCATCTTGTGCCCGCCTGACCAGCCGTAGTGAAAGCCCCAAGCTTCGCCCGTGGCGTTGGTGGCGCCGCGACCGGGGATGATGAGGCCTGGGAAATGCTCATGGCCTGTGCGCCCTGTGCGGTTTTCGCGGTACCGCATGCCCGGGGACCACGGCGTGGTGACGGCCTGAAATTCACCACACCAGCGCCCGGTGAAATCAATCATTTCATCGGCAGATTGGGGCCCGGGCACAACGGGGGCCGCCAGCCAATGCAAGTGGATAGGGCGTGTGGCTGACAGTTTGGTGGAACAGGTAATCAACCCGGTATGGGTGTCTGTTTCAAAGGTGATAGTCAGCGTAAGGGCATTGGTGGTGTCATCAAACGACAGTTCCAACACATCCCCATCGCGCCGTTCGGATGCAAAACAGAACTTTGGCAACAAGGGCGTGCCATCGGTGTCGCGGCAGATCAGACCCGGCTGGCCGGGGAAGGTGCGCACCGCTTCGGGGCACAGCGACAAATCTGGATTTTCATCCAACATGCCGCCTGTCACATCAATGGTGTGACCTCGCGCCAGGACTTCCAAATCATCATCTTGGGGCAGGGCCGCACCCCAGTAAACCACCTGGGGCAGTCGCATCTGTGTTGCCGCCAGCACAACCGTCTGGCGTCCATCGTCCAATCGCCACGTTTGCATCTTACTTCACGGCCCCCAAAGTCAGACCCGCAATAAAGTGCTTTTGCATCAAAAAGAACATCGCCACAGGGGGCAGGGCTGCAATGATCGAACCCGCAGACATCAAGTGATACATGGCGCGGAATTGCGCATTAAAGCTGGTGATCCCGGCCGTGACGGGTTGCGCGTTTTCACCCGTGGTCAACACAATGGCCCAGAAATAGTCGTTCCAGATGAACGTGAAGATCAGAACCGACAAAGCGGCGATGGCGGGCTTCATCAATGGCAACACGATGTACCAAAAAATGCGCCATTCGGCGATGCCTTCAACCCGCGCGGCTTCAATCAATTCGAATGGCAGCGCACGGATAAAGTTGCGCATGAACAGGGTGCAAAACCCCGTTTGGAACGCGATGTGAAACAGGACCAGCCCGGTTTTGGTGTTGTACAATCCCATGTCCAGCGTCAGGTCCCGCACGGGCACCATCAAGATTTGGAAAGGGATGAAGTTGCCTGCGATGAACATGAAGAAGATCAGCAGATTGCCCTTGAACCGATACACCCCCAGGGCAAAGCCGGTCATGCAAGACAGGGCCACAGCCCCAATCACCGTGGGCACGGTGATGATGAATGAATTCAGGATGTATTTAACCATCGCTGATCCGGTGATATTCATGTGCCATAGGCCAATGCTGTTGAAGCAGATGCTGTGGTTGACCTTATGAAAAAGAATGCCACTGTCGGTGCTGCAATTCTGCGGATCCCACGACCAGTTGCCGATCACTGTTTTGTAGTTGGCAAAAAATTCAAATGTGGACGGTAAGCCCCAGTAATTTCCAACGGTGAAATCCACACCGGGCCGGATGGAAAACAGGGCCACCGCCAGCAACGGGGCCAGCCACAGCAACATCACCAAAGGCAGCAATACCTGGTATCCGATTTGCCATTGGCGTGACGATTTTTCGATCGGTTTGGGAAACATGGGTTACGTTCCTTCCCTTGGGGGTAAGGCATTTCTGACTTTGGCCGGTAACTTGGACCGGATCAAATCGTATGACGCGTGAACGCGAAACTGCACTTCTTCGCTGTTGGCATTTTCATAGAAGCGAACCCAGCTTTTGTGGAAGTAGGGGGCTTTTTCAGCCACGCCTGCATCAATCAACATGGCAGCGGTTTCAACGTCTGGTGTTTTGACAGACACGCCTGTGGCAGCACTGGCAAGACAGGCGAACATCTTGTCGCCCACTTTCCAAGACGCCAAATTGCCTTCGGCGGGGTCAGACCAAATTGCCCCCGGCAAAACACTGCATATGGCGTCGATATGTTCGCGAAATTCCGACATGTCAGTGACCCGCAGCTTTTTCGTCTTGGTACATGGACCACAAGAAGTATCCGATGAAGACCAGCATGATCATGAACAAGACCACCGCGATGGCAGCGCCGTATCCCATTTTAAATCCGTATTCGGACAGGGATTTTTCGAACATGTAAAATGACAGAACGCGGGTGGACCCGAACGGGCCGCCGTTGGTCATGATGGAAATCAAATCAAAGGACCGCAGCGCGCCGATGATGGTCACAACAAAGGCGATGAACGTGGCAGGCTTCAGTTGTGGGATGATGATATACCACAGCATTTTGTGGCCTTTTGCCCCGTCCAAACGGGCCGCTTCCACTTGTTCTGGGTCCACGGCGTTCAGACCCGTCAGATACAAGATCATGCAATATGCGGTTTGTGGCCACAGCCCAGCCGCGATGATGCCGTAAGTGGCGGTGGTGGGGTTGCCCAGGATATTGACGGGCGGAATGCCCACCAAGCCGATCAGCCAATTCGACAGGCCAAATTGTGGGTCATAGAACCATGTGAACACCAAACCCACGACGATCTGCGAAATCACAAAGGGAAAGAAGAACAATGATTTGTACAGGCGGATGCCGAACACTTTTTGGTTCAAAAACAGCGCGACCATCAGCCCGCCTGGAATGGCCAGCAGATAAAAGATCAGCCATTTCAGGTTGTTCCAAAGTGAAATGTTAAAGGCCCGGTCACGGGTGAACAGCTTTTCGTAGTGGTCCAGCCCAACGTATTCACCGTGGGTGCTTAAGGATCCAAGGCCGTCCCATTCAAACAGCGATAGATAGAAGCTTTGGAACACAGGCAGGATTACATAAAGCGCGAACATCGCGATGCCGGGGATTAAGAACAGCCAGGGCGTGACAGCAATTTCGTTTCGCTTGTACCAGCCCTGTTGGGCCCTTGGTTTTGCGTTTGTCGTTGTGGTCGCCATTGGGATCTCCAACGTTTGGTCTGTTCTCCGCAGGGAGGAATACACGCATGTATTCGTCGCTATGGAGTAGGGGCGGGAAGAAGGGTGCGCAGTTGCCCGCGCACCCCCTTAAAGTCTTAGTAAACGTCCTGACGAACGCTTTCCAAACGGGCCAGGATGTCATCCAGGTTGTCTGGGAACACCATGAATTCCTGCATGCCTTCCATGGCCGCTTTGGCCATTTCAGCAGGGAAGTCACGGTCGAAGAACTGTGCAACACCGCCAGGGCTGTTGGACGACAGCATGGCGAAGCCTTCTTTCAGGAACTTGTCGTCGTCGATGGACGCGTTTGCGTTCACTGGCAGTTGGCCCAGGTTTTCACCGTTGTTGATGATCGACTGTTCTTCCGCAGATGCCATGTGCGCCAAGAAGGCACGGGCGGCTTTCTTGTTTTGTGCGCCAGCGGCGATGTGGAATGTGTCGGTTGGCGCGTCTTCGGCCAGGGCAACACCTTCAGTGATCGATGGGAACTGGTGGAAGTCCAGTTGGTCATCGGTCAGGCCAGCTTCACGCAGCGGTGCCACTGCGAAGTTGCCTTTCAGGATCGCACCGGCAGAACCGTCCACCAAGAAGGGCAAGGACTGCTGCCAGTCTTTGTTCTGGTGATCGTCGACAAATGCACCCAGGTCTACCAGGCGACGCCAGTTGGCGAATGTTTGACGCACACGGTCATCGGTCCAGGCGATTTCGCCGCGGGCCATTTGCATGTGGAAGTCAAACCCGTGGGTCCGCATGTTCAGATAGTCGAACCAGCCGGATGCGGTCCACAGCCACTTTGTGCCGATGGTATAGCACTTGCGGCCAGACGCGATCATGGCTTCACAGTTGGCAACCATTTCGTCGAAGTTCGCAGGCTCTTTCAAGCCCAGTTCTTCGTAGATGTCTTTGCGGTAGTAGATGCCCCACTGGTAGTATGTGTAAGGCACACCCCACTGCTTGCCGTCGATGGTCATCGCACCTTTGGTGGATGCCAGTTCTTGCGCGATGTCAGTGCCTTCGGCCCACATGTCGGACACGTCTTCCAACAGACCAGCTTCCACGTAAGGGCGCATGCGGTTGGCGGCGTACCATGTCAGAACGTCTGGGGCGTCAGCCGACAGGAAGTTCCGGATTTGGGTTTTGTATGCTTCGCGATCGATCACGGTTGTGGTGATGTTCAGATCGGGGTGCTTGGCTTGGAACCGTGCGATCATGGCTTCCATCGTGGCCCGCGGTGCGGGGTTGGATGTGTCCAGGTTGATCCGCAGGTCACCGGTCAGTGGTTCTGCATGGCCAGCGGCAAAAGCCCCGGTTGCCATGACAGCAGCAGTTGCCAACGCCGCGACGGACGTTTTCAGCATGGAACGCATAGATTTTCCTCCCTTATGCTTCCCTTGGCGGTTTCAAATAGTGGAACCGCGTTTTAGATATTGAAATGATAAGCGCGACTCGGCTACGCTTGTCAACAGTTGCATACGAGTCCCGCATCTCAAAATCACAATCGGGGCCTTGCAGGGGAGGACGCCATGGCTGACGCGCAGTCTGCGGATGGCACAGTTGGAAAAGCACTTGCGGTGCTGGATTTGGTGGCTGGATTTGGCCGCCCGGTACGCTTTGCCGAACTGCAACCGCTGGCCCCATTCCCAAAAGCCACACTCTACCGATTTGTCCAAACCCTGACGAACCAAGGCATGTTGGCGTTTGACCCGGATCACAACACATACAGCCTGGGCATTCGTTTGGTGCGTTTGGCCCATGGGGCCTGGCAACAATCCAGCCTGGCCCCCATTGCCCAAGCCCATTTGGACGCGCTGTCTTTGGATTTACGCGAAACTGTACACCTGGCCCAGTTGGACCACGCCCAGGTTTTGTACGTGGACAAACGCAATGCCACTAAGCCGCTGCCCATGTATTCAGAGGCGGGCAAGGTAGGGCCAGCCTATTGCACCGGCGTTGGCAAAGCGATGTTATCATGCCTGCCAGATGACCGCGTTGACAATATCATCGCACAACAAAGCTTTCACCCATTTACCCCAACAACTTTGACGTCGCCCGAAGCCCTGCGCGCAGAGCTGGCTGACATCAAACGTGACGGTCACAGCTTTGACCGCGAAGAACATGAGCCGGGCATTATTTGCGTGGCGGTGCCCATCGTATCTGAACGGGGCCGCCTTTTGGGGGGCTTGTCGGTCACCAGCGCCACAACCCGCACATCCTTGCAAGACATGGCGCAACACGCACCCCGCTTAAAACAAACAGCCCGCGCCATTGCCCAAGATGTTGCCGCGTGGCGATTCCCTGATCAAACCGCACTTTCCGCCCCAACCGCCGCCGAATAGGAGACACACCATGTCCGGAGTTACGCTGAACAACGTCATCAAACGCTATGGTGAAACACAGGTCATCCACGGAGTGGACTTGCAGATCGAAGACGGTGAATTTTGCGTTTTTGTCGGGCCGTCAGGGTGCGGAAAATCCACGCTGTTGCGCATGGTGTCAGGGTTGGAAGAAACCACAGGCGGCCAAATCCATATTGGTGACCGCGATGTCACCACCGAAGATCCCGCCCGGCGCGGGGTGGCGATGGTGTTCCAGACATAC
The DNA here is from genome assembly GCA_020629775.1 of Planktomarina sp. GTDB lineage: Bacteria > Pseudomonadota > Alphaproteobacteria > Rhodobacterales > Rhodobacteraceae > Planktomarina. Next base: position 6,024 of record JAHDCP010000082.1, read on the forward strand.
GCTTTGTACCCGCACATGACGGTTCAAGAAAACATGGGGTTCGGGCTGAAAATGAACGGCTACCCCAAGGCGGAAATCGACGCCAAGGTTGCCGAAGCGACCCGGATTTTGAAGCTGGAAGAATACCTGAAACGCAAACCTGCGGCATTGTCAGGGGGGCAACGCCAGCGGGTGTCCATTGGGCGGGCCATTGTTCGTGGGCCTGAAGTGTTTTTGTTCGATGAACCGCTGTCCAACTTGGATGCGGAATTGCGTGTGGAAATGCGCGTCGAAATCGCCCGGCTGCACAAAGAAATCGGCGCCACGATGATTTACGTGACCCATGATCAAGTGGAAGCCATGACCCTGGCAGATAAGATCGTGGTGCTGCGCAAAGGTGTGATCGAACAAGTGGGCGCGCCCATGGATCTGTACAATGACCCCGACAACAAGTTCGTGGCCGGGTTCATCGGCAGCCCGGCTATGAACTTTTTGAAGGGCACCGTTGCCAAAGGGGGCAAAGTGGATGTGCCAGGTTTGCAGACATCGATTAAACTGCCCGTGACATTGCCATCCGAAGGAACAGCCGTCGAAGTGGGGCTGCGTCCGGAACACCTGGTGGTTGACCGTAACGGCAGCACGCACCGCGTTGAATTGTCCGAAAGTTTGGGCGGTGTCTCGTACAATTATCTTGTGTCGGATTCGGGCGAAAAGATCATTGTGGAAGAACGCGGTGTCGATCGGTCTGCCGAAGGCGACGTGGTTGGCCTAAAAATTGATCCCGAAAGCGCCCGTTTGTTCAACGCAGACACGGAAATGCGCATCCGCTGACGATTTTGAAAATTATTTTTCGAAAATGCTTGGCAAACGATAGGGGTTGGGTCTAGCCTTTGCACACGTGTGCAACGTCGGGTGAAAAGTCCCTTTTGGCGGGCGCATGTGCCGATGGGGGATGACTATGGCTGAAATACAGCTTCGCAATGTTTCTAAGCGCTGGGGCTCTTTCGTGGGGGTTGATGATTTCAACCTGACCATCGCTGACCGCGAGTTTTTGGTGCTGTTGGGTCCATCGGGCTGTGGCAAGACCACCACCATGCGCATGATCGCGGGGCTGGAAGATTGCACAGAAGGCGACATCATCATTGATGGGGAACGGGTAAACGATAAGGAACCCAAGGACCGTGACATTTCCATGGTGTTCCAGTCCTATGGGCTTTACCCGAACATGAACGTCTATGAAAATATCCGCTTCCCGCTGAAAGTCCGCAAAGTGCCCACGTCTGAACACGACGAACGGGTGAAGCGCGCCGCCGCCATGGTTGAACTGGAACCGTTTATGCATCGCAAGCCGGCCGCCCTGTCCGGTGGGCAACGCCAACGGGTTGCCTTGGCCCGCGCCATTGTGCGTGAACCCAATGTATTTTTGATGGACGAACCGCTGTCCAACCTGGACGCAAAGCTGCGGGTGAGCACACGTGCGCAGATCAAAAACCTGTCCCATGAACTCCAAGTCACCACCATTTACGTGACCCACGATCAGATCGAGGCCATGACCCTGGCCGACCGGGTTGTGGTGATGGAAAAAGGCATTGTTCAGCAGGTGGGCACGCCCACAGATATCTATGACAAACCTGCCAACACCTTTGTGGCCAGCTTTATCGGCAACCCGGCCATGAATTTGATCGACGGCACCTTGAAGGGCGGCACTTTCACCGCTGACGGGATCGAAATCAAAGGGTTAGCAGGGGCCGATGGCCCAGTGACTTTGGGATACCGCGCCGAAGACGCATCGATTGCGGCCAAGGGCGGCCAAGTGAAATCAAAAGTGTATTCGATGGAACTGCTGGGTGACGCCACCATGGTGACCGTGCGCGCAGGCGGGGCCATGATTTCGGTGAAGGCCGGCAAAGAATATCGCAGCAACATCGGTGACGACGTTGCTTTCACCATACCAACTGAAATTTGCCACCTGTTTGATTCCCAAACAGGGGAGCGGATTGGGGACTAACCCCAAACAAATGGATGTGGGCTTGCAAGACACATCCGAACGAAACTGGAAACAGGGAGAAGATTATGTTTCTGAAGAAAATCGCAATGGCTGGCGTTGTATCGCTGCTGGGCAGCACAGCATTCGCTGGCGGCCATGGTTGTGCAATCGACGCACGGGTGTCCATCGTGGGCAACGAATTCCCAGCCATCCAAACTGTTGGCGCGGGTGCAACCGAATGTACTGGCGCTGAAGTCAGCAAAAACCTGACAGCCGATCACCAAAAGATCAACCTGGCTGGTATGCAGGGCAACCCTGCTGAATACACATCTGCCATCGTTGCAAACTCGTCCATCGTTGCTCTGATGAACGATGACGTGATCCGTCCTTTGGATGATCTGGTGGCCAAGCACGGTCAAGATCTGAAGAAAAACCAGCTGATCACGATCAACGGTAAGGTCATGGCTGTTGCTTTCATGGCAAACGCGCAGCACTTGGTGTATCGCGCCGACATTTTGGAAAAAGCTGGTGTTGAAGCGCCAAAAACATACGAAGACATGTTGGCTGCTGCTGAAAAAATCCGGTCCATGGGCCTGATGGAAAACCCTGTGGGCGGCGCCTACAAAGCGGGTTGGAACTTGGCACAAGAATTCAACAACATGTATCTCGGCCACGGCGGTTCTTTCTTCGAAGCTGGTTCCGCGACACCGTCCATCAACAACGAACAGGGTGTTGCCACCTTGAACATGATGAAGGCGCTGTCTGAGTACATGAACCCAGACTTCCTGACCCACGATTCCAACGCCACCAACGCCGAATACCGCGCTGGCAACGTTGCATTGATGAACATGTGGGGCAGCCGCGCTGCAACATTGACAGACGCAGAAGGCGTTTCCCAAGAAGTCAAAGACGGCATGGCGATTGCTGGCCCAATGACAGTTGGTGGCGGCGATCAAGCAGCATCCACTTTGTGGTGGGACGGCTGGACTGTGGCCAAGAACGTGTCTGACGCAGAAGCAGAAGCCACATTTATCGCCATGACCCACGCCATTCGTCCAGCGATCCTGGAAGACGGTGAAGTTGCCAAGCAAGCTGTTTGGTTGATCGACGGTTACAGCCCAACTGACGCTGCTGTGGGTGTATTTGCCGCTGCGCAAATGAACACAACACCGTACCCAATGCTGCCTTACATGGGTCTGATGCACACTGCATTGGGCGCAGAATTGGCTGACTTTATGCAGGGCAAAGAATCTGCAGAACAAGCATTGGCAGACGTAGAAGCGGCATACACAGCTGCGGCAAAAGAAAAAGGCTTCCTGTAAGGAAACCGCGTCGGGGCTGCCTTTGGGCGGCCCCGATTTTTCACCGCGCCCAATGGGGCGCAGGTTGGCACACAGGGAAACTGGCCGATGAAGCACCGCACATTTTTCTGGTTCTTTGCCCCGACAGCGGCGGCAATGTTGCTGTTCATCGCGTTCCCCATTGTGTCTGTGGTGCTGCAATCCTTCTTCGTGCCACACGAAGCCGTTTTGATTGAATCTGAAAATTGCGGCCCCTTTGGCTGTACCCAATCCACCATGGTGGATCAAGCCGCAACAGAAGCCCTGCGCGAGGAGAAACCCCTGGGGCGCTTTGCGGGATTAAGTATTTACGCAGACCGCGGCCACCTGGCCTTTGCTGAAGTGGCCGAAGCCTGGCGCACCAGCGAAAGTTTTGGCGCGTTCTTCAAAGAACTGGGGGATCTGCCGTTTTACCGCGCCATGGGCTTTACCCTGACATATACGTTTGTGTGTACGCCGTTGTTGATCATGCTGGGCTTTGCCATTGCCGTGGCGGTCAACAGTTTGCATCGGCGATTGAAGGGATTGATGATCTTCTTCTCGCTTTTGCCCATGATTGTGACGCCCTTGATCGGGTCTTTGATCTTGTTCTGGATGATCGACAGCCGTGGGGTTTTGGGGCAGTTGATCGCTTATATCGCCGATGATCCGTCGCTGTCGCTTAAGGCGTCCACCCCGCTGATGTGGGTGTCGTTGATTGTTTATGGCATCTGGTCGTCTGCGCCATTTGCCTTTGTAGTGTTCTATGCGGGGCTGCAAACCGTGCCGCAAGACACGCTAGAAAGTGCGCAAATCGATGGGGCCACACGATGGCAACAGATCCGTTACGTGGTGATCCCGCACTTGGCCCCATTGGTGACCTTTGTGGCGTTGATCCAATTGATGGACAACTTCCGCGTATTGGAACCCATCATCGGTTTTCAGGCAGAAGCGCACGCGCAATCGCTGAGTTCATTTATCATCAGTGACCTGAGTGGGGAAACGCAGCAGCTTTCTTCTGCCGCCACCACTTCTGTGCTGACGATCATCGGCGTGGCCATTCTTTTGTCGCCGGTGCTGGTGCGCACTTGGCGTGAATTCCGTGGGGGGGCGCACTGATGTCCACAGCTGTCAAAGATCGTAAGCCACTGGGCCTGAAAATTGCCCTTTGGGCGTTTGTGTCCATCTGGTTTGTTTGCGCCGCGTTCCCGTTTCTGTGGACACTGTGGGGCAGCTTCAAGGTGGAACTTGATTTCTTCTCCATCGCGGATTGGACCAATGCCATTTTCGGCCGGAATACCGCAGATACATACGGACGCCCGTTCACTGGGGCCGGGTATGATGGTGCGTTTGTGCAAGAAGGCTTCTTTGGCAACGCCATCAACACGATGATCGTCTGTGTGTGTGTTGTGACCATCTCGCTGACCATTGGCACCTTGGGGGGTTACGCGCTGTCCCGGTCGGGGCAGGGGTATGTGTTTTGGTTGCTGATCACCGCCTTGATGTTCCGTGCCTTGCCGCAGGTGGCCTTGGTGTCTGGGTATTTGCCGGTGTTCTTTGATTGGAATGTTTGGGGCTATCTGCCCACCGCCATCATCGTTTTGGTGGCCATCAATCAACCGTTCACGCTGTGGATGTTGCATTCCTTCTTTGAATCGATCCCCAAGGATTTGGATGAAGCCGCCAAGGTTGATGGCTGCACCCAATTCCAAGCCTTCCGCCACGTGATTATTCCCGTGATGTGGCCGGGTGTGATCACCACCGGCTTGTTCAGCTTTCTTTTGGCGTACAACGATTTTATCGTCACATCGTTGATCTTGAACGAGGGCAACCGCACCATGGTGCCCCAGATCGCCGCGTTCCTGGGGACCACCTATACCGAAGGCAACGTGATGTTTGCCGTGGCTGCTGTGGTGTCTGCCACAGTGCCACTGTTCATTCTGGTAATGTTCTTCCAGCGCCAGATTGTGTCGGGCCTGACCGCCGGTGCGGTAAAGGGATGATGATGCTTGCCCGCACCAAGTGTTTGGTGGTGCACGGTATGCTTGCGTTTTTGAGGCTTTGTGGAATTCGGTTACGGCGACCGGGCCGTATTCCTTTTGCATTCATGCGGGCGGGCCCGGGTTTTGGATTTTGAAGCACACTTCTTAATTCAAAACCCCATCGGAGCGTCGCTATGACCAGTTCTAATCTGACCTACCTACAAGACTTTATCACTAACACTAATCTTTCCATCGCGGCGGAACGCTTTTTCAGCGATGACGCCAAGATCAATGTGGTTCATCCCGTCAATGCGGTTGCGGGTGCTGCCGGGTATTTGGATGATTTTATCACCCCGCTGTCCAACGCTTTTGATCTGCTGCACCGGCGTGACTACATCACTATGGAAGGCAGTTTTGAAGGCGATGATTGGGTCAGTGCCACCGGGTATTACTGC
>JAHDCP010000083.1 GCA_020629775.1 Planktomarina sp.
TGGAAGAAGTGGGCCAACAGTTCAGCGTGACGCGGGAACGGATCCGGCAGATCGAGGCAAAGGCGCTGCGGAAGCTGAAGCACCCAAGCCGGTCGCGGAAGTTAAGGTCTTTCTTGGATCAGTAAGCCAGACCGACCGATCTTAATTAAGATCGTCCAAACACTCCGCAGGGTGGGTGAAACCCACCGCTTGTCCGGCATCGGCGAATGGTGGGTTGCACCCACCCTACGGGTCTTGGCATTTTGCGCGGGCACTGTACGGTGGTTTCCAACGTTTTCTTAAGGACCCGCGCCCCATGTCCATTCTCTCCAAACTGTTCGGCACCTCCAAACCCAAGCCCGAAACCCCGGCTGAAACCGAAAGTTACAAAGATTACACCATCGAACCGGCCCCCCAAAAAGATGGCACCAGCTTTCGCATCGCAGCGGTGATCACCAAAAACATCGATGGGCAAACAAAGACCCACCACCTGATCCGTGCGGATACTTTGGGCACCATGGACGCCGCCAAGGAGGCGTCCATCGACAAGGCGAAGTTGGTGATCGACCAGCTGGGCGACGGTATTTTCCGGTAGGGGTGTATCCCCTTGACATACGGTAAGTGAAATGGCATTAAGATTGCATGAAACAATGCAACGTCCGCCAATTCTTCAAACAGTTTCCAGATGATGAAACCTGCCTTGAACACTTGTTTAATGTCCGGTTCGGCCAAGGTCACGAATGCCCCAAGTGCAAACGCTCTGCGAAGTGGTATCGCCTGCAATCTGAACAAGCGTTTTCGTGCCAGTGGTGCGGCCACCACATTCACCCGATGGTGGGTTCTATCTTTGAGAAAAGCCGCACACCTTTGCAGCTTTGGTTCTATGCGATTTTCCTGTTCACCACGACACGCCACGGCGTCAGCGCCAAGGAATTGCAACGCCAGCTTGGCGTGACATACAAGACCGCTTGGCGCATGGCGGCTCTGATCCGGGAACACATGGCCGCAATCGACGGTGACGAACCCTTGGGCGGCGAAGGTGAGATTGTTGAGGTGGATGAAACCTATGTTGGGGGCCACAAGAAGGGCACCGTAGGGCGCGGCGCGGCTGGTAAAACAATCGTCATGGGCATGGTTGAACGTGGCAAAGGCAAGGCCATTGTCAAAGTGATCCCAAACACCACTCAGAAGACGCTACAGGGTGAGATTGCCGCCAACGTAAAGCAAGGCACCGAAGTACACACAGACGGGTTCCTGGGCTAAGCCAAGCTGGAACATGAGGGGTTCGACGTTAAGCGTGTGAACAAGTACAAGGGCGATGGATACGTTGGCCCCAATGGCGAAAGCGTCAACGCGGTTGAGAACTTCTGGCGTCATCTAAAGGAAAGCATCAGCGGGACACACGTCAGTGTGTCGCCCAAGTATCTGGAACGCTATGCCAAAGAGTTTGAATACCGCTTCAATCGTCGGACGACGCCTGAGGTGATGCTGGACGAGTTGCTTTCTCGGTTTCCCGAACTGGACGCTTGATAAAGGCGTCTAGCTTATCCAGGTCGCCGGGTGGGTCGTTTTCGTGGTCCTTGATGAATCCCTCTAAATTCTGTTTTTTCCTATCAGTTCTTAATGACAATTATTTCCCCATCACTGCCCGGGCAACAGTTCGAACTGAAAACCCGATTTTCTGCTGGATTGAAACCTTAATCCGAACAATTTTGTTGGATTGGCTACTGGAATTGCTTGATGGCCAGACATGTTTCTGGTCCGCACACCAATTTTATTGTTGAAGTTATCCACTAGCCAAACTTCTGAAATTTGCGGACCGTCGTGAATTACTATCCACGCGCCCCGATCCATAAATTGCCCATTTCTTATTTCCAAAGCCATATCACAGATAAATCTAGTTTCGGAAACTCTTGTCCATCTGCATTGTCCAACCTGCATGTATGGTGTTTGGCTGGATTTCAGACTTTCTAGCTCATTTATTGTTTTATTGATTTCAAATTCCTGAGAAGCTATGGTTTTTTGTTGTTTGCTTATTTGCTCTTGCTGATCTGAGATTGTAGACAGGTTATTGTTTAGTTTTTCGTTGGTATCCGATAAAATTTTTTCCGTGTTTTTAAGGTCAGCATTTGCTCGAAATGTTTCCATCTCCCATGCACCGTAACCCACGACAGCCAAGAAAACACCAACCGCAGCAACCACATATTGTTTTTGGTATATTTCATATATTGAATAACCGAGGATCGTAGCCAGCAATATCATCTGGATAATCCGTGGAAGGTTGTCATAAATTTCCATGTAATTGAGGTATCAACCATCCGCTGATTCCTCAATACGTATGCTGAGGGGATACATCCCTTCCGGTAAATGCCTCCCGAACTGGTTTTGGATGTTTCGTTATTCTGAAAAGCTGAGGTTTGCGGGCCTGTTATGGGGGTTTTGGGTGTCAGAAGACACGGCGACATCAGTGCCGACAATTTCCATGGCCATGTCTGCGCAGTGGGCGATGCCATCGCCGCGTAAATAGAACCCAAAAGAAATTGTGCTGGCGGTACGTGGAATGTCCAAAACGATTTGGCGGTCCACCCAACCCGCGGTGCCTTGTAACGCGCCATCTTGAGCGCGGCTTTCCATGTTGTCGAAGGCCACAGATTGGCGGTTCGCGTTGTCGGCACGCATCCACAGTGTTGTTGCCCCATTGGTGCTGGCCAGGCGCAGTTTTGCCGAAAGACGCACCCGGGTGTCGAGAAAATCTTCGGCCTTGACTGTCTGCATCAGTGTGCCGAACCCAGCTTGGGCGGTGGTGCCGCTTCTTAAACGGATGCACGCCAACATTTTGTCGGGCGTGTCGGGATCCGGCTCTGCCCCAAATTCATAAGCTTCTTGCGCATCCCCAGATTGAAACCAACCTTTGGGAATGGGCCGCAATGGGTCCGGCCACACCCCGTTCAAAGTGTTCCAGTCGCGAAATCCATGAAGTTTGGCCACAAGTTCCAGGCATTGCCCGTGGCCCATATCAATCGCTTGATCGCCAAGCGCGGCGCGCAGGCGTTTGGCCTGCAATTTTGCAGTTTTCAAAGTTGTCATTGGGTCCATCCAATCGTTTCGGCAGAATGTCCGGGTGTCCGCATTGCCGTGCCTGCCGGGATTGATCGGAAAGCTGCAAGAAACGCTTGTGTTCACCAATTGCGGACGGCGGGCCCCAAGCAACCAACCACAGCGTGCAAAGTTTTCTTGGTTCGGCCAAGTGTGTCTGTTTATCTGGGGCACACAGACATTGGAGACCCGCCATGACCCTCGGACAATTTTCTCTCAGCTTGACTGTCAAAGATCTGGCGGTCAGCCAAACCTTCTATGAAAAGCTGGGGTTTGCCGTCATGGGCGGGGACGCGGCGCATAATTTCCTGATCATGAAACAGGGCGACACGGTGATTGGATTGTTCCAAGGCATGTTTGATCACAACATCCTGACCTTTAATCCAGGTTGGGACAGCAACGGTCAAAACGTGGATCCGTTCGATGATGTCAGATCGATCCAGGCTTCGTTGGAGGCCCAAGGCATTGAAGTGGACGTGGCCCGGGCGGATCCGGGGGGTGAAGGCCCGGCGCATTTCATTTTGCATGACCCAGATGGCAACGTCATCATGGTGGACCAACATCGATGACCCACTGTGTGTTTACGGTGCAGACCAACGGGCCTGGGTTGTATGAATTCACCCGCGACGTTGCGGCCTGGGCGGTGGGCACGGGTGTGCTGACCTTGATGGTGCAACACACCTCCGCCAGTTTGGTGATCCAAGAAAACGCCGATCCCGAAGTGCAGGTGGATTTGCAAAACTTTTTCCACCGTTTGGTGCCCCCCACCACAGACCCCGCCATGGCGTATTTGACCCACACATACGAAGGGCCAGACGATATGCCCGCCCATATCAAAGCCGCGCTGTTGCCAACGTCTTTGCAAATCCCGGTGGTGAACGGCGTGTTGCAGCTGGGAACGTGGCAGGGGGTTTACCTGTTCGAACATCGCGACCGCCCCCATACCCGCCGTGTTGTCGCGATGATCGCGGCGGCATGAGCCGCCATGGCGGTTAACCGCTGGGGGCCGTCTCTGGGGCCCAAGGGCGAAACCGCACTTCCTTAAAGGCAGCTTGGGCTTGGGTGTCTGGGGCGGCATGGCCCGCCCAATTGGCCAAAGATTGATCCACCGCCCACAGGTTTGCGAACATCATTCCGGGCTCTTGGGGGATGGGCGCTTGGGCCGCGGTCACGGTGAAAATGGGCTGCGCGTCCACTGTCCAGGTGATTTGATGGGGCGTCCAAAGAAAGCCGTACCGGCGTGGCGCCAGTGCGGCATCAAACCCCAAGGGGATATCTCGTTGATGTAAAACGCCATCCACAAACCAGGCCACGTGCAGTTTTGTGGTGTCTTGCCCCAGAAACTCTATGTCGATCTCATCGTGTTGGGTGCCGTAATACGGGCCGGTATAGGTGAAAAACCCCGTCACCAATCCGTCCCCTTTGGCGGGCTGCAACACCGCTTCGTACTGGCCGAAATGCGTGGTCTGCTTGCGCCGAACGGACGCCCCAACAAAGCGGTTTTCTTGGTCCGCTTGCGGGCCCAAGGTTAAGGTCAGCCCGTCCTGGAAGGACACCTGATCGGCATGCCAGTCGGTGTCAAAAGCTGGGTGGGTAAAGGTGTAATTGGCCACGGTCCACGCATCTGGGTCTTTGCTGCCGAAATGGGTCACAAATCCAACTTCGGCTTGGGCATGGTGGGGAAGACACATCATGGCAGACAGGGTCAAAGGCAAAAGTCCGGGCAGGGCGCTGTTGTGGGCCATAGTTAAAATTCCTCGTAAATTTTATTAAAAAGTTACGGGGTTTTTGCGGGGTTGGTCGCCGTAAAAGTAAACACATGGTTAACGATGTCGCGCAAAAAGTGAGTCCTGCGTGCCACAGGATTTGGGTGTCCGATCATGGCCCCTACACAAAGTATAGATCACGCCCTACAAAGGCTGTGGATAAGTGGGCGCAAAGCCCCGTTCGAGGCAGTATTCAATTTCGAGAGAGGGAGGCATGCCATGCGCTGCCCTTTTTGTGGGAACGTAGACACCCAAGTTAAAGATTCCCGCCCTGCGGAAGATCACGTCGCCATTCGGCGTCGGCGGTTTTGCCCGTCTTGTGGCGGTCGGTTCACCACCTATGAGCGCGTGCAACTGCGTGATCTGGTGATTATCAAATCCAATGGCCGTCGCGAAGATTTTGATCGTGACAAGTTGGAACGGTCCATCCGCATCGCGTTGCAAAAGCGCCCGGTCGAACCCGAACGCGTGGATCAAATGATCTCCGGCATTGTGCGCCGTTTGGAAAGCATGGGTGACACGGACGTCGACAGCAAAACCGTCGGTGAAATCGTGATGGAAGCCTTGGCCCGCATCGATACGGTCGCCTATGTGCGCTTTGCATCAGTGTACAAGAACTTCCAGGCTGCGGATGATTTCGACAAGTTCGTCTCAGAGCTGCGGCCCGACGATCTTTCGGACAATTGATCGCTGAAGATATTCGATGGATGCGCCTGGCCCTGATGATGGGCCGGCGTGGGCAGGGGGCTGTTTGGCCCTGGCCATCTGTTGGGTGCGTGTTGGTCAAAGATGGCCATGTGGTGGGCCGCGGCTGCACCGATCGCACCACCAAGCGCCACGCAGAAGTGGTGGCTTTGGATCAAGCCGGTGGTGCCGCCTTTGGGGCCACCGCATTTGTAACCTTAGAACCCTGTTCGCATCACGGCACTGTTGGCCCTTGTGCTGACCGTTTGGTGCAAGCGGGCATTGCGCGCGTTGTGGCCGCCACGCGTGATCCCAATCCCAAGGTGAACGGTGGCGGCTTTGAAACGCTGCGCTGTGCAGGTATCCCCGTTGAAACGGGTGTTTTGGAAGAAGACGCCCGCCAAGATCTTGCCGGGTTTTTGTCTGTTATGACCCGTGGTCGCCCCCAGGTGACGCTAAAGCTGGCCCTGTCCGCCGATGGCCGCATCGCCACAGCATCGGGGGACAGTCAGTGGATCACGGGACCACAGGCGCGCCGCCATGTGCATGCGGAACGGTTGCGCCATGACGCGGTGATGGTGGGTGCGGGAACCGCGCGTTTGGATGACCCCAGCTTAACCGTGCGCGGATTGGGGGCGGATCGGTCCCCGGTGCGCATCGTTGTATCGCGCAGATTGGATTTTGAGGGCGCCAGGCTGGCGCAAGATTTGCCCCATACCCCGCTTTGGATTGTTCATGGCCCCAAGGTGCCCGCCGCCAAAACATCGCACTGGACCCGCGATGGCGTGCGTTTGCTGCAAGCGCCAGTTCAGGGCGGCAGTTTGGATTTGACCCACATGATGCAATCCTTGGCGGCCGCTGGCCTGACCTCCGTTTACTGCGAAGGCGGGGGAACCTTGGCTGCCAGTTTGATCCAGGCAGGGCTGGTGGATGACTTGATCATGTATTCCGCCGGTGTTCTTATCGGCGCAGAAGGCCAGCCTGGCTTGGGGGCCATGGGGCTGGATGTGTTGGCCCAAGCCCCGCGCTTTGAAATGGTGGATCAAAGCGTGATTGGCCCGGACCTGCGCACCCATTGGCGCGCTTTAGCGCCATAAATGGGCATAGGATGCCAAGGCCCCTTGGGCTTTGGCCAGCAATCGGTTTGCAGGACCCCGGGCCATGGATTGCCCTTCTGCCAAGCGCTGCACCACCACTTCTGGCGGGCAAGGGCGTTGGGTCACCGGATCAAAATATCGCGGGACATCGATCAATGCGGCATGGATTAATCCCGCCAAACTGGGGCGCGCCGCGCGCCGTGGGATGGTGTGGCGGTCGGTTGTCAAACCCCATCCAGCATAAAACGGCAACCCGACGCAGGTGACCGCTTTGCCCCGGATCAAAGCCTCGAACCCTAAAAGGGAGGTCATGGTCCACACCGCGTCCACGGCATCAATCAGCGCGATGGGGTCCGAATTATGGGCCACAACATCCGCCAAGTCTTGCGCATCGGGCACCGCGCCTTTGCGCAGGCCAGCTTCTACGTCGGGGTGGGGTTTATAGATGATCACAGCATCGGGGTTTGCATCCCGGGCGGCCTGCAAAAGGGCGCGGTTGGTGGCGATGTCCACCGTGCCGCGCAGGATCGACGCGTCGTCTTCCACCTGCCCGGGCACCAAAATTTTCCGCCCCTCTGGCAAGGGCGGCACCACAGCCCCCCCTAGATTATACTTTGACACCCCGGCCGCCACGATGGCGTCACGCAGGGCCAATGCCCGTGCAGCTTGGCCTGGGTTGATGTCCACGGCGGCGGCGATGGTGGCTTCCATATCGCTGGGCTGGTTTGGGTCGAAGTAAATGCCCTTTGAATCCACAATCAAAGACAGGGGCGGCACAAGTGCTGCACCCAGGCCCTTTGAACGCAAGAAACCATCTTCAAGCCGCGCGGCGCCAGCTGGGGCGTCTTTTGTGCCCCAGACCATTGCCTGGGACCCGGGGGTTTTGGGGGCAAATCGCACCCGCCCGCGCGCGCCGAAAAAGCGGCTCAGCGGTTTACGTTTCCACAAACGCATGCCGTACATATCCCAGCCTGGATGATCGTCACGCCAAGCCCAGGTTTCCGCATTCAAGTGGTGCAACGCGGTGTGAATGTCGCAAAGGGCATCGGCGCTGGGGTCGTACCAGGTGGCGGCAAGTATGTTGGCCGCGGCGAAAAGTTGGGCAGGGCTGCGCGGTGTTGCGCGTCGCTGTGGCACTGGGGCGCGGTCGTCTGTCAGCCCCCACCCGGCATAAAACGGCAGGCCGAACACCACGGGGGTGTGCCCCGCATAAATCGCTTCTGCACCCAAGCTTGAAGACACGGTGTAAACCGCTTTGGCATCCGCCAGCAGGTCCGGCACCGGGGTTGGAATATCCCACAGTTCACCGTCAGACGCGCTAAAATGCCCGGCGCGATGGCCAGATGCCGTTTCAGGATGGGTTTTGATCAGAATGGCCGTGCCGGGGTTTTCAGATCGGGCAGCGGCCAGCATGGTTTGGAAAGTTGCCGCATGTGCGCCCGCGTGGGCGATGCTGGCATCATTGCGGGTTTGGTCCACCACCAGCACGTATCCCGGCCCGGTGGAAGGGGCGTCCCATGGACTTGCATTGTATTTTGACAGGCGATTTTTCCGAATGAACGCCATCGCAGTGTCCGCTGCGGCCAACAGGGCAGGGTCGTCCAGGTCGGCATCTGCCAAGATCGCCTCTGTCCGGCTGGGGTGGGCGGCGTGGAAGTGACAACCCAGGTCGTCAATCATCAAGCCCAAGGGCGGATCGCCCGCCCGCCCCGGCAAGACGGATCGGTAAAATGCATCTTCAACGCGGATCAGTCGTGCGCCAGTGCGCGCCGCCACCCATTCGCCGCGCCAGGCAAAGGGGCTGTGACCCCAGACCAGCACAGCGTCATTGGCTGTGGGCCACCCCAAACGCGGGGCGTATCCGGCCAATGTCAGGATGCGGTTGACCCGACGGTTGCGAAAAAAGCCGGCGCTGAACGCAAAACACCGCTGCGGGGCAGCGGTGTCCTGTGCAGTATTTTTTGTCAAAGCCAGGTTAGTTGCTGCTTGTGGTCAGGTTCGACAGCGTGTTCACGCTGGACAGCGAACCTGTGATGGCAGCAATGGTTTTGTTCCAGGTCACAATCGGCGCTTCGGTCACGTAAACGGTGTCCCCGTCACGGATGGCAAAGTCGCGGGCCATGAACATGCCGTTGGGGCGTGTCAGGTCCAAAACATAGGCAAAACGTTGCGATCCCACGATGTCGGACCGGCCCACCACGTTGCGGGCAATGTCTTCTGGTTCGTTGCGGAACACAAATACACCGGTTGGATCTGCCACGTTGGCGTTCAAACCACCCACTTGGGCAATGGCTTCAATCGCGGACAGCTTTGGGCTGTCAAACGGCACACGTGTCTGCGCACCGGTTGCCCCCAGCGCCACATAAGCGCGGGTGTCTTGTTCCACCAAAATCCGGTCGCCGCCACGCAGGGCGATGTCCAGTTCTGGGTAATCGTAAATGTCTTTGAACCATACTTGGTTGCGCATATTGCGGCGGATGATCACCACTTGGGCCACTTCGGGCAAGATCGTGATGCCACCCGCGCGTGCCACCATGGCAGACAATGTGCGTGTTGGGCGTTCAATGGGGTAAACGCCTTGGCCTGCAACGGCACCCACCAAAGATACGGTGGCACCATCACCCGCCAGACGGCGCACTTGCACCTGCGGGTCGGGGGTTTGGTCGGACAAAGCGTTGGTAATGATGCGGCGCACTTGATCTGGGGTCTTGCCCGCAGCTTTGATGCGACCCGCATAGGGCACAAAGATGTAACCGTTGCCGTCAACCTGGACTTCGTCCAAAATCGTGGCGTTTTGGCCCGGGGCCACCAGCAATCCGTCTTCAACGTTTTCCCAGATGGTCAAACCCAGCACGTCGCCGGGGGATATCACGTCTGAGCCCAGTTCAGATGCGCGGATAAACTCGCGGGTAAAGCCCAACGTGGGTTCCACGGCGGCTGCGCGGTTCACGTCGTCATCCACGACCACCACAAAAGCGTCGCCTTCGCGCTGGACGGAGCCTGCAAAAATTTCACGCTTAGATGGTCCAGAGCGTGGCAACCCGCAGGATGCCAGGATCGCGCCAGCCACGCATACAAGGACCGCTTTGGTCCAGAATCCCGATGTAAATTTCACTGCCTTGGTCCTTTCGACCTGATCGTTCTGCCTCAGCCCATTCGGGCTTTTTTCTTTTATTATTAGCACATTGTTGTGCTTTGTTAAACCGCTAGGGGTTGTGTTTAATCCCCCACGACGCGCAAATGCTGCGATTTGGCCTGTTGTCTTGGTCCCAAGTCGCCATGTTCGAATGCGTCGTAAGGATCGCGTCGTGACAACATCATATCAGCCACTTGACGCAGCAACTGCTTGCGCCCACTGGCAGAATAAAATCCGCCTGCCACTTGGCTTGTTTCCAGCAAGTACCGACGATAATCACGATACGCGGTGGTGTCGGGGCGTTCGGGGCTGCGGAAAAAGGATTCAAGCGGGGCGGTGGACACGAATTCGGGTTTATCAAACACCGCGTCACCAAAAATTTTCAACGGAATGCCGCGCCACAACACCTGTTGGGATGCGGTGGAATTGACCGTTACCGCCGTGCGGGCATGATCCAAGATACGGGCCAGTTTGCCGCCAGGGATATAATGCACCCGGTCTTCCACACCGTATTCGCGTGCCAGGTCTTTCAACAACCGGCGGATGGGACGGCGGCCCAATTCCAATGGATGCGCTTTAAAGGCCAAATGGTGATGGCGTGGGGCACCCTTTGCAAAGTTTTCAATCACCAAACGGAAAAAATCCGGCATGGTGTCGAACGGGGAATGCTTTTGAAATGCACTGTCATGTTCCAGCTGCATCAGCACCAAATGGTAGGGGTGGCCTGAATTCATCAGGCGCCGGGTCAAAACGTTACGCTTTACGTTGCGCGGCCAAGTCAGGCCGATCCGGCCCAAGGCCGACAAGAATTCTTTGTGCACAGGCGTGTCACGGTGCGTGCGCATCTTTTTGTAACGCCAGTTCGCCAGCAACATCATGGAATGATAGGCAAACGAATAGAACACGTGGTGATACATATCGCCCCAGTGGGCAGGGGCTTCGATGGCATCCACGGTGGATTTGGCCAAAGCGCCGCGCATATCGTCCACGGACATGTCCATCAGACGCGAATTGCCGTTGGACCCATCGCGTTCATAGCTGACCCAATAGGGACGCAAATACCCTTCTTCAAAGACATGCACCGCGATGCCCCGGTCTTTGGCAGCTTTAATGGCCGCCACATGTACGGGCTTGGTGTCGCCGTAAACAATAATGTCCGTGATGGATTTGTCGTCCAAGATGTCTTGCACCCCGGCATCCCATTGGTCCACCGGACCGTAAAACGGGATATAGCTGGCGGCGTCATTCCAAAAGATGCGGTCGCCGATATTGAAACCAACACGCCAGACATCACAGCCCGCAGCTTTCAACATTTTACCCAGTCGTGCGAAGAAGGGCCCATGGGGACCCTGCAACATCAGATATTTGCGGTTGTATTCTGCCGCCACGACCTTCACCTTTAAACTACGCGTACTAAACCTTGATCTATGCACCAATTTATTGGGGCGGGATTGTGGCAAAACCAAGGGGACCTTTGGGAAATCCAGGTTTTGAGCAGAAAACTGCGCAGGCACAGCGACCTTGGGGGACAGAAAGAGCGGCATGTTTACAGGCATCATCACAGATATTGGCAAAGTTACCGCCGTGGAACAGCGCGGCGATATGCGCGCGCGCATCGGCACATCTTACGATATGGACGGGGTCGATATTGGCGCATCCATTGCGTGTGATGGGTGTTGTTTGACCGTTGTGGCCAAGGGCGACGGCTGGTTCGACGTGGATATCAGCGCCGAAAGCATTTCCAAAACCAACATCAGCCACCACGCCTGGG
>JAHDCP010000084.1 GCA_020629775.1 Planktomarina sp.
ACGACACGCACAAACCAATGTTCTAGTGCTTAGATAAGATCTAATTGTTTTGGGGATTTGGTGCCCAGAAGAGGACTCGAACCTCCACGTCCATACGGACACTAGCACCTGAAGCTAGCGCGTCTACCAATTCCGCCATCTGGGCTGATGTCGTGGTGCGCGTTTAGATAGCGTTTGGGGCGGGGTCAAGGGGCAATCGGTTCTTGGCGAAAGCCCACCAGCACAGGCTTGGCGCCTACGGCAAATGCCCTATGTTTGAGCTTGAAAAGAAAGGGCAATTCATGACGCAGTTGGTCACTATATTTGGGGGTTCCGGGTTCGTGGGGCGCTATATCGCGCGGCGGATGGCGTTGCGGGGATGGCGTGTTCGGGTGGCGGTCCGATCTGTGGCAAAGGCCCAGTTTTTCGAAAATTCTGAATTCGCAGGTCAGGTTGAAATTATTCCCTGCACCATATTGGAAGATTCGCCAGTGGCCAAGGCTTTGGAAGGCGCGGACGCAGTGGTGAATTGCGTGGGTATTTTGGCGGAGCACGGGAACAACAAATTCGATACAATCCAAGCAGAAGGGGCGGACCGAATTGCCCGGCTGGCCGCGCAAGCAGGGATCACAAATATGGTTCAGCTGTCTGCCATTGGGGCCGACCCGCAAAGTCAAAGCGAATATTCAAAAACCAAAGCGGCGGGGGAAACGGCGGTTATGGAGCATATTCCCAGTGCGGTGATTTTGCGCCCTTCCATTGTGTTTGGTCCGGAAGATGAATTCTTCAACCGCTTTGCAGACATTACACGGTTCAGCCCGTTTGTCCCCGTTGTCAGCCCTAACACAAAGTTCCAACCCGTCTATGTGGACGATGTGGCAGCTGCGGCTGAAGCCGCGTTATCAGGCCAAGCGCAGCCCGGCATTTATGAATTGGGCGGACCGCACATCGCGACCTTTAAATCTTTGATGCACCAAATGTTGGCCGTGATGGGAAAGAAACGATTGGTGCTGGGGTTACCCCTGACCATCGGCAAGTTGATGGGCAGCGCCGGTGAAACTGTGAATGCGTTTACTTTTGGTATTATTCCGACCCCCATCACCATGGATCAAGCCCGCAGTTTGGCCACCGATAACGTGGCTTCAGGGCAATATCCCGGGTTGGATGATCTGGGCATCACCCCCACACCGTTGGACCAGGTGCTGCCCACATATTTGGGCTAAAAATACGCAACGCCCAATAAAACAAGGCCCAACGCCACGCGGTAAATCACGTATGGGGTAAAGCTGACTTGCTGCAACAGCCGCATCATCAGGCCCAATGCGGACAGGGCAGCCAGGCACGACAGCACAATCACGATGGACACATCCCGCAAGGGCACGTCGCCGCCAATCAGATCCAAACTGGCCAAAGCGCCCGATGCGATGATGGTGGGGATGGACATCAACATGGCAATGCGCGCGGCTTCCGACCGGGTAAACCCCGCCCGCAGCGCGCCTGTTATTACGATGCCAGAACGCGATGTGCCGGGGATCAATGCCACCATCTGCCACAGGCCCAAAACAACGGAATCTTTCAGCGATAACGTGGTCATGTCCCGTTTCAGCGTGGCGCGTTGGTCAGCCCAATACAGCACCAAACCGAACAAAAGCATGGTCCAACCGATAACGGCCACGCTGCGCAGGGCATCGGTCAGACCGGTCAATTTCAGGGCCAATCCAAACAGGATTACAGGGATTGTGGCCACCACCAAACACAGCGCCAACCATTCGCCTTGGCCGGTGATCCGCCCTCGGATTAGGCCCGGAATGCCAGAAATGGCCAGGGCCACATCATGACGGAAGAACAGCATCACGGCAATCAGCGTTCCCACGTGGGCGGCCACATCAATGGCGGTGCCTTGGTCCTGCATTCCGGTTAAACCCGGCAGCAAGATCAAATGCCCAGAGGATGACACAGGCAAAAATTCGGTGATCCCTTGGATCAGCGCAATCAGGACAAGATGAAAAACCGGCACCAAAAAACCCTTCCGTATGGCGTGGGTGTCCGCGTACCGCAGACAGAGAAAAATTACCAATACTTGTGCATGGCGTTCGCTGGGTTAACTTTGCAATGCCACACGAAACCAGTGCCGCAAAATGCGTGCACAGCTTGTACACCGCAGGGTGCACGAGTGGATTACGGAAGATATGGCTAATGGGTCAGGAGGGGTGACGTGACTTATTTGAAAAAGTTATTGGCATTTGGATTGCTGGCTTTTGGCTGTGCCACAACGACCCAAGCCCAGGTTTCTATCCGTGATGTAACGGAATGCACCCGCGTCTTGACGGCACAATATGCAAATTGCGAAATGGTCATTCATTTTGAGTGTTCGGATGGTCATTTCCTTAAAGAGCACAAACTTGGCGCCGAAACAGCTTTGTTGAGTGAATATTTTCCCAATGGCGGCTTGAACAAATATGAGTATTTTGCTGCTGGCTTTGCGGCCCAAGTCATCGAACAAGAAGTTCTTTTTAATACAGAAGAATTGTTTTCCACTGGTCGGACTTTTGACAAAGCCCGCCAGCGCTTGTCCGCACCCGGCAATGAATTAGAGATCACCGTATCCAACGCGGTTGGGTTGCTTCCCAGTGTGGCATTTTATGGTGGTCAAAGGTATCCGCAGATCAAAGTGCTTTCAACAATGGACGTTCGGTCAATTGGAAAGTCATACAACGAACTTATACAGATGATTTATGTGCGTGCCTTAGACACATATGTGCACGAAAAAACACTGCAAATGACAGGTGAAGATGAAACGCCAGAAGCTGATCATCTACTAACCCTTGCCTTCCCTGGCGATCCCGGTTTCGATGAAACCCAAGCCCAATACAATTGCGGAGACACTTCTTGAAACGCCTTGCCCTGATCCTTGCCACGTTCACCGCCACGCCCGCTTTGGCGGAGTTTCCAGTGCCCGATGGGTGCAGCGCGTATATGTCTGTGCAACAGCGCAGCTGTTTGGTGACGCATTATTATACATGTGATGCAGATCCCAAAGGCCACCAATGGCGCGCAGATGTAGGGGTGGATGGTCCGTTCTTTCTGTCCCAGATTGATTTTGAGACCCAGTGGGTGCTGTCGTTGGATTTGGGGGCGGGCACGCGGGAAACCCTGGTTTCCAACCCGGCGGATCCTGCATCGTTTACGGAACTGTCCACCACAGGATTAGACACATTTGATTTTACCATCGTGGCCGACAATGGCGATGAAACCCGGGTTGTGGGTTTTGATCGTATGACCGGAAAAGAAGTGATGATTGATGGGGTGGCCCTGCAAGAGGTGGAAAATCAAGTAACCCTGACGGATGCCAAAACAGGGGAAATGAAATGGTCTGCTGTGGGGCAGGAATACATCAGCTTGGAGCATCGATTGTTCTTGTCTGGGATCGGGACCTATACTTTGCCGGATGGCGCAGAATCTTCGTCTGATGATCGGCCCATTGAATTTTCCTTTCCGGGGGATCCGGGGTTTTTGGCCGACGGTCCGATTTACGATTGTAACGTCCAAGACGCTGCATTTCGTTAACACATTGGTGCAGAAATTGCGGTACCTGACCCCCAACGCTTGACCAACCAAGGCGGGGCATGGTGATTTCAGCGCATGTTTAAAAGAACTGGTTATCAACCCCACGGTCGTAAGGGACCAGTGCGCCGATTGGTGGGCTGGTTCATGCGTTGGGTGTTCCGATTGCTGTTTTGGGGCGCCGTTGTTTTGGCTGTTTGGATTTTAGCATATCGCTGGATCAACCCGCCCACCACGTACCACATGCAATCTGAAGCGGCCCGTTTGGGTGGTGCGCAATATGAATGGGTCGATCTGGAAGAAGTGGCGCCCGTGTTCTTGCGGGCCGTTGTGGCGGCAGAAGACGCAGGATTTTGTGATCACAGCGGTGTGGATTGGTCCGCCATTCAGCAAGCTTTGTCCGAAGGCGCGCAGCGTGGCGGGTCTACTATCAGCCAACAAGCCGTTAAAAATGCTTTTCTTTGGCAAGGTCGAAGCTGGGTTCGCAAGGGTTTGGAAATTGTGATCACACCCGTTGCGGATTGGGTGTGGGGCAAAGAACGGCTGTTGGAAATTTACGTCAACATCATTGAATATGACACTGGCGTGTTTGGAATACAGGCGGCGGCACGCCATCATTTTGGGGTGAATGCCGGCGATTTGAACCGGGTCCAGGCCGGGCGTTTGGCAGCTGTGTTGCCCAGTCCCCGCCGGTACCGGGCCGTAAACCCAACCCCCTTTATCCGGGATCGGGGATCTTCGATCATTGCTGGATCAGATATGATCCGCCGCGATGGACGGTCCGGGTGCTTCGAGGATTGATTACACCCCCCACCCGGGTCTAAAACATATGCAAAGAAATGATCCGACGGACCCCATGGCCACTTTGTATCACGTTCCCCTGTCCCCATTTTGCCGCAAAGTGCGGTTGTGCCTTGCGGAAAAGAAGATCGATGTTGAATTGATCCCTGAAAAATACTGGCTCAAGGACAGCGAATTTTTGCAACGCAATCCTGCGGGAAAAGTGCCGGTGCTGAAGATTGACGGCAAAATCCTGTCTGAGAGTACGGCAATTTGCGAATACCTGGAAGAAACGCACCCAACGCCCGCATTGATGCCCCGGGGCACCCATGACCGGTACGAAGTGCGCCGCTTGGTCAGTTGGTTCGACGACAAATTCCACCGCGAAGTGACAGAGAATTTGTTGTACGAACGGGTGAACAAAAAGGTGCAGGGGTCTGGCTATCCCAACGGGACCAATGTCAAAAACGGATCCAAAGCGATTAAGTATCATTTGGATTACATGGCTTGGTTATTGGATCATCGCCGTTGGTTGGCAGGTAATGAGTTGACCTTGGCAGACTTTGCGGCCGCGGCGCATTTGTCTTCGTTGGACTACATCAGTGATGTGGATTGGAACCGCCACGCAGTGGTGAAAGACTGGTACGCGAAAATCAAATCCCGCCCGGCGTTCCGCCGCATATTGGCCGATGTGGTCAGCGGCTTTCCCCCGCCTGCGCACTACACCGATCTTGACTTCTGATCTGAAGACCCGGCTGGTGGCCCAGGCCCTGGCCGAAGGGTTTACCGCTGCGCAAGTAACGCGGCCCAATTCCATTTCAGATATGCCCGGCCGATTGACCCAATTTTTGGCTGCTGGGTATCACGGTCAAATGGCCTGGCTGGAAGACCGCGCGTCTTGGCGTGGTGATCCAAACGCCCTGTGGCCAGACGCAAAATCGGTGCTGATGCTGGCGGAAAGTTATACCCCTGAAACAGATCCTATGGTGGGACTTACCCAGGCAGATCGCGGCAATATTAGTGTCTATGCAAAGGGCAAAGATTACCACGATGTTGTGAAAAAGCGCCTGAAGCGCGTGGCCCGTTGGCTGGTGGCTGAAGCGGATGTTGAAGTGAAAGTCTTCGTTGATACGGCCCCCGTGGCCGAAAAGCCTTTGGCCCAAGCGGCGGGATTGGGTTGGCAGGGCAAGCACACCAACTTGGTGGGGCGTGGCTTGGGCAATTGGGTGTTTTTGGGGGCCATCTTCACCACTGCAGATTTGCCTCCTGACCCAGCGGAGGTGGACCACTGCGGCAGTTGCACCAGCTGTTTGCAGGCATGCCCCACCGATGCATTCCCTGCGCCTTATCGGTTGGACGCAAGGCGCTGCATTTCTTACCTGACCATCGAACATAAGGGCCCAGTGGACGAAGATTTGCGGGCGTTGATGGGCAATCGGATTTACGGGTGTGATGATTGCTTGGCCGTCTGCCCATGGAACAAATTCGCCCAAGACGCCGCCGATATCCGGTATGCTGCCCGGCCTGGTACGGACATGCCAGCACTTGTGGATTTGGCCCAATTGGACGATGCTGCCTTCCGCGCGCTGTATGCTGGCAGTCCCATCAAACGCATCGGCCGCAACCGATTTGTGCGCAACGTCTGTTACGCCATAGGCAATTCTAATGGCGGGCAATTCTTACCAATTTTAGAAACACTTTTGTCCGATCCAGATCCAACCGTTGCCGACGCCGCTAGGTGGGCCAAAATGCGTTTGGTTAAGTGAACGAAGGCAATCTGTCCTGCAGGCCAGATTTCGCTAAGCAACCTGAGCGAATGGACGAATTTATTCCGACTTGCATTCAGCCTTAACCTCCGTCCGGATGGAACGGGACGGAGGGCACACCTCCTGCAAAAACTTAGTGAGTTGCGTAGCTAAGGTGTCGTTCCTCATCCCGTAAATCACGAACTGGCCTTGCTTTTTCCGCCAGACAAGTCCGGCAGATTCCAACGTTGAAAGGTGTTTTGAAATCGCGGGCTTTGACATGTCGAACCTTGCCGCGATGTCACCAGCGGGTAAGGGGCGATCCCGAAGATATGCCAAAATACGACGACGGGGGGTTGATGACAGCGCTTCGAATATCTTGTCTGGACTTGACACTGGCTTTATTTAACCGTTTAGTTAATTACTTCATTATCTAATCATTAGCAGTCTCGTTGAAGGGCTTCAATGTGAATATCCCAACTGAAACAGATCGCGTGAAATCAAGCCCCCAAAGTTCTGGGGTCGCGGGAACTGTCCACTGGGCCCCGGTGAAATCACTGTGGTTCTGCGCCATGGCGCTGGGCGGGTTTGTTGGTGTTGTATTCTTTCCATCTTGGGGCGCCGCATTGGTTACATTGGGGCTCATGTTTTTGACTTTGTGCATTGGTCATTCCGTAGGGATGCATCGGTTATTGATCCACCGCT
The DNA here is from genome assembly GCA_020629775.1 of Planktomarina sp. Taxonomy (GTDB): domain Bacteria; phylum Pseudomonadota; class Alphaproteobacteria; order Rhodobacterales; family Rhodobacteraceae; genus Planktomarina. The sequence goes on from JAHDCP010000084.1 coordinate 6,774, forward strand.
CGTTCGAAACGCCGCGCATTTTGGAATACATTCTTGTGTATCTGGGCACCCTTGTGGGAATGGCTGGGCCCAAAGGAATGATCCAAATCCATGAAATTCGTGATTGGCAGCAGCAACAGACAGATTGCCATTCTTTTGCCAAACATGACGTGGGTTTTTGGCAGGATGCCTTCTGGCAGATGCACTGTGAATTGAAGCTTGATTACCCCCCAAAACTTCACATTGAAGACTCTATTTTGCACAATGGAGTCTATGATTGGTTGGAACGCACATGGCGCTGGCAGCAACTGCCTTTGGCCATTGGTTTGTTTTTGTGGGGAGGCATCGGATTTGTTTTGTGGGGTGTGTTTCTGCGGGTGGCGGTGTCGCTGGCAGGTCACTGGTGCACAGTTCATTTCGCCCATACTGTGGGGCACCGCCCCTTTGCCAACGATAGAATTGCCATTGATGGACGCAATTTACCTTTCTGGGGTTTGTTTACGTTTGGGGAAGCTTTCCACAACAATCACCACGCGTTTCCGCGGTCGGCCAGGATGGGCCATGATTGGTCACAGATTGATCCCGGTTGGTGGGTTATCCAAGTTTTGGCGGTGTTTGGGTTGGCATGGAACATCCATGTCCCAGAACATTGCAACCCGGATTTAAGGCACGCGGAATGTCAGGTTCGCCCAGGCTGAATGCCAGACTGCGTTTATCGGTGGGCTGGGGTTCAAGGGCAACAGGGCCACGTGATCCACCATGTATTTGTATCCGGATTTCACCGGGATGCGCACTGTGCCGTCAGCCCCTGTGCGGTGCAGGGTCACGTTGATTGTGCCTTCGGGCGTTTGTTCAAACAGTTCCACTTGTGCATCGGCGCGTGGGGCGTCTTGGAACCAAACTTGGAGGGGCAAGCCTTGGGTCAGGTCATCTGTGTATGGATTGGCCAGGGCCACGATTTCTACCGCCATACCCACGCGCACATCTTGGCCAGTGCCACTGCCCACCGCCACCAAAGATTTGGCATGGCGCCGGTATGTTTCCACGAAGTCCGTTTCTGGCAAGCCGCGGTCCCGGTGCGCTTGGGCCGCCCAGACAAAATCTTTGTGTTCGATAAAGTTAATGAACTTTTGCCATTCCCGATACGTCAGGCGGCTGTCATTGGTTTCGTGGATCAACGTGACCAACCCGTCTTGGGTGTTTTCTAACTGCATCGCAGGGCGATCCCCGGACCGGGCGGCCAAATCAAAGACTGTATTGTTGTAAGCAAAGGCGTGCTTTGTTGTGCGCGGTTCCAGGTATCCGTATTTGGGCCCTTTGAAATCAGATCCCACGTGGTGGTGCGCTTCGATTTTGTCGCCGACGGCCACTTGATATTCCACTGGATCAATCCAGAATTCATGGGCACAAAGGGGCAACGCCCAGGTCAGGGCAAGCAGTGTTACGAAGGGGCGCTTCAGCATGGGTCAATCCAAATTTACAGGTCTGCAGAAGGGTATTTCTTTGGCAGTGAAGTCAACCCTGGTGGTGTTGACGATGTTGTGGGGGGCGGTTGCCCTGGCCCACGAAACAAAGCCCGCTGTGGCGGATGTGGTGATTGACGGTGATGTTGCCAACATCGAAGTCTTCGCTAACGTAGAAGCCCTTTTGGCCGGCATCGATTTGTCCCAATATTCTGATACCAATGATGCCCCCCAGGCCACGCAATACGACGCGCTGCGGGCATTGTCCGAAGCTGATCTGGTGGCAGAACTTGAAAAGGAATGGCCGCGGCTGGCCTCAGGCTTTTTGACCGAAGGCGGCGGCGCAGTGGAATTTCTGCGTGCCGAGGTGGATCCAGAAGACAACTTGGAATTCCCGCGTGACACACGTTTGTACCTGCAGGCCCCGCTGAACCAAGGCGCGGAAACATTTCAGTTTGGCTGGGTGGTGACCAACGGCGGTTTGGTGGTGCGCTGGGGCAAGGTGGAAGATGCCTTTGCTGTGTTGTTGAACAATGGCGATTTGTCCCCGGCCATTCCGTTGGACATGGGGGCCGCTGAATCCGCTGGTGCGAACTTCTTGCGATTTGTGATCGAAGGGTTTGAACACATTATCCCAAAAGGGTTGGACCACATCTTGTTTGTGCTGGGCTTGTTCTTTTTTGCGTTGTCATGGCGGCCTTTGTTGTCACAAGTTACTGCTTTCACCTTGGCCCATACGGTGACGTTGGGTTTGGCCACCGTGGGGTTCATCACCATTCCTGACAGCCAAATGTGGATCGTAGAAAGTTTGATCGCGTTGTCGATTTCATACGTGGCGATTGAAAACATTTTGCGGCCCCAGTTGGGCTGGTGGCGCATCGCTGTGGTGTTTGGTTTTGGCCTGTTGCACGGCTTGGGTTTTGCCAGCGTTCTGTCCGATGTGGGCTTGGCCCCGGGGCGCTTGCTGGCCAGCTTGGTGGCGTTCAACATCGGTGTTGAAATCGGACAACTGGCCGTAATTTTGGCAGCGTTCTTGTTTATGGTTTTGGCAGTACGGTTGGCAAAAGTGTCCAGACTGCCTGCAGAACAAGCCGCTGCCGAAGCGTTGCCGGTGATGCACAGATCAGTGTCTATCATTGGCAGTTTGATCATTGCCGCCATCGGCATTTACTGGGTGATTGAACGCGCAATTTTGTGATTGCGCCTGCAACTTGAAGGAAATGCCATGACTGACAACCCAAATTACCACGTAGGCGAATTGGCTGACAGCCAGCCTGATGTGACCCAGTTTGAAGCGAAGCCGTTCAAAAAGGGTAAGCCGCCTGAACCGCTGAGTTTTGAAGTGGTAATGACGGCTGAATCCACAGAAAAGCAGCGTAAGACCGGAAAGGTGCAAGTGAACATCCCGGGCTTTTCGCCAGTGAAATTTTACTGTGATGAAGATATCCCTGTGGGGGATGACACGGCCCCACCGCCGCTGGCATTCATGTGTGCAGGCATCGGGTTCTGCCTGATGACCCACCGACCGACATTTACACAGCGCGTAAAATCAACATCAAATCCATGCGCCTGGAACAGCGGGTTGGGTTCACCACAAACCTATCCAACATGCGCCAGTTGGGCCACACAACCGATGGCCGAACAGAACATATCGAAACCCACGTGTTGATCGATAGCGATGAGCCAGAGGAAAAAATTCGGGAGCTGATGGAAGAAGCGGAAAACGCCTGTATGGCCCATTTCGCCTTGCGCAATCCCATCCCTTGGCGGTCCCGTCTGGTACACAATGGTAAAGAAACCATGGACCACAGCGGGTAAAAAAAGCCGGCGCGTCTTTGGGCGCACCGGGCAACCTTCCGCTTATCGAGATGCTGTTAGCCGTGCTTGCCAACAATTGTTTTTGGCAGATCGTAAGTCCACGAAAACAACATCATCCTTTGCCAGCAGTTGGTCTGCATAGTCAGAGATTTCATCGACAGGGGTGATTTGACCTGTGCCGTAGATAATGCGTTCGTCTGCCGAATACGCTTTCAGCAGGTAATGCGAAGAAGTCAGTATGTTCGGCAATCCCTGGCCGTGTACTGGTTGGCACGCATTGGCACACAAAAAGATGGGACCGGTTTCAGCATAAGGTTGCAGTTGTCCAAACGGGCGATAGGCAAGGACAAGCATGTCATCACCATTGGGGACTGAACGCAGACAACACCTGCATGGGGCGTCGTCGCCACTTTTCATTCTTTCCGCAGGGTTTCCATAGGCGTCCGGTGATCCGGACCGAAACTTGTTTGCGGTTTCAACGGGCATTCCGTGGAAGATTGGCATGCGAAAACTCCTTAGTGCTTGCCTCAGCGTAAGTCCGACACATAACTGCATCGACCCGGAAGTTGCGTAAAGCCATTATCAGGGCCTATCCGGCGTTCAAAGCCCGCAATTGCTGCCCTTTTTCATCAAAATTTTCTGCAGCTAAATACGCTTGGAATCGTGCCTTGCGGGCCGCCCATTCCGCATCCAAGATCGAAAACCAAGCCGTGTCCCGGTTGCGCCCTTTGTAATGGGTGCATTGGCGGAAAATACCTTCGAACGTGAACCCCAAGCGCAGGGCTGCGGCGCGGGATGGGGCATTCAGGCTGTCACACTTCCATTCGTAGCGGCGCATGCCTAAATCATCGAACGCATGGCGCATCATCAGATACATTGCTTCGGTGGATATACGGCTGCGTTGCATCAACGGCGACATAGAAATCCAGCCCACCTCCACTGACCCATCGCGTTCATTGATCCGCAGATAGGATGCCACCCCCACAGGGGCCCCTTCGGCATTCATCACAGTATAAAAGAACGGATCATCAGCAAAACAGCTGTCCATGAACCATGCTTTGAATTCTGCAAAATCGCCCGTTGGGCTGGTGGGCATATAGGTCCAGTTTTTGCCGGTGGGGTCTTTACCAAAAGCACTAAACAGACCCTGCGCATGGCTTTCTTGGCACTTCACCAAACGGCAATACTGCCCCACCAAATCCCGCCCATCGGGGCGGGGCCAGGGGCCAGTGAAATCCATCGCAGCGCCAATGGGCTGAT
>JAHDCP010000007.1 GCA_020629775.1 Planktomarina sp.
CGCGGCTTATGTTCCGGCGTATTACTTTGGGCTGGTACCTTGGCGGTCTGTGATCTGGTTTGTGGCTTACACTGCGGTCATCGTCATGCTTTTGGCAGCGCTGATATGACCTTCACTTTGAGTTCAAATACCTCGGGGGAATTGGCCAACGGCCAAGGGGGCAGCGCCCCAAAACCCCAAACTGTGCACCACATCAGTGTACAGCTTGTGTACACCGCTTTTCGCCATTTTTCACGAAGGATCTGACCCATGGCAGACTATGACGTCATCATCATCGGCAGCGGCCCTGGCGGGTACGTCTGCGCCATTCGCTGCGCCCAGCTGGGCCTGAAAACCGCCGTTGTCGAAGGGCGTGATACCTTGGGCGGCACCTGTCTGAACATCGGGTGCATCCCGTCCAAAGCGTTGCTGCACGCCAGCCATATGCTGCACGAAGCCGAACACAACTTCACCAAAATGGGGTTGAAGGGCAAAAGCCCGTCCGTGGATTGGGACCAGATGAAATCTTACAAAGAAGATGTCATCGGCCAAAACACCAAGGGCATCGAATTTCTGTTTAAAAAGAACAAGATCGACTGGCTGAAGGGCTGGGGTTCCATCCCGGCTGCGGGCCAGGTCAAGGTGGGTGAAGAAGTGCACGGGGCCAAAAACATCGTCATCGCCACGGGGTCTGACGTGGCCACCCTGCCCGGCGTGGACATTGATGAAGACGTGATCGTCAGCTCCACCGGGGCGCTTGATCTTAAGAAAATTCCGAACGAGATGATCGTGATCGGCGCAGGCGTGATCGGTTTGGAACTGGGGTCTGTTTACGCACGGCTTGGTTCCAAAGTATCGGTGCTGGAATTTGCAGAAACCGTGACCCCCGGCCAAGACGCCGAAGTGCAGCGCACGTTCAAAAAGATGATGGAAAAACAAGGCCTTACCATGACCTTGGGCGCCGCTGTTCAAAGCGCAGAGGTTAAGGGCGGCAAAGCCGCGGTGACCTATAAACTGCGGTCTGATGACAGCGAACACCAGGTGAAAGCGGACACCGTTTTGGTGGCCACAGGCCGCAAACCGTTCGTGGATGGTTTGGGCCTGGACCGCTTGGGCGTGGCCCTGACCAAGCGCGGGCAAGTTGCCACAGACGGGCACTACGCCACCAACGTGGCGGGGATTTACGCCATCGGGGACGCCATCGAAGGCCCCATGCTGGCCCACAAAGCCGAAGACGAAGGGATGGCCCTTGCGGAAATCCTGGCAGGCCAAGCGGGCCACGTGAACTACGACGTGATCCCGGGTGTGATCTACACCCACCCTGAAGTGGCCAACGTGGGTAAAACCGAAGAAGATTTGAAGACAGAAGGCCGCGCCTACAAAGTGGGCAAATTTTCCTTCATGGGCAACGGTCGCGCCAAAGCAAACTTCGCGGGCGACGGGTTCGTGAAAATCCTTGCGGATAAAGCCACAGACCGCATCTTGGGGGCGCACATAATTGGCCCTGCGGCGGGGGATTTGATCCATGAACTCTGTGTCGCCATGGAATTCGGTGCCGCCGCCGAAGACCTGGCCCGCACATGCCACGCCCACCCCACATATTCAGAAGCCGTGCGCGAAGCCGCCTTGGCGTGTGGGGATGGTCCGATCCACAGCTAAGCATCTGTGAACAAACGAAATATAAGCGTCGACCCAGGCACGGGTTGGCGCTTTCTTTTTTTTGGAGGTTCGTGTTCCTAACGCGCCAGCATTCGCAAGCCTTGTGTCACATCTGCACGGACCGCGACACGCAACCCAGGTTCATCCCCAGCCCGCAAAGCGGCCAGTATAAGACGGTGGTTTTGTGGCTGCCCTGACCCGCGCATTTTGCCGTAAAGTAACCGCATCGTGGGGCCCAATTGCAGCCAAACGGTTTCCAAAGTGGCAAGCATCGCAGGCGCCTGGGCGCGCAGGTAAAGCGTGCGGTGGAAATCCAGGTTGGACCGGATGTAGCCCACCGCATCGGATTGGGCCACGGCCACAGCAATAACGCCGTTGATGGTGGTTAATCGGTCTATCAAGGCCAGGTGCGCCCTTGGCAAAGCACGGCTGGCCAATTCCACTTCAATCAGCGCCCGCAGTGACGCCAATTCTTCGATCCGATCATTGGACAATTCGGGCGTGCGCACGCGCCCGGACACGGATGCAGTTAACGCCCCTTCGGCCACAAGTCTCCGCAGCGCTTCGCGCACTGGGGTCATGGAAACGTTGAATTCATCCGCCAAACCACGAATGGTCAACGCCTGACCAGGCTGCATGGCCCCATACATGATTTGTGATCGCAAAGTTCGATAGATCTGATCGTGCTGCGGGGCTGTCGGATCTGTTTTTAAGTCCACCATGTCCCTACAGTGATCACAAAAATCAGCAGGTCAAGCACGACCTCCAAAATCGTACCCGTGAAGGGCCCCACCTTGGGTGCGCAGCCAGTTCTTTTGCGCTTCAAAGCCGGGACACATTTCGCGCACCAAGGTCCAAAAGCGGGCACTGTGATCCATTATCTTCAAATGGGCAACTTCGTGGGCCGCCACATAATCCAGTGCTTCTGGCGGTGCCATAATTAAGCGCCAAGAATAATTCAGATTTCCCATGCTGGAACACGAACCCCAGCGGGACCGTGTGTCTTTCATTGAAATCCGTTTGGGTGATTTTCCCAAAATAGCTGCATATTTTTCGGTTGCGTGAACCAAATCTTTGCGGGCTTCCAACTTTAACAACGCAGCGACCCTGGCTGCCACCATGGTTTCTTGCGGTGGGCAAATAATTTGGCCTTCGCCCGCAATCGCACGGCGCGTTTTGCCGGGCACCACTTCACACGGCACCCCCCGCACTGGAACGACAGACCCGAACCCAACAATGGTGGCGGGCACTACGGCGCCGGAGTGTTTGCGAATCCAATCCGCTTTTTCTGCGACAAAACGTTCGGCCATCTTTTGGGATGCCCCATCGGGCAAGCTAAGGCGAACGGTCCCGTCAGCACGCGAAACCCGTAAAGACAGCCGCGTTGCACGCTTGGAACGCACCAGTTTGACCACCAGAGGCGGCTGTCCTGGCACTGCGATTTCAGACTTGGTTGAAAACCACACGGATTTGCCCCATCTACACCTTTGACACCCGGATCAGTCTATGGCACGGGGTCTCGAATGTCACCGCGTCACTGAAGGATCTGAAATATGCCCAAAGAAGAATGGGGAACCAAACGCCTTTGCCCCACATCAGGCAAACGGTTCTATGACTTAAACAAAGACCCGATCGTCAGCCCTTACACGGGCGAAGTCGTGACCTTGGACGCCAACAAAGGCCGCACCATGGTGGCTGATGCTGCTGATGGGGCCAATAAGAAGGCCGAAGAAGCAACCGCTGATGAAGACGATGTGGTTCTTGAAGACGACGAAGACGTGGATGTAGATCTGGGCGACGACGTCTTAGAAGAAGATGACGATGACAACGTGTCATTGGAAGAAATCGCCGACGTCCCAGCGGACGACGACGATAGCTGATTTTCCGGCGGTGGGTCGCTTTTTAGCTTGATCCCACCCCCTGCCCGCCGTAACACGCGGGCGAAGATGGGGCCTTAGCTCAGTTGGGAGAGCGCTTGCATGGCATGCAAGAGGTCAGGGGTTCGACTCCCCTAGGCTCCACCATTTTCCTATTTTTTGATACACGCTTGACCAACCGTCGCATCCGTGCGCGTTCTTTGTGGTGTATTTGAAAGGCAAGCCGCCAATGGCACTGATCGACGATATTTTGGATCTTGCTGCCACGCCTGCGCACCTTTTGCCGCAGAACGCCATGGTAAAAGCCCGTTTTTCCCTGTTGGATTGGATGACTTGCGGCTTGTCTGGGCTGGACGAACCAGTTGCACAAAAGATACGCGCGTTTGCTGAAAATGAAGGCGGCGCCAATCAAGCCACGACCTTCGGCGGGATTCTTGCGCCTGCGCGGTTGGCGGCCTTGGTGAATGGCACTACGGCCCACGCATTGGATTTTGATGACACGCATTTTGCCCATGTTGGGCATTTGTCTGTGGGCATTTTTCCCGCCGCCATGGCCATGGGCGAAGCACTGGATGCGCCGCTGCGCGATGTCATTGCCGCCTTCTTATTGGGGGCAGAAGCGGCAATACGGATCGGCGTGCAGTTGGGGGCCGGGCATTACAATCTTGGCTTTCACCAAACCGCAACCGCCGGCGCGTTTGGGGCCACTGTGGCAGTCGGGCGATTGATGGGTTTGTCACACGCGCAAATGCGCCAGGCCTTGGGGCTGTGTTCCACGCGCGCGTCAGGTCTTAAATCCCAATTTGGCACAATGGGCAAACCTTTGAACGCAGGCTTGGCCGCCTCTAACGGGGTGGAGTGCGCCCAATGGGCCGCCTTGGGGATCACGTCTGCCGACGATGGGTTACACGGGCCACAGGGCTTTTTCAGTACCCACCATGCGTCCCCAGATTCTGAAGCCCCCTTGCGCGATGGATTTTTGTTCGAAGACAACCTGTACAAGCTTTATGCATGCTGCCACGGCACCCATGCCATGATCGAAGGTCTGCTAAGTTTAGGGGTGCCATTCGACCAAGTTGCGCACATTGAATTGCGCACCAATCCGCGCTGGTTGGCAGTTTGTGACAAAAAATCCCCCCGCACCGGATTGGAAGTCAAGTTCAGCTATGGTTGGTTGGCTGGAATGGCCTTGCGCGGGGATGATTTGGGGGACCGTGGTGTTTACACCGATGCGTTGTGTGACGACGAGGCTTTGGCGCAATTTGCCCGCAATGTGCATGTCAGTGGGGATAATACCCAAACTGACCTGCAAGCGGCGGGAAACGTTTTAATGAAAGATGGCACGTCTTTACCGTTCCACCATGATTTGGCGGCCCCAATGCCAGCAGAAGTTTTGCGCGCAAAACTAACGGCCAAGGCAACTTCGCTTTTGCAAGCGCAAGGTGCGGCCCTTTGGGCCCTGGAAGATCAACTAACGGATTTAACGGCCGCGGATTTTTGGAAACACGCGGCCCTTTAAACTTCTGTTAATGGCGGCTTTGGCCCTTCAGGCGTAATTCTGAACGCACCATCGCGCCAGGATCACAGGCTTGGCGCGTCGCCAATTCCGGGAAAATTTGTGCCAATTCATCGGCCACTTCACCACCCAATGCCAAGGCGTTGCGTGTTGGTTGCCAGCTTTCTGATACGGTCCCAAAACATTCCACCAATTGGTGGTCATCAAACATCAAGTGAACATATTCCACTGTCTCGATTTCAGGGAAAAAGCGCACAGTTGTGCCATTCACAAAGGCAGTGGCCTGTAACAGCGTATCTGTATGTGGGGCCAGTTGATCTGCCAATTGGCTTGGCAAAGATTTCACGTGGAAACGGTGTTTCGCACTGACGATCAGACGTTCAGTGTTGCCAATGGCACCTTTTTCAAAAACCACCGGGATCATGGACCCCTGGGCAGGGACAGATCGGCTGGCGATGTACCGCAAAGGCTGAAAACCATTGTCCAACGTCCAAACCAAGTCACCAGCGACCAGGTCTTCAATGGGTCGGTTCCCTGCTTCAGTGCGAATTTCCATTCCACGCGTAAAACAAGCCACTCCACCGGTTTGATCGTTGTCTTTGCCGTGCCCGCCGAACAAAGGCTCGCGCTGGGTGTAAATTCCGGTGAATTCACCAGTGGCGATCTGGAAATCACCTTCGAAATCATTGAAAGCAACGTAGCTGTTGCCGTCAGCTGTTTCGACGATATGACCCGTCAAAGTGCCAGTCGACCCATCTGTAAAGGTCGCATCCATGTTGAATGCTTTGAGGTCAACAGCCGGGCTGCCACCAAAAACAGATGGATTTGGGTCAAAACCATCAAAGCGCAACCAAGGCGTATCGCCAACATAAGAGTTCGCCTCGTATTCAACGGGTTCAAGCAGCGTTGCGTCGGCAAAATTGAAGGTAGTGTCTTCCACGGGGATCCCGGTGTCAAAGCAAAAAAGGTCGTAAGCCGTGTATGTGGGCATATCACTCTCCAAAATGCGGTGCGGTGACCGCTTATAATCATTACGAAGGTCAGATTACCGCTGACATGATGGCGACACGAACTAACGCCTAATTTGGGCGTAAAAGTGGCATAAAAAAGCCGAAAACTGCGTGTGGCTGGTAGAAATTGGTTTTTGAAGCTGGACATAGTGGCAATCAATGGTGGACTGACAAGCATGATTGAAAAGACCACGACCCACCAAGCCCAAGACGATTTACGCAACCGCGACATTAAGATTTACGTCAACGGTGACATTGTCCCGCGCGATGAAGCGAAGGTCAGCGTGTATGACAGCGGCTTCATGCTGGGCGATGGAATGTGGGAAGGTATGCGGCTGTATGATGGCCACTGGTCGTTTTTCAACGATCACATGGACCGTCTGTTTGACAGCTGCAAAGCTGTATCCTTAGACATTGGTATGGACCGCGCCGGGATTGCAGATGCTTTGGCCCGCACCGCTGCGGCGAATGGCATGACAACTGATGTGCATTGCCGCCTTATGGTGACGCGCGGGGTGAAGGTAAAACCCTTTCAACACCCCGCCCTGTCCCAATCCGGACCCACAGTGGTCATCATTATGGAACATTCAAAGCCAGTGGACAGTTTGCAAAATGCGGGCATCAGGCTGGCAACGGTGCCCCAAGTCCGTGGTTTGCCGATGTCCCAAGATGCCAAATTCAACAGTCATTCGAAGTTGAACTGCGTTATTGCATGTTTGCAAGCCGAACAAGCGGGTGCCGACGAAGGGTTGATGTTGGACCCCCATGGGTTTGTGAACACCACAAATGCCTGCAACTTTTTCATCGTGCGGCGGGGTGAGGTTTGGACCAGCACCGGTGACTACTGCATGAACGGTGTGACACGACAAAAGGTGATTGATCTGTGCCGCGCTGATGGGTTTCCCGTTTTTGAAAAGAACTTTTCTTTGTACGAAGCCTATGGCGCGGATGAGGCATTCCTAACAGGCACATTCGGGGCACAAACGCCCGTGGCTTCCATTGATGGCAAACCCATCGGGGATGGCTCACGCCCAGTCATGGCCCGCATTCAATCGTTGTACAAAGAACTAATCGCGCAAGACATCGCGGCGCAACAAGCAAAGCTGAGCTGAGCCCAACTTTACCGTTTGGCGGCCCGTTTCGTGCTTAAGGATGCTACAATAACCCCCAAGGCCACCAACCCGATCAGAATGGCAGACAATGCGTTTATCTTGGGGCTTACCCCCAATCGCACTTCCGAAAAAATCCGCATTGGCAATGTTGTGGCCCCTGGTCCAGACACAAAGCTGGCAATCACCAAATCATCCAACGACAGGGTAAAGGCCAGCAGCCAACCGGCTGCGACAGCCGGGGCAATGATGGGCAACGTTACCAAGCGAAACGCTTGCCATCCGGTGGCCCCTAGATCCAAGGCGGCTTCTTCCAGCGACCGATCAAAACTAACCAATCGGGACGATACCACAACGCTGACGTAACACATAGAAAACGTCGCATGGGCCAGAATGATCGTGAATCCACCCCGGTCCAACCCTAACGAAATGAACAACAAAAGAAGCGACAAGCCGGTGATAACTTCAGGCATAACCAACGGCGCATAGATCATACCAGAAAACAAAGTACGCCCCCGGAACCGCGCCCCACGCACAAGCGCGTAAGCCGCCATTGTGCCCAACACGGTGGCGACCGTGGAAGAAATGAACGCCACATAGAACGTCACCCAAGCCGCCCCTAAGAACCGTTCATCTTGAAAAAGTTCGCCGTACCATTTTGTGGAAAAGCCACCCCAAACAGTCACAAGGCGGCTTTCATTGAACGAATATACAATCAAAATCAGGATCGGCAGATACAAAAACGCAAATCCCAAGGTCAGCGACACAATATTGAAGCGGGACAGTTTCATGCGCTGGCCCTTTCGCGGCGTTCGGCGGCGCGTTGGAACAACACGATCGGGATCACCAGAACAAACAACAACACCACCGCCACGGCGGATGCCACGGGCCAATCGCGGTTGTTGAAGAATTCCTCCACCAAGACTTTACCGATCATCAAAGTGTTCGATCCGCCCAAAAGGTCCGGCACAATGTATTCACCCACCACGGGGATAAAGACCAAGAAACACCCAGCAGCGATGCCCGGCAGCGACAACCGGACCGTAATGCGCCAAAAGGCAGAGGTGCGTGTGCAGCCCAAATCTTCCGCCGCTTCCAGAAGGCTGGGGTCCATGCGATCCAGGCTGGCAAAAATGGGCAAGATCATAAACGGCAGATAAGCATACACGATACCGATATAGACAGCAGTGTTCGTGTTCATGATCGTCAGCGGCGGAATCCCCATCCACCCAAGGACCATGTTCAAAAACCCTTCGTTCGAAAGAATGCCGATCCAGGCATAAATGCGGATCAAAAAGCTGGACCAAAACGGCAAAATCACCAACATCATCAACAACCCACGCCATTGCTGTGGGGCGCGGGCCATGGCGTATGCCATGGGATATCCGATCATCAGCGCCAAAAATGTGCTGACAAACGCGATGCGCAAGGACGACATATAAGCGGTGAAATAGAGTTTATCGTCCACCAACCACTGAAAATTCTCGAAATCCAAGGCGCGCAATGTGGCACCCCAACTGGCTGGGTCTGTGAAATCAAAGGTCGGGGTATAAGGCGGTATCGCAATGGCATAGTCTGACAACGCAATCTTGAACACCAACGCAAACGGCAGCAAGAACAAGATCAACAGCCAGACATAAGGCGGCCACAGGACGACACGCTTGATCATTCGATCAACACCAATCCGGCTGTTGCAGTCCAAGACAACCAAACGGAATCGTTCCAAGTGATATCACGGCGCGACAAACGGCGTGCATTGGTGGCTTGGGCGCGCACTTTTTGGCCCCCCGCTATTTCCACCACATAAGTGGACAAATTCCCCAGGTAAGCGATGTCGATAACCTGCCCGGGAATGGCGTTGTCTGCATTTGGCTTTTCTTTTGCGATGGCGATCTTCTCTGGCCGCAGCGCCAGCCAAGCCGGTCCTGGCTCCACATCGCTCTGCACGGACAATGGCGCCTGGCCGTCGGCCCAATGCAGCGCATCACCGCGCCAATCACCGGGGATCAAATTCACATCACCGATGAAATCCGCCACATAACGGCTGGCCGGTGCTTCGTACAAACTTGCCGGCGTATCGATCTGTTTGATCACACCTTCATCCATGACGGCGATCCGGCTGGATACGGTCATGGCTTCTTCTTGATCGTGGGTGACGATCATGAAGGTCGTGCCAGTCTTTTCTTGAATGTCCACCAATTCAAACTGTGTCTCTTGGCGCAACTTTTTATCCAACGCGCCCAAAGGTTCATCCAACAGCAAAACTTTAGGGGATTTCGCCAGGGACCGCGCCAAAGCCACGCGCTGGCGTTGACCGCCAGAAATAGCATCAGGTTTGCGCTTGGCGAATTTCTGTAATTGGACCAATCGCAACATCTCTTCCACTCGGGCTTCGACTTGATCTTTGGGCAGGCCGTCACGGCGCAGACCGAATGCGATGTTGTCCCAAACGTTCAAGTGCGGAAACAATGCGTAAGACTGGAACATCATGTTCACGGGGCGTTTGTTGGGGGGCACGGTGCCCATGTCCTGTCCGCCAAGGGAAATGGTGCCATTTGTGGGCGCTTCAAATCCCGCCAACATTCGCATCAACGTGGTTTTGCCGCAGCCCGATGGCCCCAGCAAAGCGAAGAATTCGCCCGGGAAAATGTCCAAAGACACATTGTCGATCGCCGTGAAGTCACCAAATTTCTTGGTTATTTTCTCATAACGGATCAAGGGAGTTTGGGAAGGATCATCCCAAGGCGCGAAGATTTCTTCTGTCATAGTATTGGGCTGGTAAGGCCCCCGAAAAAATCGGGGGCCTCGCTTGGCTTAGATACCGGATTTCACAGAAGTCCAGGTGCGGGTCACCACACGCTGTACTTTTGGTGGGTATGGGCGAACTGTGAACAATTTACCCAAAGTGGCTTCATCCGGGTAAATCGCTGGATCACCGATCAAATCTTCTTCCAGCATCGGTTGGGACGCTTTGTTGCCATTTGCGTAATAAACGTAGTTTGAAGCAGCTGCTGCGTTACCTGCATCCAACATGAAGTTGATAAAGGTGTGTGCAGCATCCAAGTTCGGTGCGTCTGCAGGAATGGCCATTTGGTCAAACCACATTTGCGCGCCTTCGGTTGGAATTGTGTATGCAATTTCAACGCCGTTTTCCGCTTCTGACGCCCGGAACTGGGCTTGGAACACGTCACCAGACCACCCTACGGCAGCACAGATTTCACCGTTCGCCAGCGCAGAAATATATTCAGAACTGTCAAACTTGGTCACAAACGGACGTACAGCGGCCAGGACTTCACCTGCAGCTTTGATGTCATCGGCGTCTTGGCTGTCTGGATTTTTACCCAAATATGCCAATGCCGCTGGGATCACTTCTGTTGGGGCGTCCAACATAAAGAACCCACAGCTGGACAGCTTTTCCGCGTTGGCTGGATCAAAAACCATGGCAAGGCTGTTGGTGGGTGCATCCGCACCCAGTGCTTCAGCAACTTTGGCTGTGTTGTATCCAATACCTGTGGTGCCCCACATGTAGTTCACGGAATATTCCCCGCCGGGGTCATACTGTTCGGTGCGCGCTTCAACGACATCCCATGTGTTCACCAAGTTTGGCAGTTTGGATTTGTCCAACTTTTGGAATACGCCCGCTTGGATTTGACGCTGCAAGAACGATGCAGACGGCACCACGACATCATAACCTGTACCACCAGCCAACAGTTTGGTTTCCAAAACTTCGTTGCTGTCGAACACATCATAGATGATTTTGATACCAGTTTCAGCGGTGAACTTTTCCAACAAGCTTTCTTCAATGTAGTCGGACCAGTTATAAACCCGAACTTCTTCGGCCATCGCGGCGCTTGTGCCCACGATCAACGCGGCAAATGCTGTTGTGATACGCATGCTCATTTTTGGCGTACTCCCCCTAGAGTTAAGTCTGACACAGGTTTCCCCGCGCGAAGACAAAAGGCAACAAGAATCGCAGAGTTACTTCGCAGAATTTTGCAACTGATCCAAAGTTAGGCGCGGCGTGATGGCCGTTTGATCGACGATCAAATCAATCACAGCCCCCGTCGGATGCGCCAATGCTGCGGTGAAAACATCGGCGAAGTCTTCTGTCCGCGTCACTTGTGCACCAAACATTCCATACGACCGGGCCAATGCTGCAAAATCTGGGTTTTGCAAATCTGTACCGCTGACCCGTCTGGGATGGTGTCTCTCCTGGTGCATTCGAATGGTGCCGTAAGTCCCATTGTTCACCACCAAGATCACTGGCCCCACCCCAGCCTGCATAGCCGTTCCCAATTCCTGGCAGTTCATCTGAAAATCCCCGTCCCCGCAGTAACAAATCACCTGGCGTTCCGGGAATTCAATCTTTGCGGCCACCGCTGCAGGGAGCCCAT
Source organism: Planktomarina sp. (assembly GCA_020629775.1). GTDB lineage: Bacteria > Pseudomonadota > Alphaproteobacteria > Rhodobacterales > Rhodobacteraceae > Planktomarina. The sequence continues at coordinate 11,545 of JAHDCP010000007.1, forward strand.
ACCCCATGGCCCCCGATTGCGGTGCCAAAAGCGTTTGATTTGGGCCATACGACAGGAATTTATTGGTCCAGATGGCGAAATTGCCAGCCCCACTGGTCACCACAGCCGTCTCAGTTAACGCTGCTTGCACCTGACCTGTGACTTGCCCCATGTCCAATGGACCGGGTTGGGCCGGTGCGGTTAAGCTGATTTCATACCCTTTGCGGGCATCATTGACCCAATCCAGATCCAGCGCGGGTACTTTTGGCTGCGCCATGCGCAATGCGTTCAACAATGGACCACTGTGGCTTTGAATGGCCAAATCAGTTTGCACTACTTTGCCAAATTCATCCGCGCTCGGGTGGGTCTGAACCACCAGTTGGTTTCCGCGATCCTTGCCAAAAAGGGTGAAGGTGTCGGTGGTCATTTCGCCGAAGCGAACGCCAATTCCCAAAACAAGGTCAGCCGATTCCAAGACCTTGCGGGTGTTGGCAGTCATACCAACACCGGCTTCCCCGACGAAACCAGCGTGGGTGTTGTCAAAAACATAGTGGTATCGAAATGCTGAAACGACCGGGATTCCTGTTTGCGCTTGAAACTGTTTCAACGCTTCTTTGGCGTCTGCATCAAATCCGGCACCGCCCACCACCATAACGGGACGTTTGGCATGGCCCAATTTTTCCACCATTTGTCCAACAGCATCTGGCGACGGACCGGACTGGCAAACCGGCAACGGGTTTTCGGGGATGGTCACATCCGCGACGGCCCGCAGCATGTCTTCAGGCAACGCCACCACCACAGGTCCGGGCCGCCCCGCTTGTGCAATGGTCCACGCGCGCAAAATGGTTTCTGGTACGCGTTCGGCGTTGGTGATTTCCGTAACCCATTTTGCCAACGGACCAAACATTTTGCGGTAGTCGACTTCCTGGAAAGCCTCATACCCTTGGTGATCCAAACCCACCTGACCGATAAACAAGATCATCGGCGTGGAACCCTGCATGGCTGTATGAACCCCAATGCTGGCGTTCGTGGCCCCTGGCCCACGTGTGACAAAACACAAACCAACTTCGCCTGTAAGTCGGGCCCATGCTTCAGCCATAAACCCAGCACCCCCTTCGTTGCGCGTGCCGATAAACCGAAATCCATTGGCGTCATACATGGCATCCAGGACTTCAAGGTAGCTTTCCCCAGGCACGCCAAACCCGCGCCGCGCGCCCAAAGCCGTAAGGGTTTTCACAAGGGCTTGGCCGCCCGAAAGACGCTGGTGATTTGCATGTGTCATAACACCAGTTGCAGATGTTCTTTACCCAATTGCAAGCCTGGGCTGACACCAATCCATCCATTACGGTTGTTTGTTGGGAAATCATCGTCACACTTGAAACATACGGGAATCAAGCAACGGGTGCACGCGATGGCAAAAGATCCGAACAAATATATGCCCGGCTTTGGCAATGACTTCGAAACTGAAAGTTTGCCCGGGGCACTGCCACAGGGGCAAAATTCGCCCCAGCGTGTAAACTACGGGCTGTACGCGGAACAGTTATCGGGAACTGCTTTCACTGCACCCAAGGGCCAGAATGAACGCACTTGGTGTTACCGCATTCGCCCATCGGTCAAACACACGCATCGGTTTGAAAAGATCGACCTACCGCTTTGGAAAACCGCCCCCCATATTTGCGACGATGTTGTATCGTTGGGACAGTACCGCTGGAACCCAATCGACGCGGCTGGCGACCTGACCTGGCTGACGGGCATGCGAACCATGACCACGGCGGGCGACGTGAACACCCAAATCGGCATGGCCAGCCACGTCTATTTGGTGACGCAAAGTATGGTGGATGCCTATTTCTACTCGGCCGATTCAGAGCTTCTGATTGTCCCCCAGCAGGGCAGGTTGCGCTTTGTAACGGAACTGGGGATTTTGGACGTGGGCCCCCAAGACATCGCCATGATCCCACGGGGATTGGTGTATCGTGTCGAACTGCTGGAAGGCCCAGCGCGGGGATTTGTGTGTGAAAACTATGGCCAGAAATTTGACCTTCCGGATCGCGGCCCCATCGGCGCGAACTGCATGGCAAACCGCCGCGATTTCAAAACACCGGTGGCTGCCTTCGAAGACCGCGACGCACCATCAACCGTGATGGTCAAATGGTGCGGTCAATTTCACGAAACCCACATTAACCACAGCCCATTGGACGTGGTGGCTTGGCACGGAAACTACGCACCTTGGAAGTATGATCTGACCACTTACTGCCCAGTGGGTGCAGTTCTGTTTGACCACCCTGATCCTTCGATATTCACAGTTTTATCTGCCCCTTCCGGCACTGAAGGAACAGCAAATATCGATTTTGTACTGTTTCGGGAACGCTGGATGGTGGCGGAAAATACCTTTAGGCCACCTTGGTACCATAAAAATATCATGTCTGAGTTGATGGGAAATATCTACGGTGTGTATGACGCCAAAGAAGAAGGTTTCGTGCCCGGCGGGCTTAGCTTGCACAACATGATGCTGCCCCATGGCCCAGATCGCGACGCGTTTGAAAAGGCAAGCACATCCAACCTCGGCCCAACCAAATTGGACAGCACCATGAGCTTCATGTTCGAAACCCGCTTTCCCCAACACCTGACGGAATTTGCGGCCAACCAAGCCCCGATCCAAGACACTTACATCGATTGCTGGTCAGACATCGAAAAGAAATTTGACGGCACGCCGGGAAAAAAATGACAGACCTTTTGCAAAGCTGGGTGGACAGTGCAAACTCAGCCACCACAGAATTCCCTCTCAACAACTTGCCTTATGGCGTGTTCTCAACATCCGACCAAGATCCAAGATGCGGGGTCGCCATTGGGGACATGATTTTTGATTGCCATTTGGCCGAAGTGACCGGGCTTCTGTCTGTCAGTGACTTCCCCTTGTTTGACGCCCCCCACTGGAACGAGGTGATGGAAGAAGGACCAACGCTGTGGGCGGCCCTGCGTGATCGATTGACAGAAATATTGGGCCAAGGTTCCGAGGACGAAGCCTCCGCCCGCGGCATGCTGGTGCCCCGTGCCCAGGCGCAAATGCACATGCCCTTCATGGTGGCTGAATTCACGGACTTCTATGCCAATCGAAACCATGCAGAAAACGTGGGTACCTTGTTTCGCGGCCCCCAAAATCCCTTGCCGCCGAACTGGCTGCATATCCCTATCGGGTACAACGCCCGGGCGGGATCCTTGGTGGAATCAGGCACCGATGTTCAAAGGCCGTGGGGTCAAGTCAAACGGCCAGATGACACTGCACCGCGGTTTGCACCATCCAAACGGTTTGATTTCGAATTGGAATTGGGGGCCATTGTGGGCACAGCATCTGACGGGCCTGTAACTGTTGATCAAGCCCAAGAAATGATTTTCGGTTACGTTCTGCTGAATGACTGGTCCGCCCGCGACATCCAAGCTTGGGAATATCAACCCTTGGGGCCGTTCCAAGGCAAGGCCACCGCCACCACCATCAGCCCATGGATCGTGACTCGCGCCGCCTTGGAACCCTTTGCATGCAAAACACCTGACCGCGATGTGCCCTTGCTGCTCCATCTGCAAGATACCGGGCCGATGCTGTACGATATCAATGTGTCAGTGGGGTTGCGCCCGCAAGGCAAGGGCGAAACCATCATCACCACCACGAATTACAATTCGATGTATTATTCCGCCGCCCAACAATTGGCCCACCACAGCACCGCAGGCGGCCCCATGGCCACCGGGGATTTGTTGGGGTCTGGAACAATCTCTGGCGTGGACAAAACGGAATGCGGCAGCTTGCTGGAACTCAGCTGGAATGGCACCGTCCCCTTGGTGTTAGAAACAGGCGAAACCCGAACCTTTATCGAAGACGGCGATCAAATCACCTTGCGCGGCCAAGCCTTTGGTGAAGGATACACAGTGGGGTTTGGCGAATGCAGCGGCACGGTTTTGCCCGCCCTAAAAGACCCCTTTGCCAAGGGGCACTGAACACATCTCACCCTTCGATCGCGCGATACAAATCGGATATGTGCTTTGCCACCGTTGCGTCCAGCTGACGCGATGACCCCGCCACCAGTATATCGCTGTACAAAGATAACATTTCGGGCGTCTTTAAGTGCTGCACAATTTCAGCCGTATGCGCCGCAACGCAGGCGTCATGGGCTGCCTGGACGCCCGGCATTTCCAATATCCTTGCTTTCGCAACAGCTGTCGGTTCTGCACGCTTTGAGATGCTGGTATTTTGTACATCATTAAAATTCCGCCGCACCCAGTATCCCAAATCAATCGGGCGATCCACATGATTGGGCAAACCACGGGCCGCTTTGACCAAAAAGCTGTGGATCGAACGCAATGAATAATGGTGGCATTCCACAAGATCCCGCGCCGGGCGGCGGCCCGTCAGGTTCAACTGCTTTGGGTTGGCCGCCCAATCGGCCTCAAGCCGGTCCCCCGCTCCATCGCGCCATTCCGGAAGGGGACCTTGTTTTTTCTGTTTTGGACGGTGAACACCGAACCCAGAAAAAGGTCCCTTCAGATCGAACAGCGTTTTGAAAAACTGAGCTGATACCGGGAATTGTAAATCGGGGGCTGCGCATCGTGTGAACTGCTGGGGCACAGGCGCATCAGCAAAGCGCGCCACACCACCGCATCCAAACAGCCGCCATGGCAGAGCGATAGCCTGACCTTCAACCCGGTCCAGCAGATCGCCAAATGCGCCGTCGCCGTGATGAACACAAATGTATTCATCGACATCCAAAACCAACGCCCAATCGCAATCTTTACGCAAGGGATGGCGCCAGGCTTGCCGCAGTGCCGCCCATTGTGGACGTTCGCCCAGGGTCAAATCCTGCCGGACATGAACGACGCCCGCATCACCAAGGCTGTCTAACAAATGGTCAGTCCCATCTGTGCAGTCATTGGAATAAATTAAAAAATCCGTTGCCCCCATGGCACGGTGATGGGCAATCCAGTCCAAAATGAATGGCCCTTCGTTTCGCATAGTGCTGACAATCAGCAGCCGCATGTCGCAACCTCGTCCAAATTATCGCTTCCCAACAAGTTAACACCGGCCATACATATAAGGTTAGGCAATCAAAGGCCCCTTGGCCAGCGCAGAAGGAATGGGTGATGCAAGCCGACTACGTGATTGTGGGATCAGGATCCGCCGGATCTGCTTTGGCAGCACGACTCAGTGAAGATGGAACCCATTCTGTCATCGTGCTGGAATTCGGCGGCACCGACGCCGGGCCCTTTATTCAAATGCCCGGGGCGTTGTCTTACCCCATGAACATGTCTCGTTACGATTGGGGGTACGAATCCGAACCTGAACCCCATTTGGGCGGCCGCAAGCTGGCCTGCCCGCGGGGCAAAGTTGTGGGCGGATCATCATCGATCAACGGCATGATCTATGTGCGCGGCCACGCGTTGGATTATGATCACTGGGCAGAACAGGGTGCCGATGGATGGGGCTATGCCGACGTGCTGCCCTACTTCGATCGCATGGAAGATTGGCACGCGGGCGGCCAAGGCGGTGATCCAGATTGGCGCGGGCAAGGCGGGCCGTTGCACGTTACCCGCGGCAAACGCGACATCCCCTTGCACCAAGCCTTTGTCGAAGCGGGACGCCAAGCCGGTTTTGAAGTCACCGGCGATTACAACGGCGAAAAACAAGAAGGGTTCGGCCCGTTTGATATGACCGTGTGGAAAGGCCAACGGTGGTCTGCTGCGAACGCATATTTGAAGCCTGCATTAAAGCGGCCAAACCTCACAATGGTCAAATGCTTTGCTCGAAAAGTGGTGATCCAAGACGGCCGCGCCACTGGGATGGAAGTTGATCTAAAAGGTAAAATCTCCACGATCCACGCAAACCGCGAAGTTATTCTGGCCGCCTCATCCATCAATTCACCAAAACTTCTGATGTTGTCCGGGATCGGCCCAGCAGCACATTTGGCAGATCACGGCATCGATGTGGTGGCTGACCGCCCAGGGGTGGGACAAAATCTACAAGACCATTTGGAACTGTATATCCAACAGGCCTGCACCCAACCCATCACACTTTTCAAATACTGGAATCTTTGGGGCAAATTCAAAGTTGGCTTGCAATGGTTGTGGAATAAAACCGGACCTGGCGCCAGCAATGCCTTTGAAAGTGCAGCGTTCGTCCGTTCAAAGCCGGGGGTCAAATACCCCGACATCCAATACCATTTCCTGCCCATTGCAATTCGGTATGACGGGCAAGCGTCAGCAGAAGGGCACGGGTGGCAAGCGCACGTCGGGCCCATGCGGTCCCCATCTCGCGGCGAAGTAACTCTGCGCTCTGCAGACCCCGCAGACAGCCCAAAAATCCAATTCAACTATATGTCCACCCAGGAAGATTGGACCGACTTCCGGCATTGCATTCGCCTGACCCGCGAAATCTTTGGTCAATCCGCGTTTGACCCTTTTCGCGGCAAAGAAATCCAGCCAGGTGAAGAGGTCCAGTCCGACGAAGAATTGGATGCGTTCATCGCAGAACATGTCGAAAGCGCATATCATCCCTGCGGCACGTGCAAGATGGGCCGTGCGGATGATCCTATGGCTGTGGTGGACCCAGAATGCCGGGTTATCGGTGTGGACGGGTTGCGTGTGGCAGACAGTTCCATTTTCCCACGGATCACAAACGGTAACTTGAATGGTCCATCCATCATGACTGGCGAAAAAGCCGCTGATCATATTTTGGGCAAGCCTCCATTGGCTCGTGACAATCGAGAACCTTGGATCCACCCAAATTGGGAAACTTCTGACCGCTGATCTTCACTTTGAGTGAAAAATACCTTCGCCGAAGGCAAATCGCAGCGCCGGATGGCGCTGCAAACATCATGGGGCGCGTCAGCGCCACCCTCAGATGAACGGCATTTTCACCAGTTGTGCGTCTACTTGGCGCCCGCCGGGGCGTTCCAACACAACGCTGTCGCCCGCTTGGCAAGCAGTAGAAATCAACGCGTAGCCAATGTTCTTTTCCAAACGAGGAGACCACACGCAGTTGGTCATGTCCCCCATCTTTTGGCCGTCCACCGTGATGTCTTCCCAATGAAATGCCAACGGGTCTTTCACATCTCCGTCCAAAATCAGGCCAAGATGATGGCGTTTGGGGCCTTCTTCTTTGATGCGGCGCAGCGCTTTGATGCCCACCACATCATCCGGCAAATCTGTATCTGTGAACCGCGCCAAACCAACTTCAAACGGGTTCGTGCTGTCGTCAGTGTCCGACCCAACAGAGACAAGGCCACTTTCTGTCCGTTCAGGGCTGGTGGGACCACCGTTGCCAATGCCATAGGGTTGACCCGCTTCTTTTACGATTTTCCACAAATCATCCCCACGGGATCCGTCACGCAGGTAAATTTCAAACCCGCCCTGCTTGGACCAACCAGACCGTTGAACAGCCACCGGAATGCCGTCGATTTCTGCTTCATTGAACCAGAAGTATTTTAGCTCACGCACCCATTCGCCAAAGATATCCGCCACCACATTTTCGGCCAGTGGACCTTGGACTGCCAACGGCGAAACATCCGGTTCGCTGATGACAACGTCCATGCCACGTTCAGCCGCAATGGCGCGGGCCCAATACCAGATGTCACTGTCGGCAATGGAAAACCAAAACAGATCATCGCGCAACTTCAGACAGATCGGGTCGTTCAAAATAACGCCGTCGTGGTTACAAATCGGGACATATTTGCCCTGCCCTACTTTTTGCTTCGAAAGATCCCGCGCCGACAGAATTTGGGCCAACGCGGCCGCATCTGGACCTTCAAGCTGAACCTGCCGTTCAACACCCACATCCCACATCACGCAGCGTTCGACCAAATCCCAGTATTCTTTTTCGGGATCCCCAAAACTGGCGGGCAAAATCATGCGATTATAAATGGATGCAGCCGTACAACCTTCGGCCATTACGGAATGGAAAAACGGAGATGGGCGCAATCGCGCTGTTGGAAATACGTTGAACATGCGCAGGCTCCCCTTGGCAATTTTGCGCGGTGTATCTGGATTCTTACACCAAAAATCGCCCGAACGCGCCATCACACTGGACATGGGCGACGCAGGACGCCATGGCTGGGACATGTCGATCACCTTAAAACAGCTTGAAGCCTTTGTCTGGGTTGCCCAATTGCGCAGTTTCAAAGGGGCAGCAGAACGGCTGAACACCACTCAACCCAACATCAGCGCGCGCATTGCAATGATGGAAGAACAAACCGATGCACCTTTGTTTTTGCGGCGCTTTGGGAAAGTGGAATTGACACCACAAGGTCAAGAATTACTGCCATGGGCCCGCAAAGTTCTTTATGCCCGCGATGATTTTTCGACCCACGCCAACGCGACACGGCTGACAGAAGGCACATTGCGTTTGGGGGTTACAGAAATGGTGGTGCACAGTTTCCTACGCAACATGATGGGCGAAATTCGCAAGACATTCCCGAACCTGGTGGTGGAATTGACAGTGGAGATGGCCGCCGAATTGGAAAAATCACTGGCGAAAAATCAATTGGATTTGGCGCTGATGAATGGCCCATTTCAATTCCAAGCCGCCGGGGTGGTGTTGGGCGAATACCCCATGGTCTGGGTGGCCTCCCCCAATTTACGTTTGGACACTGGGGAAATTTCCAAAGAAACCCTGGCTATGCATCCCATTTTAACCCACGCCCGAGGCACTTGGGTCCACCAAGCCATTGCCAGTCATTTTCAAGGCACCGCCGCAACATTGGTGCCGTCTTCCAATTTGGCAGTGTGCCAACAAATGGCCGTTGATGGCATGGGCATTGCCGCTTTGCCCATGCCCATGGTCACCAGGGAGATTGCCCAAAGGGAACTCATCTTGCTGGATCACGACTGGCACCCTGCCCCTTTGAACTTTGAAGCACGGTTCAGCCCGGATCATCCGTCCAAAACCGTTGCCGCCGTGGCGAAGATCGCTGCACAGGTGGCCAAAGCCGTATAACTTTTCATTATTCACTTTATCATTTCTAATAATTATCCATGTGCGAAAAAATATGTCAACCTGCACAAAATGGCCGGGGGATTCATTCATGGCAGACCAACCCATTCGCTTGGGCGCAGATATTGGCGGAACATTCACAGATGTTGTGATCGAAGGCCCGTTTGGGCAACGCTCCACCAAGGTTCTCACCACCTATGACGCTCCGGAAAATGCCATCATCGAAGGCATGCACCGGGTCTGTGGCCAAGCGGGCATTGCCCCCGCACAGATCACACAAATCATCCACGGCACGACCTTGGCCACCAACGCGCTAATTGAACGGCGTGGTGCCAAAACCGCACTGATCACCACGCAGGGATTTCGGGACGTGATTGAAATGCGAACTGAAAGTCGGTTCGAACAATATGATCTGAACTTGGTTCTTCCGGATCCGCTTTTGCCACGTAATTTCCGCTATACCATTCGCGAACGCATGCAGGCCGACGGCCAGGTTTTGATCCCCTTGGACCGTGCTGATGTTGAAACCTTGGTGGATGACATCGTGGCGGCGGGTTTCGACAGCATCGCTGTGGGATTGTTGCATTCTTACGTGAATGATGCCCACGAACGATTAGTGGCCGAGGTTCTGGCGGACCGCGCCCCGCACATGATGGTTTCGTTGTCGTGCGAGGTGTCCCCGCAAATGCGCGAATACGAACGTTTCAACACCACCATCGCCAACGCATACATCAAGCCGTTGATGAAATCGTACTTGGGCCGCTTGCGCGATCGCATGGCGGGTGAAGGCGCAGATTGCCCCATCTTTTTGATGCATTCGGGTGGTGGCATCATTTCTTTGGAAAACGCCGCAGATTTCCCGGTGCGCTTGGTGGAATCGGGCCCGGCGGGTGGCGCGGTGTTTGCAGCCGATATCGCAGCACGCCACGGCGTGGACAAAGTTCTGTCGTTCGACATGGGCGGCACCACCGCCAAAATTTGTCTGATCAAAAACCAAACCCCAAAAACCGCGCGGGTTTTTGAAGTGGCCCGCACCTATCGCTTCAAAAAGGGGTCGGGCATGCCCATTTCCATTCCGGTAATCGACATGGTGGAAATTGGCGCGGGCGGCGGGTCTTTGGCACACGTGGACGCCATGCGCCAAATCCGTGTTGGGCCAGAAAGTGCGGGATCTGAACCTGGCCCTGCTTGTTATGGGCGCGGCGGAGAACGGCCTGCGGTCACCGACGCAGATTTAGTTTTGGGCAAGTTGGACCCCAGCAATTTTGCAGGCGGTTCCATCCCATTACATGCCGACGCCAGTGCCAATGCTTTGCGCACACATTTGGGCGATACTTTGGGTATGGACGCTGTGGAAGCTGCCTTCGGTGTGGCCGAAGTGGTGGATGAAAACATGGCCAACGCGGCGCGGGTTCATGCCGTTGAAAACGGCGAAGACCTGTCTGAATATACCATGATTGCGTTTGGGGGCGCTGCCCCGTTGCACGCTGGACGGTTGTGCGAAAAACTGGGCATTGATCGGTTGTTGGTCCCCACCGGGGCGGGCGTTGGGTCTGCCATCGGTTTTTTACGCGCGCCATTTAGTTTTGAAGCTACCCGGTCACAATTTATGCGCCTCGGAGACTTTGACAGCGCAGCAATCGCAAATATTTTCAATGGGTTAGAGACAGAGGCCACCGGCTTTGTACGCACTTGCGATGCATACGCGCCGATCCGGGCCGAACATAAATGTTACATGCGCTATTCGGGCCAAGGTTGGGAAATACCGGTGGATTTGACACCGGACCAAGCCGCAAACCCGGACGCAGAAACATACAAGGCCCTGTTTGAAACCGAATATGCCACCCTGTTCAGCCGCACAGTGGAGGGCATGGATATCGAAATTACAGTTTGGGCTGTGAATTCCACAACCCCACCTGCCCCCGTCACAGCCGTGGAAGGGATCACTGGTACATCAGATGTGAAATCAGTTACGAAACGGGATCTGTTCGATCCTGCATTGGGCGTTGTCACCCAAGCATCAGAATCCTTGCGATCTGATTTTAAAACCGGGTCACAAATCCAAGGCCCCGCAGTGATAACTGAAGAAGAAACCACAGTGATTGTGCCCTCTTCGCGCGTGGCCACGGCCTTGGCCGATGCCACAATTGAAGTTGCACTGAAAGGAGGTGCGGCATGACCCAACCATCCCAAGTCCAATACCAAGTGATGTGGAACCGTCTGATTTCCGTGGTGGAAGAACAGGCCCAGGCCTTGGTTCGCACAGCGTTTTCCACATCCGTGCGCGAAGCTGGGGATTTGTCTGCTGGCGTATATGATCAAAGCGGTCAAATGCTGGCGCAAGCGGTCACCGGAACCCCAGGCCACGTGAACGCCATGGCTGATGCTGTGCCCCATTTCATGCGCCGTATTGGCGTTGAAAATATGGCCCCTGGTGATGTGTATATCACCAACGATCCTTGGGAAGGCACAGGTCACCTTCACGATATCACCATTGTCACGCCGTCTTTTTACAACGGAAAATTCGTCGGCTTCTTTGCTTGCACGGCCCACATCGTGGATATCGGCGGACGTGGGTTCGGTGCGGATGCGAATTCCGTCTATGAAGAAGGCCTCTACATCCCAATCATGAAATTCGCGAGTGCAGGCACTGTGGACAAAACCTTGACGGCCATCATCCGCGGAAACGTCCGCGAGCCTGACCAGTTGATCGGTGATATTTACGCGCTGGCCACTTGCAACGACATTGGCCATGCTCGGTTGGCGGAAATGATGGCTGAATTCAACCTGCCCGATTTGGAAGGCGTGGCAGACTTCATTCTTTCCAATTCGCGACGGGCCACGCTGGACCGCATCAACGCCCTGCCCCAAGGGTCCGCAGAGGGGCAAATGGTGATCGATGGGTTTTCAAACCCCGTCACGCTGAAAGTGCGCGTCGATATCGAAAAAGACCGCATTTTGACCGATTGGGCCGGCACCACCGGGTTGGACAAAAAGGGCATCAATGTGCCGTTGGTCTATACCAAGGCGTATGCTTGTTATGCGCTGAAATGCGCGATCGCACCTGAAATTCCCAACAACGCGGCCAGCTTGGCCCCGTTTGAAATTACAGCTCCGGAAAATTCCATAGTGAATGCCGTCCATCCTGCCCCTGTGGCCTTGCGCCACGTGATTGGACACATGGTGCCTGACACGGTTTATGCCGCGTTGGATCAGCTGTTGCCAAACTTGGTGCCTGCAGAAGGGGCTGGGTGTTTGTGTAATTTCCAAGTGTCATTGCGCCCGCGCACCGATGCCCCTGCCCCCGCCCATGCAAGGCGGTCGGAAGTCTTGACCTTTAATTCCGGAGGATCCGGCGCCCGGCCCGGCGTGGATGGTATGAATGCCACGGCGTTCCCATCTGGCGTGATGACGATGCCCGTGGAAGCGACAGAACAAGTGGGCCCCGTTATCATTTGGCGCAAGGAACTGCGTCCTGATTCCGGCGGCGCGGGGCGACAACGCGGCGGCTTAGGGCAGTACATGAATGTGGGTGCACAAGACGGTCATGAATTTGATATCCAAGCCATGTTCGACAGGGTCGATCATCCAGCATTGGGTCGCCAAGGCGGCGCTATGGGTGGGGCCACCACCATTGCCCAAGACGACGGCACACCGATGAATGGCAAAGGCAAACAATTCGTCCCTCATGGCAGGATTGTCGAAATGGCGTTCCCAGGCGGTGCCGGATACGGCCCTGTGTCGGAAAGAGACATGGATGCCGTGCGCCGTGACCTTGCAGGCGGCTACATTTCTGTGGACGCTGCCATCAAAGATTATGGGATGGCCCCGGCTGACGCCCAAGCCATCATCAACCGCGCCGCATCAGGGGAGGCATTCTAAAATGACACAACTGCAAACACCCACGGCCAAAAGTTACGATGTGGTCATCATCGGTGGCGCGATCCACGGATCATCAACTGCCTGGTTTCTAACAGCCAACCCCGATTTCAACGGTACAGTGTTGGTGGTGGAACGTGACCCCAGTTACGAATTCAGCAGCACGGCCCACACAAATTCATGCATGCGTCAGCAATTTTCTGCGCCGCTTAACGTGAAAATCAGCCAATTCGCGGCAGATTTTGTAAAAAACCTGCGCGGGTACATGCAAGATGATCGGGTGCCTGAATTGGATATCCAAAATTACGGTTACATGTATCTTTCCGACAGTGATGAATTGGCCGCAACGCTGCGCGACAACCAAAAGGTCCAACTGGCCGAGGGCGCAGAAACAGAACTTTTGACCCCTGCTGAAATTAAAACACGGTATCCGTTTTATAACGTCGATGATTTGAAATTGGGATCCATTAACCTCAAAGATGAAGGATACTGGGACGGCGGTACCGTGTTTGACTGGTTGCGTCGATCCGCCAAAGATCGGGGTGTTGAATACATCGCCAATGAGGTCGTGGACATCAATGTTCAAGGCAATCACGTGGACAGTGTAACCCTTGCGTCAGGTGATGTGGTGGCCTGCGGCCAGGTGGTGAATGCATCCGGTCCGCGCGCCGCACGCACCGCGCAAATGGCGGGCCTGGACGTGCCCGTGGAACCCCGCAAACGCTTCACTTGGATTTTCAGCGCTGAACAGCCATTGGATATGGAACTGCCCTTAACCATTGATCCATCGGGCGTTCACTTCCGCCAAGACGGCCCAAAAACATATTTGGCTGGATGCCCTGCGGATCCTGATCCAGCAGTGGCATTTGATGATTTCAACATGGACCACAGCCGGTGGGAAACCCATGTCTGGCCCATCATCGCGACCCGTATTCCCCAGTTTGAAGCGATCAAGGTGGTCACAGAATGGGCCGGTCATTACGCGTTCAACACGTTTGACCAGAACGCCATATTGGGCCCGCACACAGAGGTGGAGAATTTCATTTTCCAGAACGGATTTTCGGGCCATGGCTTGCAACAATGTCCAGCCATGGGGCGCGGAACGGCTGAATGGATAACGTATGGGGAATACCGATCCCTTGACCTGCGGCAGTTCAACTATGAACGTATCCCCAACAACACACCGATTATCGAAAAGGCAGTCATCTGATGCACATGAAGAAACTTGTTTTGACCGGGGCCGCTGGCCGCTTGGGGGGATATCTGCGCGAAACGCTGGCGGGGATGTGCGATGAATTGGTATCTACAGACATTGCCGAAAGCGTGGAAAATCTGGCACCCAATGAAACTTATGTCGCGGCCGACCTGGGTGTTTTGGATCAAGTGACACCCTTGCTGGAAGGCGCTGATATGGTGGTGCATTTCGGTGCCATCGGCGACGAGGCGCCGTGGAATGCAATTTTGCACGCCAACTTGATCGGATCGTTCAATATTTGGGAAGCGGCCCGTATCCAAGGGGTGCGCCGTGTGGTTTATGCATCTTCCATCCATGCCGTGGGCTTGCACCGCATTTCGGATAACATCGGCGTTGACGCACCCCACAATCCCGACAGCTATTATGGTTTGGCCAAATGTTTCGCAGAAGATTGCGCCAAGTTGTACTGGAACAAAGAAGGGATCGAAGCCGTCTGCATGCGTATCTATTCTTGTGCCGCGCCCAACGGTCCAAGGTCGTTGCAAGCTTGGTTGTCTGTGGATGACTTGAAGCGCTTGGTGGTGGCATCCATCACAACCCCCGTTGTTGATGTGACCGTGGTGTACGGCATTTCCAACAACACGCGCGCCGCCCTGAACAACGATGGGGCCAAGCATTTGGGGTACCAACCCCAAGACAACGCAGAAGATTATGCCGCTGAAATTTTTGCCAACGCCGATGCCCCGGACCGCACAGACCCAGCCCAAGTGAAATACGGTGGTGTTTTTGCAAAAACAAAATTGGGCCAATCAGGATTGGCGTTTATGAACGCTGTTGATGAAAAAGCTGGCAAATGAGCGCACTGTTTACGCCCCTAAAGATCAAAGACATCAAGATGCGCAACCGGATCGGGGTGTCACCTATGTGCCAGTATTCTTCGATCGATGGTGTGGCGCAGCCTTGGCATATGGTCCATCTTGGCGCCCGCGCCGTGGGTGGTGCAGGCCTTATCATCGCAGAAGCAACGGGCGTCAGCCCCGAAGGCCGCATTACCCCCGATTGCGCAGGCCTTTGGAACGATACCCAGGTCGAAGCGCTGCTGCCCATCAATAATTTCATCAAATCCCATGGGGCTGTCGTTGGCGTGCAAATTGGTCACGCTGGGCGCAAAGGGTCCGCTTCATCGCCCTGGAAAAGCGGCGATCATCTGCAAGATGATAGCGGTGGTTGGCCCACCTTGGGGCCCACGAGCGATGTGTTTGACCCAGATGGAAAACGGCTGTGGAAAACCCCCAATGCCATGACCCAAGCGGATATCGACAAGGTGCAGGATGACTTCGTTGCCTCTGCCAAACTGGCATTGGATGCCGGATATCAGATGCTGGAAGTGCATGGCGCCCATGGGTATTTGCTTCACAGTTTCTTTTCGCACCTCGTGAACACGCGCACAGATCAGTACGGCGGCGCCTTGAAGGGCCGTGCACGGATGATGCTGGAAATCGTGGAAAAAGTCCGTGCCGTTTGGCCCGAAAACCTGCCCTTGGCCGTGCGTCTATCGGTCGTGGATTGGGTCGATGGCGGTCTGACCATCGAAGACAATATCCAGATGGCCAAATGGCTGAAAGAACGGGGCGTTGATATCGTCGATTGTTCGGGGGGCGGGGCCACCCCGGCATCCCGATCATCGGTGGGCACCCGCACTGCCGATCAAGTGGGTTTGGCCGGTGAATTGCGCGCAGGGGCCGATATTGCCACCATGGCCGTAGGATACATCACAGATGCGCAGCAGGCCGAGGACGTGATTGCCAGTGGCACCGCCGATGTGGCGCTGTTGGCCCGTGAAATGATGCGCGACCCCTATTGGCCGCTGCGGGCCGCCCAGACGTTAGGTGTGAATGCAAAGTCATTTCTTCCGCCCCAACTGGGCACGTTCATCGCGTAATCTGAAAAAAGGAAATCCCATGACAAAAGTAGCAATGATCGTTGGCGGCGGATCCGGCATTGGGGCTGACGCCGCCCGTGCTTTAAAAGAAGATGGTTTCTACGTGGCTGTTATGTCCGCCTCTGGCAAAGGTGAGGCTTTGGGCCAATCCTTGGGGGGATTGGGGTACACCGGGTCCGTTCTTAATCCCGATGATCTGAAGGTCTTTGTCGACTCAACCATGGAAAAATATGGTCGCATCGATGCCGTGATCAACAACACGGGTCATGGTCCCAAAGGGGACATTCTTGAGATCAGTGACGACGATTGGCACCTGGGGATGGACTATTACCTGCTGAACGTGGTGCGCATGGCCCGCTTGGTGACACCGATCATGCTGGACCAAGGGATTGGATCGATCGTGAACATTTCAACCTTTGCCGCGTTTGAGCCGGACCCAGATTTCCCAACCTCAGCGATTTTCCGGGCAGGATTGGCGGGCTTTACCAAACTATACGCTGATCAAAACGCATCCGAACGGGTGCGCATGAACAATGTTTTGCCGGGTTTTATAAATTCATTGCCCGAAAAGCAGGATCGTTTGGACCGTATCCCCATGGAACGTTACGCTGACGTCCAAGAATTGTCAGAAGCAATTGTGTTTTTGGCGTCCAGCCGGTCAAGCTATATCACCGGGCAAAACTTGCGTGTCGACGGCGGACTGACCCGCAGCGTCTGATCCAGATGTGTGTCCCTTTGGGGCACCAGTGGTGTTTTGTCATCCCAATCCGGGGATGACGATACGCCTCCGGCGGGCATGTATTTGAACACAAGAAGTTGGTAGGGGTGCTTATGGATAACAAACCCTGTTGCACGCCGCCCCGTGGGGCTGATGCGCCACTAACCACTGCGGTTGTCGCGCGGGGGGGTGCGTACCTGGGGGATGTTGTGGACATCCCCGGCGGCAAAGCCCTGGTGGGCACCAACCGCCCCATCATCAAACCCGACGGAGAGGGCCCGCAGCGCAGCGTTCGAGTGAAACCATTCAAGTTGGGCCAGAGTGCCGTGACCAATGCGGCCTTTGCAGCCTTTGTGGATGCTACGGGATTCGTCACGGAAGCTGAACGCTTTGGCTGGTCCTTTGTGTTTCATGCCCATGTTCCCAAAACCACGGGTGCCACTGACGGTGTTTCAGGGGCAGAATGGTGGCGGCGGGTGGACGGGGCCTTTTGGCGCCTTCCGCACGGGCCGGACAGCGCCCCATCGCCCGATGATCATCCGGTGGTGCAAGTGTCTTGGCACGATGCGCAAGCTTTTGCTCTTTGGGCGGGCGGGCGTTTGCCGACAGAGGCGGAATGGGAACATGCGGCACGCGGGGGCTTGGGTGACGTGACTTACCCGTGGGGGGATGCAGATCCCAACGACCAGGATCATTTTCCCTGCAACATATGGCAGGGCCAGTTCCCCCATCGCAACACGGGCGCGGACGGTTTTGATGCCACGGCCCCTGCCCGATCTTTCATCCCAAACGGTTTTGGGCTTTTCAACATGGCTGGCAATGCCTGGGAATGGACCGCTGATGCGTTTCGCGTGCGGTCATTGTCCAAGGCCAGCAAAGCCCATGCTGCTGCCATGGCCGGGCACAAGGTGATCAAGGGCGGCAGTTTTTTGTGCCATGAAAGTTATTGCACAAGATACCGGATCGCCGCGCGCACGGGCAACACACCCGACAGCGCCACGAGCCACATGGGATTTCGGATTGCCTTTGACCCCTAGGGGGTTTGATTATCGGGGAAAGATGGAAATATCGCCGTTGGTCAAGGTGCCAGCAGCCCCCACCAAGCGCGCCACGCGGTCACCGTCCAATTCAACATAGGCATCGGGGCCGCCATTGGTGACGGTCACCACAGGCGCCGTGCCATCGGGGGCAGGGTCGTATTGGATCAACAACTGATCCACACCGCTTTTGAAATCTTGGATCACCGCTGAACCCGACCCGCCCGCTTGGGTGATGAAGGCATCATTGCCAATGCCCCCTGAGGCGCTGTCGTAGTTGCCAACAAACAGAACATCGTTGCCATTGCCGCCGTCCAAAGTATCGGCCCCATCGCCATTGGCAGTAAGCACGTCAAAGCCCGAAGGGTTGTTCAAAGGGTTTGCGGCGGAAGATCCGGCTTGAACCGCATCCAGACGCGCAGTGCCAAAAGCCACCTCTTCTGCGCCAGAAATATCATCGGACAAATCCCAATCGCCGCCGATCAATGTGTCAGCGCCACCGCCGCCGATCAGCGCGTCATTGCCCAATCCGCCCACCAACAAATCCCGACCGTCATCGCCAAACAACTGGTCATATCCGCGCCCGCCAAACAGGGTGTCTTGGCCATTTTGCCCTTGCAATGTGTCGTTACCGACACCCCCGCCCATGGCATCATCCCAAGCCCCCCCAAACAAAAGGTCTGCGCCGCCGTTGCCAGAAAGAATATCAAGCCCGCCGTCGCCCAAAAGGGTGTCACTGCCCCCTGCACCTTCGATTTCGTCATGGTTCGCACCGCCGGAAATCTGATTGTTCAGCGCGTTGCCCTGAATGGTTTCGGGACCATCCCCACCGGTGAAGTTTTGTGTGGTGGCGTCCAACTGAACATCGTTGGGATCGGTGGTGGCCACTGTTTCATTTGGTTCATCCACAGGCACGTCTGTGTCGGCTGACCCACCGTCGCCGCCATCGTCGAATAATGCCAGAAGTAATCCCAAGCCCAGCAGAAGGGGCAACGCAACCAAATCCATAACGGACAACCCTTAACAACAGTCAGATATCAATATCAATCCGTGACGGGACGATGGCAATGCACTGTCCACGGATTGGAAACATCGGTGGAAATCCGCCTATTTTGTTCGGCAAAAAAGCAAATCTTGCACACTAAACGCGTTCTAAATCTGACCCACAAAGCCTTGGGTTGAACTGACCATGGCCCAAAGGCCAATTTTGCGGATAACAAGCCGAATCAACGCTTTTCAGCGTCCATGGCTGCGATCATATGCCGTGGGTTGCGCGGGTTGAATGGTTTGCAAATATGCATCCTTTGGCGCGAACACCTCCATCAACAAGGGATAACAAGACGCAGTGTCTGATGAATGTTCGTCCCCGCAGTTACCGCCAGGGCAGGAAGACAGGCCCGCCGTGATATCGGTGTTGGCTTGCATTTCAAGATAGTCGCCCGGGCGTACCGGGCTGGCCTTCATGAAATATTGCTGTGTGTCACGGGTAAAGCCCGTCAACATGAAGACGTTCAGCACGTCGTGCACATGCAGTTCCGCCTGATCCAGGGGCAGATCAAAATGATCCGCCACCGCCCGGGTCAGGTTGGAATGACAGCAATAATGATAATCCCCACCAGACAACAACCGCCCAGTATAAGGGTCACACCGGGTGCCGATCACATCATGCACAGATCCGCCATCATTGTCGTAGCCATACCAGTCCAAACTGTCATCCGTGATGGTGGCCAAAGACCGCAAGTAAGGCAAACACGAAAACAATTGGTCCCCCGTGCTGACGTGCGTGCCATAAAGCGCACGTGTTTTGCCCGAAAAGAACCGTTCCGCAAGGTTATCTGTTTTCCACAAGTTTAGGTCACCCACTTGGCACCCTTCGACGCTGCTTATGCGCAAGAAATGCCCGGCAGGCACGTCAATGCACCGTGCGTCCCTTGGTGGCACCAGGACTTCGGCCACCTTGGTGGCATTGGTCCGGGCAGATCGGGGGGCCGTTAAATCCACGGCAGGCAACGTATCAATGGGATAACACACCCGAACTGGCGCGGCGCGGCGGGCATCTGCATCATCAGGGGCGATATGGTGGGGTTGGTTCAATTTCATTGGGCAGCCCTTTTCTTGTTGCCCCGACCCTAGGGTTCGCAACGCTTCTTCACAATGTCGATTTCGCTTGACCAAACGCGGTCAAAATCCGCTTCATTGCATCCATGGAACTCATGCCCAACCCCCACCGCCCCGCAGGCTTGGACGCGCCAATTTTGGCAGATGTCCCCAGCCCATCTGTCGACTCTGATACTGTGGCAGCCGTGTTCGGCCCGCTGTTTGGCACAGACCCCACCCCCATGATAGACGCTGCTGCCTTGGCGGCCGAATGCGGCGTGGGACATGTATTCGTCAAAGATGAACGCCCGCGCGGTGGATTGGGCAGCTTCAAAACCCTTGGCGCGGCCTATGTGATTGCGCGCATTGCCCAAACCAAAGACGTGTCCACCACAACATTTGTGACGGCAAGTGCGGGCAACCACGGCATCAGTTTGGCTGCTGGGGCCGCAAAAACAGGGGCCAAGGCAGTTATTTATCTGGCTGAAACCGTGCCCGAAGCCTTTGCCGATCGATTGCGAAGCATGGGGGCCGATGTGGCCCGCGCAGGTGCAATTTACGAAGACAGCTTGAAAGCTGCAGAACAAGCCGCCGCAGACAATGGTTGGGTTTTGTTGTCCGACACAGCCTGGCCAGGATACACCGAACTGCCCCATAAGGTGATGGAAGGGTACACGTTGATCATGGCCGAAGCTGGCGCGCAAATGCCCACGCCGACCCATGTGTTTTTGCAAGCGGGCGTTGGTGGATTGGCTGGGGCCTGTGCTGCAAAAGTGCGCGATGTTTGGGGCGATGCCCCGCGCGTGGTGGTGGTGGAACCCGATGCCGCCCCTGCATTGCAAGTGGCGATCCAAGCCGGGGACTTCAAACCCAGCGAAGGTCCCGTCAGCGATATGGGTCGCTTGGATTGCAAAGAAGCGTCTTTGATTGCGCTGAAAGGTCTGGCAAAAGACGCCGATGATTTCATGCTGATAACCGAGGCAGAAGGCCAGGCAGGTGCAGACGCTGCTGCAAACCACGGAATGCCATCGACCCCATCCGGTGCTGCTGGCTTGGCCGGACTGATGGCCGCCCAACCGGCGGATTTGGGTTTGGATGCATCTTCCATCGTGTTGGTGGTTTTGTCGGAAGGCCCAGAATGAGCATTTTTCCAAAAACCGAATACGCCGCGCGCATTTCCAAAGCCCAAGCCATGATGGCGGAAGCGGGCTTGGACGCGATCTTGCTGACCACTGAACCAGAAGTGCGGTATTTCACCGGGTATTTGACCCGGTTCTGGGAAAGCCCTTGCCGCCCTTGGTTCTTGGTGGTGCCAGCGTCTGGTGGACCCATCGCTGTGATCCCGTCGATTGGGGCGGAATTGATGGCAGCCCACGGAGTGCAAGACATCCGAACCTGGCCTGCGCCGCAACCTGATGACGAAGGCATATCCCTGTTGATCGATGCCCTGGCCCCGTTCAAACGGGTGGGCACGCCCATGGGTCAACAATCCAGTTTGCGCATGCCGTTGGCAGACTGGTCCAAATTGAACGCGGCGCACCCCATTACAGATGACGCAGGAATTGTGCGCCGCTTGCGCATCGTCAAATCCGCTGCAGAAATCGTGCAAATCAAAGCGGCTTGCGCCATTGGTGATGCCGCTTTTGCAAACGTTCCGAATTTCGCAAAACCAGGCACTGCACTGTCCCAGGTATACCGCGATACCCAAAGCGCGTGCCTGCAGTCCGGTGCTGACTGGGTGCCATATCTTGCAGGCGCCGCTGATCAAGGCGGATACGGTGATGTGATTTCGCCGGCCTCAGACAAACCCTTGGCGGCGGGTGATGTTTTGATGCTGGACACCGGATTGGTGCGAAACGGATATTTCTGTGACTTTGATCGTAACTGGTCCATTGGGGCACCCAGTGCTGCAGTTGCCAAAGCCCACCATGATCTGTTCGATGCCACCCAAGCCGCATTTACCGCCACCAAACCGGGTGCCACAGCCCGCGATCTTTGGACCGCCATGGCAGATATCGTTGGGGCCACAGAAACTGGGCGATTAGGACACGGGCTTGGCATGTCCTTGACCGAATGGCCCAGCCTGACGGCACAAGACGAAACCGTTCTGGAAACCGGCATGGTTTTGACCTTGGAACCCAGTGTCGAAATCGAACCCGGCAAGTTGATGGTCTGCGAAGAAAACATCGTTGTGACGGACAATGGGGCAGATTGGCTGTCCACCCCCGTGACACGCGATATCATGGTGATCGAATGACCGAATTCGCCTATGATATGGCCCCCACACCCCCACGGTTTGGCCTGGTGGTGTTGCAGTCCGACGAAACCATAGAACGCGATTTCGCCGCCATGACCCATGGGGCCGAAGTGCTGGCCAGCCGGGTCCCTTCTGGCGCCGAAGTGACCCGCGAAACCCTAGCGTCCATGGAAGGGCATCTAACCGCCGCCGCGTCGCTTTTCCCCACCACGTTCACCATGAACGCCATCGCATACGGCTGCACATCGGGCACGGCAGAAATCGGGGCAGACACCATCGCCGGGCTTGTAAAATCTGGGCACGCCACACCCGATGTCACCGACCCGCTGACCGCATTGATTGCGGCCTGTCAGCACTTGGGCATCACCGAACTGGCAGTGCTGTCGCCCTATATCCAAAGCGTGTCGGCCAATCTATGCGCTTGCCTGAACGCGGCGGGTATCAACACCCCCACATTTGGAACTTTCGCCGAAGCCGAAGAGGCCAAAGTAGTGCGTATTTCGCGCACATCCTTGGGGGAAGCAGCCCATGCTTTGATGGCAGACAGCCCTGCCCAAGCCCTGTTCTTAAGCTGCACGAACCTGCGCACATTGGATGTGATCGAAGATTTGGAAACGGATCTGAACCTGCCGGTTCTGTCGTCCAACCAAGTGCTGGCCTGGCATATGGGCCAGCTGTCAAACCAACCCGATGCTTTCAAAGGACCGGGCAGAATTTTCTCTTCGGCGCGCTAAAAATACCTTCGTCTAAGGCAAGCCATCATCCCCGGATGGGGATGACACACATCATGGCCCGCAGGGACAATCAGGCAGGTGACAGACCGCGCATCCGTTCAGACCGGCGGCGCAACAGTTCCACCACAGTCAGCAACAGGATCGAGATGATCACCAAAATCGTGGCCACAGCCAGGATCGTGGGCGAAATCTGTTCTTTGATGCCACTGAACATTTGGCGTGGAATTGTACGTTGGCGCACATCGGCCAACTGCAACACCACCACAACTTCATCAAAGCTGGTAATAAACGCGAACAAAGCCCCCGAAATAACCCCTGGCGTGATCAACGGCATTTGAATCTTGAAGAACGTACGAACTGGCCCTGCCCCCATATTGGCGGACGCGCGTGTCAATGAACGGTCAAAGCCTGACAACGTGGCCGTCACAGTGATGATAACGTAAGGCGTGCCCAAAACAGCGTGGGCCAAAATGATGGCCAAGTCGCCGCGGAAGTCACCTTGCTTGGCCCAACCCACTTGCGAAAAGAAGAAGAACAAGCCAGATCCAATAATCACCAAAGGCACGATCATCGGGGAAATCAGCAACGCCATAACGGGGCGGCGCCACGGCATATCGGACGATGATAACCCGATGGCGGCCAAAGTCCCGATGGACGTGGCCACAAGCGTAGACAAAATCCCATAGTAAAAGCTGTTGCGTATGGACCGAACCCACTGCGCGTTGTTCCACATATCTGACCACCAGCCGGTGGTGGCCGTGGGATCCGCCATGCCGTTTTCCAAAATGTCCCGATACCAGCGCAGGGAATACGCTTCTGGGTCCAGGGCCAACATGCCTTCGGTAAAGCTGAAATACGGCTGTTGGTTAAAGCTCAACGGGATCAAAATGATGATCGGCGTAATCAAGAACAAGAAAATCAAACCGCAAATGGTGCGGAACGTATAAAACCACAGCACTTGGCGGGCCGTGGCATAGGGCGGCAAATTCAGCCGGTATCTGCCCGAATGCAGCCAGCACACCATGCGCCCCATGACGTATCCAACGATCGCCAGCAACACCCCGTAAGGGAAAGACACCAAAGTGGCGCCCGCTGCCAAAAACACAACCGCACCGATCAAACCCGCCACCAGGGGTTTGTCACCCAATTGGGTGATGGCAGCAGCAAACACGGCAAACAGCACCGCGCCCACGGCGGCATAAGGCAACATCGATGCGATGTTCCCTTGCGCTGTGGCCAGGCCGATCAAGAAACCAAAGCCCGCAAGAATGCCAATCGTGAAAGGCAAAGGCGGTTGCGGCGGGATGTAACGGTATTGGTTCTGCGACATGACTTTATCCCAACTTCATGTTGTCGATCCCGACAACCCGGTCATAGACCCAGAACAAGAACAGCACGATCACCAACAAAACCCCGCCCAGCGCGGCTGCCAGGTTCCAGTTCAAGGACCCCCGCATGTGGTAATCAATAAAGTTCGAAATCATCTGGCCATCCTGGCCGCCCACCAAGGCGGGGGTGATGTAAAAACTGATGGCCAAAATAAAGACCAACAAAGCCCCTGCCCCAATGCCCGGCACGGATTGCGGAAAATATACTCGCCAAAACGCCGTCCAATCGGTGGCTCCCATGGACTTGGCCGCCCGCACATAGGTGGGGGGAATGGTCTTCATCACGGAATACAGCGGTAATATCATGAACGGCAACAGAATGTGCGTCATGGCAATCAATGTGCCTGTCAGATTGTAAATCATCGAAAAGCGATCGTCGTCGCCGGCGATCCCGAAGGTCACGAACAAATCGTTCAACACGCCTTCACCTTGCAACATTGCGATCCAAGCCGTGGTGCGCACCAACAATGACGTCCAAAACGGCAGCAGCACCAAGATCAGCAGCAAGTTGGACGTGCGCATGGGCAAGGTCGACAGCAAGAACGCCACTGGATACCCCAGAATAAACGTGAACAACGTCACCAAAAACGCAATCTGAAGTGTTTTTCCAAACAAAGTCATGTGAATGCGGCGGTCTTCATCTTGGCGAACGATGGACCCGTCTGCCGTGACTTTGCGGTCCAGAGCCGCAGCGATATACCCCAGCGTATACGTCTTAGAGGCCACCTTCATGCCTTGCCAAACTTCGATGTCTTTCCACTTCTTATCACGCTCATGCAGTGCTTCTAAGAAAGGCGCTTCCATCTTGGCGGCGCGGCGGGCGGTTTTGGTGAACAGACTGCGTGACCCGGATTTTTCACGGTTCACACGGGTCGCCACCTTGCCGATGGTTTTGTTTTCCTTTGCGGCAGCAATGTCTGCCACCACAGCTGCGGCCATGGCCTCGGTTGGGGGGCTGGTGCCATCCCAATCCGCCAACGCTTCTGTCGCCAAAGGCATCAAGGAAGAAAAGCGATCATCCACCACCGCACGCGTCAAGAAAGACGCGATGGGGAAGACAAAGACCACAATGATAAACGCCAAAAGCGGTACCGTCAGGCCAAAAGCCCGGGACCGGCTGCGAAACAAAGACTGCGCCAGTTTCCGCTTTAGGGGTGTACCATCAGCCGCCAACAGCGGCCCAGTTGCATCGGTCATTTTCAATCCAACATCAAAGGGGGTGTGGTTTGGAAAGGGTGCGCCAATAGCGCACCCTAAAGGTTAACTTAGCTCGCCAACCAAGCGTTGAAACGCTCGTTCAGCTCGTCCTGGTTATCAGCCCAGAACTCAAAGTTATTGACCAAAGCGTTGGTCAGGTTTTCACCTGCTGTTGGCATGTGCTGACCCATTTCCACGGAACCGTCGTGGAATTTACCCACAAGTGGACCGGAAGATTTACGTGCAGGACCGTAGGAGATCCAGGACGCTTGGTCTGCCAAACGCTGCGTGTCAGTGGAGAAGCTGATGAAGTCCATTGCGGCATCCATGTTCTTCGCGCCTTTTGGGATTACCCACAGGTCGAAGTCCAAGATTTGGCCGTCCCAGTTCACCGCGAACGGCTGACCTTCGGACGCAACAGCGTTGAAGATACGACCGTTGTAGGCAGTTGTCATAACAACTTCACCGTCAGCCAACAGCTGTGGTGGTTGTGCACCAGCTTCCCACCAAACAACGTCGTCTTTGATGGTGTCCAGTTTTGCGAATGCGCGATCAACGCCTTCGTCTGTGCCCAGAACGTCATAAACGTCAGCCGCAGGAACGCCGTCCGCCATCAATGCCATTTCTAGCAAAGCTTTTGGGTTCTTACGCAGACCGCGCTTGCCAGGGAATTTGGATGTGTCGAACAGATCCGCAATGCCGGAAACGCCAGTTGTTTTCTCGGTGTTGTACGCGAAAACAGTGGACCAAACGATATTGGCAACAGCACAATCAGGCAAAGCGCCTTGAATGAAGTCGTCAGCAGCTGGTGTGCCATCTGGGGCAGCTGGCAGCATGGAGTGATCGATTTCTTCTAGCAGACCTTCGTCACAGCCGCGCACCGCGTCCGAGAATTCCACGTCCACAACATCCCAAGTGACGTTGCCCGCTTCAACTTGGGCTTTCACTTCGGCCAGACCACCGTTGTAGTCTTCGGAAACGATTTGGTTGCCGGTCTTGGCCATCCAAGGCTTGTGGTACGCTTCGACTTGGCTTTTTGTGTAGGCCCCGCCCCAGGAAACAACAGTGATGCTGTCTGCTGCGAACGCAGAACCGGCCACCAGGGCCAGTGTGCTGGCAGTTGCCAGTGTGGTGATAGTTTTCATTGATATTTCTCCCATGTGTATACTCGTATCCCTCAGATATCCTGGGTCTTTGGCCCAGCTTGAAGTTCGGTTTGATCAGGCGTCAAGCGCCCTGCAATCGGTTGGCAACCAACCAATATCAATCATTTGACCCGGTTCTAGACGATCTTGGTCCGGGGCGTTTCGGGTTTTCATGATAAATTCATCATTGCCCGCCACACGCAGGCGCGTGCGGAACACATCGCCCATGTAAATGAATTCTAAGACTTCTGCTTTCAGGGTATGTGCCCCTTTTTGCAGACGCTTCTTGTTGGCTTCGACCCGTTCTGGGCGAATGGACACGCGCGTGCGGTCCCCCACAGCTGACACGTTCACCGGTGTTGCGTCGATCACGTCGCCGCTGTCCAATTTCACCTGACATGTGTCGCCATCAATTTGGATAACTTCACCTTCAAGGGTGTTATTTTCGCCGATGAACTGCGCCACGAAACTGTTGTCTGGGCTTTCGTACAATACATCCGGCGGGGCGATCTGCTGGATCACACCATCATTAAACACCGCTACACGGTCAGACATGGTCAAGGCTTCGGTCTGGTCGTGGGTCACGTACACCACGGTGATCCCCAACTTGTGGGCCAGATCGGTGATTTCGAACTGCATCTTTTCCCGCAGCTGTTTGTCCAACGCGCCAAGCGGTTCGTCCATCAACACCAATTCAGGTTCAAACACCAAGGCCCGCGCCAGCGCGATCCGCTGTTGCTGGCCACCAGACAATTGCGCCGGGCGGCGATTGATGAAATCGCCCATTTCCACCATGTCCAAAGCGCGTTTCACTTTGGCTTGGCGCGTGGCTTTGTCCAATTTGCGCACTTCCAACGGAAATGACAAATTTTCCCCAACGGTCATGTGCGGGAACAGAGCGTAGTTTTGAAACACCATACCGATGCCGCGCTTGTGGGGCGGGATGTTATTGATGGGCTGGCCATCCAACAAAATTTCCCCATGAGTGGCTGTTTCAAAACCAGCCAACATCATCAAGCAAGTTGTCTTGCCGGACCCTGACGGCCCCAACATGGTCAAGAACTCTCCCTTTGGCAGCGACAAGTTCAAATCTTTAACGACCAGTATTTCTCCGTCGTAGCTTTTCTGGACCCGCCGAAATTCGACGAATGCGGTATTAGTATCGGTCAAACCGGATCCCCGTAGTTCCCCCGCGTCCCTTTGCAGAACGCTGTCGGACACATTGTTGCGACATGGGCTGTCAGTTTGCAACGATTATTGCGCAGGACTTCATTTTTTCCTGCCCCCCAGCACTTCGGGCAGAAAATAGGCGCATTCCCATTTGAATTGAGCAGTTAATTAGCGCCACCATCATTGAACTGTTATATTGTAACAGTTACTCGGATCGCCATGAACAAACTGATTCCCCTCGCCCTGGCATTCTGGCCTGCCCTGTCCCATGCAGATTCGTTGAATATTGTCGTGGATGTTGCCCCCGTGCGGGCCCTGGTGCGCTCTGTTGCGGGGGACAGCGCATCGGTAACGCCCTTGGTGGGACCATCTGCAGACCCCCACGCCATGGCGCTGCGCCCTTCACAAATTCGAACCTTGGCGCGCGCAGATTTGATCGTGGCCACCAGCCCCCAACTGACCCCCTGGTTGGTGGACGTGCTGCATGCCGTGGTGCCTAGCACTCCCGTGGTATGGTTGGACCATGATCACCTCGATGAAGAAGCTGGCCAACATGATCATGACGATCACTCAAGCCATGCTGAGGAAGATCCCCACCTCTGGATGGATTTGGAAATTGCATCAGAACTTACAGAAGATTTGGCCAAAACCCTGGCGGCCTTGCGTCCAGAAGATGCCGCAAAGTTTGCCGCCGCAGAAGCGTCCAGCCAGGCAACCCTGCGCCAAGAAGCCGCCCAATTTGCCGCCTTTATGGATCGCTTTGGCCCGCGCGCAGTTGTGGTGTCACACAATTCTTGGTCCGCAGTCAGTGATGCCTTTGGTTTGAACGTCGTGGGCTATATGTCCGATGGTCACCATGCCGCCCCAGGACCCGCCCATGTTGCGCAATTGCGCAAGAAAGTCGCTGATTTGGGGGTGCGTTGCTTTGTAAAACATCCCAACGAACCAGCCGCAACTTTCGCGCCTTTAAATTTAGACGATACGGCCATTTTGGTGTCTGCTAACCCAGAAGGCGAACCTGCCCCTGGCACCATCACGGTTTTACCCGCATTGATGGAAACGCTTCAAAACTGTCACGATCAGGACCAATGACTGGCCAGGAATAGCCACAAATTCGTCTTAATCCAGCGCGATACCCTGGACGGTAAAAAGCAGAGATCGCAAGAATGGCAGAATTGCACCCACAGCTTGAGGACGTGTTGTCCAGTGATCGTGAACTGGACACCAGTGCCGACACGGTCATCAATGTCTATTTTGCGGCTGATGGCGAAACCTGGACAGATAATGGTGGCGTGCAACGCACGTCAAATGGCTGGAATGCCTATGAACAACAACAGGCCATGGCCGCCCTTGAACAGGCCAGCAACGTGGCCAACATTCAGTTCAATGTTGTAACCTCCCAGGCTGAAGCGGATTTTGTGGTGGGTACCGCAGCTTTGCCTGACAATCAGGTTGGTTTGTTCTATCTGCCCGGACCTGTCGCGCAAACAGGCATGTTCGATAATACATCTCTGCATTGGTCCAGCCTGCCTGGCGGCAATCTGGAACAAGGCGGCACGGGATTTGAACTTTTGCTGCATGAATTCGGCCACGGTTTGGGCCTGATGCACCCCCATGGCGGCGGGCCAGATGAAACTTTGCAGTTTCCTGGGATCACCCAAGTTTTGGCCGGTGGCATGTTTGTGCGCTGGTCGTATGGCGACGGAGATTTGAACCAGCAAGTGTTCAGTGTGCTCAGCTATAATTCGGGCTGGTCCACGGGGCCCCACGGGCAAAGCCCATCGTTTGGCTATGGGGCCATGGGCAGTTATGGCGCGCTGGATATTGCGTTGTTGCAGGACATGTATGGCGCGAACTTGACCTATGCCATGGGCGACGATTCCTATGAATTGTTCACCAGCAATGGCACCGGCACCTTTTACCAAACCATCTGGGACACCGGCGGATCTGACACCATCAGTTACAGCGGCAATTTGGACGCGACCATCAATTTGGTTCCCGCCACGTTGAACCCCACCGATGGGGGCGGCGGTTTTGTGTCTTTTGTGACAGGCATCCACGGCGGTTACACCATCGCCTCTGGCGTGATCATCGAAAACGCCACAGGCGGGTCTGGCAACGATCTGCTGGTGGGCAACAGTACCTTCAATGTGCTGACTGGCAATGGCGGCAACGATGCACTGGTGGATGTGGTGGGCGGTGCCGATCTGTTGGGCGGATCAGGCGGGGACACCCTGACTGGGGGCTTGGACGATGTCTCCCAAGATGGAGGCAGTGGGTCTGACTTGCTGATCGGCGGCATCGGCAATGATACTCTGGTGGGCGGCACGGGCGCAGACCGATTAATAGGCGATCCAGACGGCGCCTTTTTGGCAGGCGATGATCGTTTGGACGGCGGCGCCGGCAGTGATCGACTAACGGGCGGACGGGGCGCAGATACTTTCGTGTTCCACCCCAATGGCGGCACAGACACCGTGGCCATCTTTGCCACTGATGGCACCACCGCCATGGGCTTGGATTTTGAAATTGGCGTGGACCAAGTGGAATTGAACGGCTTTACCGGGGTGAACGCTGGCAATATCTTGAATTTCCTGACCGTCGCGGGGGGAAACACTTCCTTCACGGCAGAAGGCACCACCGTTACCTTTTACGGGGTCACCGGCATGGGAGCAGACGATTTTGTCTTTGTATAAATACATCGCCATTTTGGCCCTCATGACCCTGACCGCCTGCGGCGGCGGCGGGGATGGCACCACAAACCCAGCCACCCCATCACCTACCAATGGTCCGGTGACCGGCCCCAGCGGGCGCACCTATGTGGGTTTGGAAACTCAAACCGCCACCACACTGCCCTTGGAAGGTACCGCCATTCGTCAAACCGGCGGCACCCGCGACACGGCCACCGTGCAAGGCACCCTCACCCGCCCCACCGGGCAGATCACTGTGACGGATGGCACAGGCACCCTTACGGATCCCGCGGGCATCGCGAATGGCCAAGCCACTGACGGCACCGCCACGTTCCAAGAAGACACCAGCTTGGGCGGGTATGAATACCTGACCGTAGGAACGCTGGATTACACCACGAATTCAGGCACCACCACGGCCATCATCGTGGTGGGCGCTGTGACCGACACGGCCGACATGCCCCCATCGGGCACCGCCACCTACACCGGCACCACCACCATCCAAGAATACACTGCCACCTGTCAGTGTGAACATGTGGGCACGGCCACAGTTGTGGCCGATTTTGGCACAGGCCAGGTCACCGCCACCTTGGGCGGGTTCACCACCACATCCACCAATCCGAACCTGCCCGTGGTGCAAAGCTTTGACACCGTGATTGTGGCGGACATGTCCATCAACGGTGCCAGCTTAACGGGCAATACCGTGATCACCGAACTGAACGGCAGCCAAGTCACCCTGTATGGGCCCAACCCAACCGTCCAAGTCCAAGGCACGTTCTACGGCCTGGACCACGCGGGCCACCCAGATGAGGTGGGCGGCGTGTTCTTGGTGGACGGCACGGGGGCCGTAATGGGCGTGTTTGTGGCGGATTAAAGTCATTGACCACTCAACCAAAGCGCACTCCAGGAAACAAAAAGTTTCGCAAAAAGCGTTGGGCCAATCCCGTTTAAGCCGCTATGCTGCAAAGCTCAAATCCTCAAAGGTGTGTCATGGGTTTAGGTTTGCTATTTCTTTTGTTGTTGCCTTTGCTTCTTTTGTCGGGCGCGGACGATGGTACGTCAAGTTTGCCCGCTGAAGAACCAAACCCAACAGAACCCGATGAAAACGGAAATGTAACCTTGAACGCCGGCGATGTGTTTATTGATGACACTGCCACCCAAGACTTGAACGTCACAGGTAGCGCCGGGGGTGAAGGGACTTGGACTGGCAGCGGTAATGACACCATTAACCTTGGCGCAGGCGATGATGCAGCCATTGGTGGCCCAGGGGACGATGAAATTTACCTTGGGGCGGGAGACGATTCTGCTGATGGTGACTTGGGGGCAGATACCATCAACGGAGGTACTGGCTTTGACCTAATTTATGGCTTTGATGGATCTGACAAATTGTCTGGCGGATCAGACGCCGATACAATCTATGGCGGCGGCGGGTTTGACACCCTCTTTGGGAACGATGGTGCGGACGTCCTGAACGGTAACGACGGCAAAGACCTGATCTTTGGCGGTAACGGCGCTGACTTGGCCTTTGGCGGCGGATGGGACGACACAATTTACGGTTATGCCGATGAAGATCAGCTGTTTGGCGACGCTGGACGTGATTTACTTTATGGCGGATCATCGCATGACTCACTTGAGGGTAATTCGGGCAACGACACATTGTATGGCGATCAAGGCAATGACACTCTTGAAGGGGCCGAAGGGAATGATCTTTTTTACGGGGGCACTGGCAAAGACGCCATTGCAGGGGCGGCAGGCAACGATCAACTGTTTGGGGGAGCAGACGCAGATACACTTGATGCATCTGGTGGTGGATCGGATACGCTTTATGGTGGCAATGGCAATGATCAGTTTGTCAACATAGATGGGAACGATATCATTTATGGCGGCAACGGGCGCGATGAATTAGATCAAGATATTGATGAAAAACTGACCTTTTACGCTGGCGCTGGCGACGAAGATCTTTACCTCAGACTGAATGGTGGTGGCACGCTGAATTCTGGTTCAGGCGATGACGATCTCAACATTGTAAATTATCAAGACCTGACGGCCGATTTGGGTGCCGGCAATGATACCATTAATAGCGATAACTCTTTCAGCGATAGGGCCGTGAATGTCTCAATCAAAGGCGAAAGCGGCGATGATGAGATCATATCGTCTCATGGTCTGCATGATCATAATGACACTGTAGAAATCGACGCTGGCTCTGGGAATGACTACGTTTCAACAGGCTTCGGTGCAGCAGGGCAAGTATTACTGAGCGATGGTAATGACACATTTTCCGGTTCCATTGAAAGTGTTTTTGGCGGCGAGGGCGATGACTATGCAGAATACATCGAAGCTGATTTTATTGACATGGGCAGCGGCGATGACACCGTTTGGCTGGAAGATGCTTGGCAAAGCGAAATTCCAGCCAATGTCTCGATAGAAGGCGGACACGGCGATGACAATCTTAACATTTCAAAATTCAGCGGCCTAGCGGATCACAGCTTTGCACTTTTTGGCGGTGAAGGCGCCGACCTTCTTTCTGCATCTGGATTTATAGATGGCGGTGCATCCCTTTTTGGCGGCGACGGCGATGATGAACTAAATGCAGAATACCAAGAAAGCGTAGATCTGTTTGGCGGTGCAGGGAACGATTTCATCCTGAGCTATTCGGAAGGCGGGGATATTGAAGCCGGATCAGGGGATGATCTAGTGTCAGTATCTGGCCCTTATCTAGGAGATATTGAGATCACTTTAGGCGAAGGACGTGACACACTAGACGTGTATTTAGATGCGTTCGACCTTGAAGGTGATCCCATGGTTCTATCAGATTTTGAACCCGGTGTTGACGCTTTGGAAATCAAAATCGACTATTCTTCAAGCGCTTCAACTTTGACACAGGTTGCAACATCAGATGGCGTTGATTTGGTCTTTGATGGTCAAAAAATCCTGACGGTTTTGGGGGTATCAAGCATTGCGAATACAGATATTATTGTCAGCATCAATTGACTCTGGTCGAATAACTGCGGCTGAACGATTGTTCATCCGCGGGTCTCGCTAGCACCTAAATCGCTCTTACAGCTGTTCCATCACCTCGTCTGATGCCTCAAAATTGGCAGTCACGCGCTGAACGTCGTCGTCGTCTTCCAACGTGTCGATCAGCTTCATCAGCTTTTGCATGCCTTCCAAATCCAACTCAGTGGTGGTTTGGGGTTGCCAGATCAGCTTAGTGCTTTCCGCTTCCCCCAGGGCCGCCTCCAAAGCAGTGGACACATCGTTCAGATCGGTATCTGCGGTCAGGATTTCGTGGCCGTCTTCGCTGCTGGCGCAGTCTTCGGCGCCCGCGTCGATGGCCGCTTCCATCACAGCATCTTCGTCACCCACTGCTGCCGGATATAAGATCTGGCCTTTACGGTCGAACATGAACGCCACGGACCCGGTTTCGCCCAGGTTGCCGCCGCACTTCGAAAACGTGGAACGCACAGTGGAAGCGGTGCGGTTTTTGTTGTCGGTCATGGTTTCCACGATCACCGCAACGCCCCCGGGGCCGTATCCCTCGTACCGGATTTCATCGTAATTTTCCGCGTCGCCGCCTTGGGATTTTTTGATCGCACGTTCGATCACATCCTTAGGCACAGACTGCTGCTTGGCTTCTTTGACGGCCAGGCGCAATCGCGGGTTTTTGTCAGGGTCAGGGTCCCCCATTTTGGCGGCCACAGTGATCTCTTTGGCCAGCTTGGAAAACAGCTTTGACCGGACCGCATCTTGACGCCCCTTACGGTGTTGAATATTCGCCCATTTACTGTGGCCCGCCATGGGATCCCCTCCGTCATTTTGTCCGCGTTTTAAGGCGCTTGGACGGGGAAGATCAACCCTTGTTGGCCGCGCACAACAGATGGGCCGACAGCAAATGATCGCTGGTGTAAAAACGAAGCAGCCATGGGGATTGCAGCATCGCGGGAACAGGCCCCATGGTGCGGTCATCGCAATGATCAAACGCTGCCTGCACCCAAGCCAGTTCAGATCTAAGGAGATACTGTTCTTCGCCAGATGTTAGTTGTGAAAACATCAAGGACTTGCTGTAGTCACTCGCAGCCACGGCCGCCTTTTCTGGCACAGACCAAAGGTGGTGCGCCAAGGCCCGCAGATACGCCATAGCCGGTCGGTAATTTTCATCATCTGTGATCACCTGATGGATTGCATCCAAGTCAGACACAATATGGGAGTCCGCGGCTGAAAGGCGAAGGGCAAACACTTCCAAAAGCCCAGACCGCGGGTCCACTTTTACAATATCTTGGGTTTGCGTTTCAGTCATTGCGCCCATCAATCGGATCAAGTGGCTGCTTTGAATTTGATCAGGGAACATTACCGCCAATTTCCAAGCCGCCGCGCGGGCAAGCGCGGGACAACCACTGAGCCAGTACACATCGCTTAGTGCGGCAATTGTGCGTGGGGTTTCTTTGTCTTTTACGGCGGTTGAAAACCCCAACCCGTCGCCATCCCTGATCATCTTGGCCAAAGCGGCACGATCATCAACCTGACGAGACAAAGCCCGCAGATGGCGTCGAAAGACCCGTTTGCGTTCGGCCAACATTTGGCCCTTCATCAGAGCGAGGCCCGCAAGGGCATGGTGTTGCGCAGGGTCTGGGACATCTTCTAGGGTATGGGTTTGCACAAAGGTGGAGAATTCCTGATGCGTTTTCGCCGCCTCAAGGCCCGCACACGTTGCAGCCGCCGCCGCACCGCCGTAACATAGAGGGACGACAATCGCTAAAGCATTGAAAATAAGTCGTAAAAACATCGAACCACCCTTCCCTTAACCTGTACGCAAGAGCATAGACCGAAATGACCACTGATCAAATCCTGCTTTTTTCCCTGTTTGGCCTTGTTTTTGCGCTGCTGATTTGGGGGCGATTTCGGTACGATCTAGTGGCGTTTTCTGCCTTGTTGATCGCCGTTGTCTTGGGGTTGGTGGAAGCCAAGAACGCCTTTGCGGGCTTTGGCCACCCGGCCACGTTGGTGGTGGCTTTGGTATTGATCGTCAGCGCGGGATTGGTGCGATCAGGGGCGGTGTATCTGATCACCCGCACCTTGGTTGATGCCAGCCGGTCCCTTGGTGCGCACATCACGCTGATGGGGGCCATTGGGGGGGTGTTGTCCGCCTTTATGAACAATGTCGCCGCCTTGGCGTTGCTGATGCCAGTGGACATTCAAACGGCACGCAAAGCCGGGCGCGCAGTCGGATTGTCCCTTATGCCCTTGTCCTTTGCCACGATCTTGGGGGGCATGGTTACCTTGATCGGGACCCCGCCCAACATCATAATCGCGGCCATACGTGAAGATGCCTTGGGTGAACCTTTTCGAATGTTTGATTTCGCGCCCGTGGGCGGCATTGCGGCCATTGTAGGCCTGGCTTTTGTGGCGTTGTTTGGTTGGCGTTTGATCCCGCAACGCGACAGTGCCAGCGCATCCAACATCGATGATTTAGGCCAGTATTTAGCGGAACTGACCGTGCCGGAAGACAGCAAGTTGATCGGCCAACGGTTGGTGGATTTGTACGAGGACGCCGAAAAAAATGACGTGGCGATTTTGGGGCTGATCCGGGATGGGAAAAAACTGTACGGAACGGCCAAAAACGCCGTGGTCAAGGCAGAAGATGCCCTACGTATTGAAGCTACCCCGGATGCTTTGGATGAATTCCGCACAGCGTTGAAGTTGACATTTGCCGATGAAGCCCGCGAAGCACAGCTGAAAGCTGACGGTGATGGCCTGGCCATGGTGGAATGCGTCGTAACTGACACGTCCCGTTTGAACGGCCGCACAGCCCAAGCGGTGGGCTTGTCTTGGCGGCAGCGCACAGTCTTGATGGGCATTTCGCGCGAAGGCAAACGGATCACACAACAATTGCGCAAAACCGTTCTGCGCCCCGGCGACATTTTGCTTTTGTTGACCCCGCAAGACACCACTGACGATGTGGTGTCCTGGTTGGGATGTTTGCCCCTAGCGGACCGCGGATTGCAGGTGACCGCCGACCAAAAAGTGTGGATGGCCATCGGAATGTTTGCTGCTGCCGTTTTGGCCGCGAGTGTGGGATTGATTTATCTGCCCATCGCCTTGGGCTTGGTGGTGGTGGCTTATGTCCTGACGGGCATTATTCCGCTGCACCAATTGTACAATCACGTGGAATGGCCCGTGGTGGTTTTGTTGGGATCGATGATCCCTTTGGGGTCTGCACTGGAAACCAGCGGCGGCACGGAACTGATTGCAGGTGCTTTGGTGGACATGACTGCGGGTATGGCCCCTTGGATCATATTAACCATTTTGATGGTGGTCACCATGACCCTCTCTGACGTGTTAAACAACACAGCCACCACCATCGTGGCGGCCCCCATCGGGATTCAGATGGCGCAAACTTTAGGGGTGAACCCAGACCCGTTTTTGATGGCTGTCGCCATCGCGGCATCGGCGGCATTCCTGACGCCCATCGGCCATAAGAACAACACCCTTATCTTAGGGCCCGGCGGATATTCCTTTGGCGATTACTGGCGGATGGGATTGCCCTTGGAAATCCTGATTATAGCCGTGTCCATCCCAGCGATTTTGGTGTTCTGGCCGCTGTGACCCCGCGGTGCAGGCCCATGGCCTGCCTGTGATTTTGGCACCCCTTCTAGGGTGCATGTTGCCTCCGGCGGGAGTGTTTTGATCAAAAGAAGAGGCTAGTTTTACAATGGCCAGATCAGCGGGATCATGGCTGACGCCAGCAGCCCGATTGTGATGTTCAATGGGATACCAACCCGCAGATAATCGGCGAATTTGTACCCACCTGGGCCAAACACAAGGGTGTTGGTTTGGTACCCAATGGGGGTGGCAAAGCTTGCGGAAGCCGCCACCATGACAGCCACCACCAGGGGTCGGGGATCAATTCCCAAGGACGTGGCAATACCAATGGCAATGGGGGTCACCACCACAGCAACTGCGTTGTTGGACACCAGTTCCGTTAACACCGATGTCAGCAGATAAATCGCCCATACAATCAAAAACGGCGGCAGTTGGGTCAGCAATGGGGACACCGTATCTGCGATCATCGCCACGGCGCCGGTGGCATCCAATGCGGCCCCGATACCAAGCATGGAAAAGATCAGCACCAAAAGCCGGCCATCAACAGCAGCAAAAGCTTCATCGCCATCAATGCAGCGGGTCACCAAAACAATGGCCACCGCCAAAATGGCCAACAGCAAAATTGGCGCTGCGTTGATGGCAGCCAGCCCCACCAAAGCCACCAAGGCCAATATCGCAATCAAGCTGCGATCGCGGCGGAACGCGCGCCCGCTGGGGGCGTTCACTTCTACCATGTTCATGTCTTGGGCCAAGCGCGCGATATCTTCGCCCGCCCCTTCCAGCAGCAGGGTATCACCCACGCGCACCACCACATCGTCCATCTGGCCCGTCAGGTTCTGATCACGGCGGTGAACCGCCAAAGGATACACCCCGTATCGGCGGCGAAGTCGAAGACTGCCCATGGTGCGGCCAATCATTTTGCACCCCGGGCTGATCAAACTTTCCACTGTTGTGGTTTCCACTGCAGACACCTGGTCCACCCGTTTGAGGGACTTGGTTTGTTGCAGGCTCAGAAGTTCCGTCATTTCCGTGCGCAACACAACCCGGTCCCCAACTTGCAATTCAACGCCTTTCAGGCGGCGGCGCAATGACGTGTCGCCGCGGATAACGTCCACCAAACGCACACCGGGGCGGCGGAACAACTGCACCCCCAGCACATCCCGCCCCACCAGGTTGGATTCCGGCGGGATCACCGCTTCAGAAAAGAATTTCTTTTTGGAGCGGTCCCCCAACATGGAAGCCAAACTGGGCCGATCAGGCAGCAAACGTGGGGCCACGAACCGCAGATACACCATGCCCCAGGCCACCAAGATCAACCCCAAAGGGGTTACTTCAAAAATGGTAAAGGGGGCCAATCCTTGGGCACGGGCCACACCATCCACCAACAGGTTGGTTGACGTGCCAATCAGCGTCAGGGTGCCACCCAAAATCGCGGCATAGCTGAGCGGGATCAGAAGTTTTGACGGTTTGGTTCCAAGGGTTCTTGCCAATTGCACGAACACTGGGATCATCACCACCACCACCGGGGTGTTGCTGACAAAAGCAGAAGCAATCACCACAAAAGCCATCAACATCACAATCGCCAGGGCGGGCCGGGTTTTGGCCTGGGCATCGGCCAATTTGGTGAACGCATCCAACGCACCTGTACGCACCAACCCTCCCATTACAATAAACATGGCAGCAATCGTCCACGGCGCAGGGTTCGACAGTACCGATAAGGCAGCATCGTAGGGCAACAACCCAGTTGCCAACAACGCGGCGGCCCCAATCAGGGCCGTGACTTCCACGGGGAAAGCTTCGCGCAAGAAAAGAACAAACATCACCGCCACAACGGCAAGGGCGGCCAAAGCGGCTTGGGTGTCAGTCAGATACGCTGTCAGGTCCATTGGCGGCCTTTCTGGGGCGGACAAGGTATATTCCCGCAAACATAAGCGCCAGCGCAAGCCAGATCGGGCCGGAATAACGTTCCCCCAAGCCCACCATTGCCCAAAACAAGCCAAATGTCGTTACAAGATAACTGACTTGGATCGAAAACACCGATCCATACAGCCGGATCAAATGCACATAAGTTGCGTAAACTATCGCGTGGATTGCCGACGAAGCCATCAAAGCCCATTCCGCAGCGCCCCAAGGGGACAGCGGATTGATGAGCTGCCCCGTGCCCAGCGCCAAAGGCAACGATACAACCGCCGCCACCACGGATGCCCCCAAAAGCAATTGCAAAGGCCCCGCCCCGCCCGTGCCCCAACGGGCGACGAAATTACCTTCGAACGCATACATCATTGGCGCAATCAGGCCGATGGGGATAAACGCCAACATGGTCGCGTTTGGCAATGCATCAGGCAAGCCAATGATCATCAACACGGCACTTAGACCCAACGCCAGCCCAGCCAAGCGGCGCATGCTGAATTTATCCACCCCTAAGATCAGCGCGATGGGAAACGCCAACATTGGAATAATTGAAAGTAAGATAGACACGATGCCCGATGGCAAAACCACCATGGCTTGGAAACTGGCGGTGTTGGGGATCAAAGTACCGATACAGGCAATGGCGGCGTAAAACCGCAACGTGCGTGCATCCAATGGCATGGGGCGGCGACGGAGAACTTGCACCGTGCCCAACACCAAAATTCCGATGATTGATTGCCAAAAGATAAGTCCAAAATGTCCGTGCCCCGTGCTGACAGCAATTTTGGTAAGCGGCAGGGTCGCGCCCCAACCAGCACCAAGGGCGATAAGCCAGGCATATGGTACCAGCGCCTGCATTATTGCGATGTACTGACGAACCTGGGCAAGCGCCACGCGCCACCCAAAAACCCACGACACATCCCGGTGGATCCTTCGAACGTTTTTGCAAACTGGGTGCCCGTCCAAATGTAAGTTGCGCCCCACCAACAATCCCCAAGGCCGCGGGATTTGTGCCAGACAACAACTTCGTTGCCGCCGTCATAGGATACGGCGTCACTGACCAGCATCAAATCGGTGGGTGCCCCGAAGGCCGCTGTAAACACAGCCGCCCCGGCATTATAGGCCCCCAACCAACACGGGGCGGAGACTTTGAAATAATCAATATTCAGGCGTGTTAACGTCAACACGTCATCGCCTTCATCCACGCGACGACGAAATTCATTGCAACGTTCAAGAAATTCAGGGGTCGCAAGCGCATTTGTCACCAAAGGCTTTAGGGCGTCGAACAAAGCACCGTCCCCTGGCCGATTGCCTTGAACCTCAGCCGGTTCAATCTGCGGTGCATTCTGTGCTGGTGCGGCAGTAGATGGGGTCTTGGTGCCCCGCCTGATCATGGCATCGGGGTCCCCAATGCGGCCCTGAACATCATCCATTTTCAAAAACACCGACGCCGACCCTGCGTTCGACAAATGCCGTGTGTGCGAACCGGTAACAAAATCAATGTCTGTGGATCCGGCCAAAGCATTCACCAAAGCGTCCGTGGCATTTTGCGGCAGGGCAACTGCACCGGCATCGTCCGGATCTTGCGCGAAACTGGCAACAAAAACCCCATCAATGACCAAATCCAAGTCACTTTCAGGCGCGATTTGTACCCCAGTTTCATAGTCGATCGACAGCATCACCTGCCCTGTGATGGGCGTTCCTGGTCCTGCTTGACGGGTCAACAAAACCGATACCATGTCTGTCGTAAAAGCTGCACTCTCTGTTGCATACCCTTCTGCACGGCACGTGCCAGTGTTGTCACATGTGACGGCCCAGTCTTTGTTGGTAAAGAAAACTTCCGCTGAAGCTGAGGAGGCCAAAACCACCAAAGCGATCGCGTGCCAAAGTGGTTTATGCATCAGGCAGTCCAGATGGTTGCAAAACACCGCCGTCCCGGAACATTTCGACGGTTTTCGCGGCCCCCGTCATATCATCTGTTTCCACCAACAACCCACACAACGTGGCGTCCCTCGTTGCAGGTTCAAAACGCCCCTTAGGCATCCCCGTTACAAACCGGCGCAAAGGTTCGGCTTTGTCCATACCGATAACCGAATTGTAATCGCCGCACATACCCGCATCTGATTGGAATGCAGTGCCTTTGGACAAGATCATTGCATCAGCCGTGGGCACATGGGTGTGGCTTCCCACCACCATGCTGGCGCGCCCATCGCAGAAATGTCCCATGGCCATCTTTTCGGATGTCGCTTCGCAGTGAATGTCCACAATGCAAGCGGCGGCTTGTCCCCCACGGGGATGGCGGGCCAAAGCTTGATCTATGTTGTGAAACGGATCATCAAACGGGCGTTTCATGAACACTTGGCCCAATACTTGGGTCACCACCACTTTGCGGCCACGGGTGGCCTCAAACACGCCGATGCCACGTCCCGGTGCAGATTTGGAAAAGTTCAATGGCCGGATAATGCGGGGCTCTTGTTCAATGAAAGACAGCATGTCTTTTTGATCAAACGCGTGGTCACCCAATGTGATAACATCAGCCCCCGCTTCCAAAATCAGCTTTGCATGATCGCCCGAAAGGCCCATTCCGCGCGTGGCGTTTTCGCCGTTCACCACAACGAAATCCAACTTCAGCCGGTCGCGCAAAGCGGGCAATCGTTCGGTGATCGCCGCCCGTCCGGCACGGCCCACCACATCTCCGAGGTATAGAATTTTCATGAAATCGGTATGGGGCTATCCCAAGGACGATGCAATGGCGTGATCAAACGTAGGTGGCGTGAATTTCGATTGGAAAATTAACCGATCGCGCAATGAAGCACACGTTGTGAATATGTCCGTGAACGGCATCAGCCTTGGCCGGGTCCATGCCCGCCCCCAACGTGATTTGCGGGCGCAGAATGGCTTTAATAAAACGTCCCGCACCCGACGGTTCGCTTTCCCCTATCCCTTCGGGCGTGTCTTGGTATCCTGTCACCAACACACCTGCGTCAAAAGACAGATGTAGATACCACAGCATATGACATGCAGCGACCGCATTGATCAGCATGTCTTCTGGGTTGTGCAGCGTTGGATCCCCCCCCAAAAGCGGGTCATTGGAACATTGAATCAACGGTTTGCCATCCGTCGTGACCTGCCAAGTGCGATCATACCCCTTGTAGGTCGCGTTGCCTTGTCCGGTATTCCCGGTCCATTGAACACGGCTATGGAACGAATGATGGTGGGTCATGATGGCACCTCCAGAACGCGTGTGTCAGTAACGATCATGTCCAATGGCTGATCTGTGGGTTCCAACGGCAAGTCAGTTGCTTCTTGCGCATCAAATGCAAACCCAATCGCCAAAACTGAGCCACGTTCGCGCAAACCCTCTAACGTGCGGTCATAAAATCCACCGCCATACCCCAAACGCCCCCCTGCAAGATCAAACGCCACCAGCGGAACGATTACTATTT
>JAHDCP010000085.1:0-8576 GCA_020629775.1 Planktomarina sp.
TCGGCAAAAAAGGCGCCGATATCGAAACGCTGCGCAAAAAAGTCGCCAACATGACTGACAGCGAGCTGCACTTGAACATCGTTGAAGTTCGCAAGCCCGAACTGGACGGTCAACTGGTTGCAGAAAGCATTGCGCAACAATTGGAACGCCGGGTTTCTTTCCGTCGTGCCATGAAGCGTTCGGTGCAAAACGCCATGCGTATGGGTGCCTTGGGCATCCGCGTTAACGTTGCTGGCCGTTTGGGCG
This sequence comes from Planktomarina sp., assembly GCA_020629775.1. Taxonomy (GTDB): domain Bacteria; phylum Pseudomonadota; class Alphaproteobacteria; order Rhodobacterales; family Rhodobacteraceae; genus Planktomarina. Next base: position 247 of record JAHDCP010000085.1, read on the forward strand.
GCGCCGAAATCGCGCGGACCGAATGGTACCGCGAAGGCCGCGTGCCTTTGCACACCCTGCGTGCCGACATCGATTATGCAACAGCCGAAGCCATGACGCCGTACGGCATCATCGGTATCAAGGTGTGGATCTTCAAAGGCGAAATCATGGAACATGATCCAGCCGCACGGGATCGTAAGCACCAAGAACTGCAAGACGGCCCAGCACCACGCGGTGCAGGTGGCGGTCGGAGGAACTAAAGATGCTTCAACCAAAGCGTACAAAATTCCGTAAAATGCACAAAGGCCGGATTCATGGCGAAGCAAAGGGTGGTTCCACCCTGAACTTCGGCAGCTACGGTCTGAAAGCAACGGAGCCAGAGCGGATCACCGCACGTCAAATCGAAGCCGCCCGCCGGGCCATGACGCGTCACATGAAGCGTCAAGGCCGTGTGTGGATCCGGATTTTCCCTGACCTGCCAGTAACTGCCAAGCCGATCGAAGTTCGGATGGGTAAAGGTAAAGGTTCTGTGGATCGCTGGACGGCCAAAATCAAACCCGGTCGTGTGATGTTCGAAATCGACGGCGTTAACGACGACATCGCGCGTGAGGCTTTGCGCCTGGCAGCGATGAAACTGCCCGTGAAAACACGGGTTGTTGTTCGGGAAGATTGGTAACGTCGAACTGGCGTAAGCCAGTTTGGGTGACCAGACACTGTTAAGAAGGGGCGGGCCATTGGTCCGCCCTTTTTCCGTGGCGCGGGCTTTTTACCGCCTATTGTGTGGCCCTTGACCCAATACCCCATTTTCGCGCATCCTGATCGGCTTTGAGTGCAGGAGGGTGCGATGGATCACGCAAGTATTAACCGCGACTATTGGAATGGGATGGCCCAGGACTGGGTAGCGCTAGGGGAACGGCTTTGGGCGGCGGAACCTGAATGGGGCATTTGGAATAATCCTGAGTCTGACGTGCAAATGTTGCCCGTCGAAATGGACGGAATGACGGCTGTCGAATTGGGCTGCGGCACCGGGTATGTGGCGGGCTGGATGGCAAGGCGTGGTGCGCAGGTGACAGGCCTTGATATCTCTGACCAGCAATTGGAAACTGCGCGGCGCTTGGCTGCCCACCACAAAGCGGATGTGGACTTCATTTTAGGGAATGCTGAACGGACCGGATTGCCCGATGCGACATTCGATATTGCCATTTCCGAATACGGCGCGGCCATCTGGTGCGATCCGGATGTGTGGCTGGCCGAAGCATGGCGCATTCTAAAGCCCGGTGGGCGGCTGGTGTTCCTGGGCAGCCATCCATTGGCACTGATTACGGTGCCCCCCAATGGCGCCCCATCCGAACTGCAGCTTCACAGCTCTTACCGCATCCTGGGTCGTATGGATTGGACGGAGGTGGAGATTGACCCCGGGGGCGTTGAATTCAACCGCAGCCACGCAGATTGGCATGCCCTGTTTGCAAAGGTCGGCTTTCAGATTGAAGGATACCAAGAACTGTACGCGCCGCCGGGCACAACCCGCGACAGTTTCAACATCCCTTTAGCCTGGGCCAAGGATTATCCATCCGAACAGGTGTGGAAATTGCGTAAACCGGCGTAGAACGTGATTATCCCAAGCAGGCGTAGGTGTATACTTTGTGCCCGCCACGATCCTTCGGCAGGGTCCTGGTTTCGGTCAGTTGGGCTGGACCCACGCAATGCAAGCGCGCCAATTCCTGCAATTTGGATTCGGGGGTAAAGGCCAATCCGCGCGCGCGCACTTGGACCAATTGGATTTGGTGTTGGTCTTTGTCCAAGATGTAAAAGGACTGCAATCCTTTTGGGGCGGAACAGCCCATCACTGCGACAACGGCAAAACTCAATACGATTCTCAACATAGGATCAGCGTTCCACAAAACCATGACCCCTTGATATAGGACTCTGGTCGAATTTCGGAACAGCATGCAAACAAAAACCCCCCGCCGGTCAGCGGGGGGTGAAGGTGCGCAGCCCAAGAAGGAGGGACAAGGCCCGGACTGCGCAGTTGACTGCCCCCAAGGAAGGGACGGGGGACAGCCGGGACTTAAGGTCAGCCTTTTGCAAATTCTGGGTATGCTTCCATGCCCAGTTCAGCGACATCCAAGCCGGTGATTTCGGCTTCTTGGCTGACGCGGATGCCCATGGTCATCTTCAGGATGAACCAGACCACTGCGGATGCGATCACCGTGAAGATACCCACCACTGCGATGGAGTACAGCTGTGTGAACAGGTTGGCATCAGGGTTGGTCAGGACCACCGCGATGGTGCCCCAGATGCCAGCGAACAAGTGTACTGGGATGGCACCCACCACATCGTCGATCTTCAGCTTGTCCAGCATTGGGATGGTCAAGACCACGATCACACCGCCGACAGCACCAATCAATGTTGCCATGCCGATAGACGGGGTCAGCGGTTCCGCCGTGATGGATACCAAGCCAGCCAGTGCACCGTTCAGCACCATGGTCAGGTCGGGTTTTTTGTACATCAGCTGCGTCAGGATCAGGGCGGCGATGGCACCGGCAGCGGCTGCTGCGTTGGTGTTCGCAAAGATGCGGGACACGTCAGCGATGTCACCCACTGTGCCCATGGCCAATTGCGACCCACCGTTGAAGCCGAACCAACCCAACCACAAGATGAACACACCCAAAGTTGCCAGCGCCAAGTTCGAACCGGGCATTGGGTTCACACGGCCATCTTTGTATTTGCCCAACCGTGGGCCCAAGATGATGGCACCTGTCAAAGCAGCCCAGCCACCAACAGAGTGCACAACTGTGGACCCTGCGAAGTCCAAGAAGCCCGCTGCGTCCAAGAAGCCACCGCCCCATTTCCAGCTGGCTTGCAGCGGGTAAATGATGCCGGTCAGGATCACCACGAAAATCAAGAAAGGCCACAGTTTGATGCGTTCAGCCAATGCACCTGATACGATCGACGCGGTCGCCGCACAGAACATCAACTGAAAGAAGAAGTCCGATGCGGTGGATGCATATTCGCCATCGTCGGCGCCAGCCAGGTCAATGCCCACGGCTTCCAATACGCCAAAGCCAAACACGCCCGAAAGCACGCCTTCCACAGACCATGTGCCCAGCGGATACATCAAGTTATAGCCGAAGGCCCAATAGGCCAGCGTGGCCAATGAAAAAAGGGCCACGTTTTTGGTCATCTGCATGGTGACGTTCTTGGAACGCACCAAGCCGCCTTCCAGCATGGCAAAACCCGCCGCCATGAAGAAAACCAAAAAGCCACCGATCAAGAACAACAGGGTGTTCATGATCCATACAAATTCAGCACTTGTGGGGCCTGCGGCCTCCTGTGCGAGACCCAAGCTGGGCAGTGCCACCAAGGCACCCGCAAGGGCAAAAGATTTCAAGTTAGTCATTGTTCAGTCCTGTCCTTGCGCTGGCTTACAGCGCGTCATCGCCAGTTTCGCCGGTGCGCACGCGCACGGCTTGTTGCAGATCCATTACGAAGACTTTGCCGTCCCCGATTTTTCCGGTGCGGGCGGATGTCGTGATGGTGGAAACGATTTGGTCCACCATGTCATCGGGCGCCGCGATTTCGAGTTTCATTTTTGGGACATAGTTCACGGTATATTCTGCACCGCGATAGATCTCGGTATGGCCCGATTGTGCGCCAAAGCCTTTGATCTCGGTGACCATGATCCCCCGAATTCCGATCCCGACAAGCGCTTCGCGCACGTCTTCCAAAAGGAACGGTTTGATTGTTGCTACGATAAATTTCACGTTCAGCTCATTTTCTGTTGCAGAGTGGTCGTGGGGGTAAGGTGCGTCCAGGTGGACGGCAGGGACAGGAATCTGGGTCAAAAATGGTGATGAAAGTGGCAAATGATTAAATAATGTGCAGAAAAACCGATGGACGACCAGCTTTTGCGCGCACGAACAGTGCAGATGCAGCATTGTTTCTGGAATCGCTGGGGGCTTAGGTGGCGAACCCCAGTGCCACCACGCTGAGGGTGGGTTTGACTGGATCAAAAGAATTGGCGCGTTGGGCCCCGCCGATCAGAAATGGTCTGCGTAAAGGCCCAGGGCTTCTTCCAATTCGGTTTCTTCGTATTTGAAGTGGGATGCCACCACGCTGCGCAGTTGTACGAACACGGCGCTCGCTTGGCCAAAGCTGTCTACAGTTGGTGAGGCCATAAGCTTTTGCGCTGCGTCAGCCAAACGCCCAATCAATTCATGAACCACATGGTGTTCTTCACGCAATCGCGCCACCAAGGCTGACAAGGCGTTTTGTCCGGCACCATCCAGTTGTGGGAACAAGGATTGTTCTTCGATGTCATGGTGCATTTTCAAAACCCGGCATTCTTGACCACACAAATTTCCGAAGGCCTCAAAATTCTGTGCCATGTTCAATGACAAGACGATCTGACGCAAATGGTCCGGCGGGCTGTCGCCGGCTTTGATCCGGTCCAGAACCTGGGCAATGCGCGATAAATCTTGCAAATAGTGGCGATGGATCGCCGCCAAACGCCGACCAGCCCGTCTGTGGGAATCGGTGGCACCGGGCAAGGCGGGCATGGTGGGGCGCGTGCCATAATCCACGTTTAGCCGTTCTAAGGGCTGGTCGGTCAGGTCCTTCATTTCTTTTTTCCACCCAGGAAAAACGCGAGGGCCGCAATCATCGAAGCAATGGCCACGCCGTATCCAAGTAAATCACGTTCCCCGTCCCAGGCCATAACTTGGCCCAAGAACAACACCGCCAGCACCACGATTACGACGCCGATCAATTTGGTCTTCAAATCGTCAAGGGTTTTGATGGTCAGCCAAGGGGGTACAGGAATGTCCGCATCAATGAACAATTCGTACAACCCGATGGCGATCACAAAGAACACTGTGCCCAACAAAAACAGATCGATGATTTCGATGAATTCCAGCGACAGGGCCTTGGCCCCTTTGCGCGATACTTCCCCGGATTCGATGGTGGCCCAAATCAATTGGATCGCTTCTGCAAAGCCGTAAATCAGCAATGTGGCACAGGCCAACAAAGATCCCACAACCGCCAGAAGGATCATGTAACGCGTGGCGCCAGCTGCAATTCGGAACATGCGTCTTATCCCCAGCTGTAATTAAAGCTGATTGAGATCCGGTCGTCTTCGGCCATATTCATAGGGACTTCGTGGCGCAGATAACTTTCCCACAACAACACATCCCCCACGGCGGGTTTGACGTAGACGAAGGGTTGCAATTCTTCGCCCGCGTCTTTTCGTCGTGGTGGGGCGGCCATCATCATGGCGTGGCGCGGATCTTCCAGGCGCAAGGCGGATGTGCCTTCTGGCATGGCCACATATGTGGTGCCCGATATCACGGAATGGGGATGCAAATGCCCCGTATGAATTCCGCCTTCCGGCAGGATGTTGATCCAGATGTCTTCCAACTTTAGTGGCCTGTCCCCCAGATCAAACGCAAGCGCTTCTGCGAATTTGGCCACGTGAATATCCAATGCTTTGACCACATCCGCAAAAATCGGAAACCGCCAAGGCAGGTCGGTCAAACTGGCATAGGATGTGTAGCCGGGGAATTGGTTTTCTTCACACCAGTCTTGGCCGGCTTCATCGTCTTCGGCGATGGCCAGACAAGATGCTTCAAGCTCGGCCTGATTAAGGGCAGGGTCCAAGGCGGCTTGGTACAAGTGGGTCGGGAATAAGGTGCGTGTAGTCATGCGGTTGGTTTATTCGGATTAGCCATCAAAGGTAATAGGTAAATGCCGCACGCACCATGGCCGTCGCTACTGCATCATCCACTTTGTCGCCAAACAATATGCCGCGATTGCCATCAACACCCACGCTTCGCGGAAGGGTGTCAATGAAACTGTTCAAGATGTTGGTTTGGCAATGCACGTACATGCCAATTCCCCCTGCTTTGGGCAAACCCAACCGAACGGCTGTTCCGGTCTTTGGCGTGCCTGGCACATAGCTGGGCTGACCCCATTTCAATGTTTCCGAAACTGGGCCGATTACCAAGTGTTTGGCTGTTGCGAATATCAGCTTGCGCAAATGCAGGGCCTGTTGGCGTGTGTCCGGGTCAAACCCTTCAAATACTGCGGCGATTTCTTGTGTGGAAAAGTCCTGCATTGCCGCAGTTGATCCTGCCCGCGATCTCAAAGCAACCGATATCTATGACTTACCCCATGGCCTGTTGGTCGAAGAACGAAGTTGATTTTGGCTTTTCAGGAATTTCCATTTGATAGCTGGAACACCGCACCTGTCCGGTTTCGACGCCACGCACCAGTTCATGGGTGTGCTTGCTAGGGATATGGTTTGCGGACAGCTCAATCGCGTCTTCGGCGTAGTACGTGGTTATGTAAAGTGTGCGGGGCTGGTCTGACAAATTGGGGGCGGATCCATGCAGCAGGCTGGAATGCATTAAACACACAGACCCGGCTTTGCCCGTGCATTTCACAACGTCTGGCCAATACTGTTCCATAACGCTGTCGGCCACGGCCCCCGTGAACGCCCCGTCATGCCAGTGGGAATACAATGGGCCCTTGTGGGTGCCGGGGGCCACTTCCAGGGGACCATTTTCCAAGGTGACATCGTCGATGAACAACAAGCATGTGACCAGGTCATCATTGGTCATGGGTTGAAAGCAAAAGTCTTGGTGCCATTTCACTTTCGTGGCCGCGCCGGGTTGTTTTGAATTCACTTTGCCATGATGAAACTTCAAGTTCGGGCCAATCAAGTCAGCCACGATATCCACGGTACGGGCGGTGCGCATGACATCACGGAACACATCTGACACTTCTTCGGGCGATTGCACACGGCGCAGGGCAGGGGTGTCTGCCGTGTGACTGCCGGGTTCCACGTCAAACCGGCCGCGTTTATCCAAGGTTTCCCCAAAAGGCCCATTGTGCGCGCGGCTGTCGTCCACCCATGTGGCGAATTGCTGGCGCATGGCAGCCAGTTCTTCGACTGTCACGGCGTCTTCGACAGTGATGAAACCATCCCGCCAAAAGGCATCGATTTGGTCCTGGGTCAGTGTTTGCATGTTCAATCCCCCTCGCGTTTTGGAGATCGTCGCGCAATGGGCCTGTGCCCGCCCGTCGACAAACGGCATCCAGCCCGCTAATTTGTTTGAATGCGACACCAAATTCCAAATTCGGCGCACCCTTTGAAGTGGCCCCGTTTTGCAAAACAAATGGGGCATCCTTATGTTTGAAAGGAAGGGGGGCGACATGTCCAACATCGATTCAGATATAACCCGTACCAAAAACCTGCCGTCCGATAAGGTGGGGCATGGCTCATACATTGCGATTGTGTGTTTAGGCTCCATGTTCGTGACGATGGCTGTTTTGGGGGTTCACGTATTTACGTCCCTTGGCATTGCTGCAGCATTGGCGGCTGTCTTGTTGTTGGTGTCATGGGGCTTGAAATTGCGTGCCCGGCGTGCAGTTCGTGCGCAACAAAAGGAAGACATGCGCCAATTGCGCGAAAACGGGTAAACCGATCCACATTCGACAAACGCCGCAAGGCAGCTATCTTTCCCGGTATGCGTGCCCTGATCCCTTTCGTTTTTGCCCTGCCATCCATGAGCCAAGCGGCCTGTTTGGATGATGCGATGCTGGTGTTTGATGGGTCGTTGTCCATGGTGGAAACCGGCTTTGATGAAAACGGGTTACCCAAGATTGAGGAAGGCCGCCTGGCTGTGGCGCAAGTGGCCCCCGAAGCGGCGAAGAACCGGCGATTGGGGTTGGTTACATATGGACCTGGTGGGGCCACGGATTGTTACGGTGTACGCTTGCACTTCGCCCCCATTCCAAATGCCGGGCCAGCAGTTGTGGATGCGGTTAACAACCTGTCCCCCGACGGCAGCACACCATTGACAGACGCAGTTCAAGTCGCCGCCAATGCCCTGGGACCTGTGGGCGGCACGGTGGTTTTGGTGACGGATGGGCAAGAAACCTGTGGCGGGGATCCGTGCGGTTTGGCCCGGGCGCTGGCGGCCCAGGGCAAAATCCACGTGCATGTGATCGGCTTCAAAGTGCGAGGCGCATTCTTCGAACATCAAAGTCTGGACCCCAATGATTTCTTCGCCACCGACAGTGCGGCCCGGTGTTTGGCAGATGAAACAGGTGGGGAATATGCTGGGGCCGAAACGTTAGATGAATTGATTGCAGCCTTGCGTAGAACACTGGGCTGTCCAGTTTTCAGTTGAAAGTGCCCCACCAGGGGCAGGGCACTTTGCTGAAAATGTCGTTTAGAACCAGCCCTTGACCCGGCCCCAAAGGGATTTCTTGGGTTCAACGGTCACTTCTTCACCGCCGCCTTGGACAACTTCGGTGCCATCCAGTGCAGGCATGGGGTCGCCTTCAAA
>JAHDCP010000085.1:8676-11066 GCA_020629775.1 Planktomarina sp.
CCAGGACCGAAATCCCCGTCTGCGCCAACGCCCAGCTTTTCTTGCATCCGGCGCACAGGCGCGCCCTTCATTCCACGTTTCAAAATAGACATTACTATCCCCCTTCATTGAGTGAGCTCATTGGATATTCAAAACCGACGGATTGTCACGGGGAAATGATCGGGGGCCATTCATAAGTCAAAGTCCCATCGCGCCCGATCCTGGGGGAGGGTCGGGTGCGTTCCGATGCCTCCGGGATCGGCATTCCTTTTACTGCAAAATTTCTACCCCTACAAAATAATTGCACATGTTGGGTTATCCTTGGTGCAAGGGAACTGCCGCCTGATGTGTCTTTTAGCACGACGGCGCAATTTTCAGTAGAATTGCACCAATAAATGGATTCAGTGTTGCGAGGCCGAAATGAAGAAGACAAATCACACCGAAGTTGAAATTGCTTCGAAACATGGGGTTCACCAGGTACACAGCCGTTTTGGTGGCCTAATACTCTGCGTTCATAAGCATTGGCGCTTTACAGTGCTTGCTGCACTAATTGGCGTAGGAATGATTTTTAAGCCGGATTGGGTTTTCGAACCATTACTAATTGGCTTGGCTGCAAACGCCTTCAAATGATACATACAAAACCCCTTGCCCCACGCATCATCCCCCCCTATACGCAGCCAATCTGAACCCTCCACGGGGATTCGGGGTGACTGGGTATTGCCAAATACCACCCAAGCCCGCCCGTGATGTTGAAAGGAATAAGGCATGAACGCCGCTGATTTGCGGGGGAAATCCCCTGACGAGCTTAAAGAAGAGCTAAAAAACCTGAAAAAAGAATCCTTCAACCTGCGCTTCCAGCAAGCGACAGGCGCATTGGAAAGCACATCGGGCATCCGTGCGGCACGCCGCAACGCGGCCCGTGTGAAGACAATCTTGAACGAAAAAGCGGCAGCCGCCGCATCCGAGGAGTAAACCCATGCCAAAGCGTATCCTGACTGGTGTTGTGACCTCGAACCAAAACGCCCAAACCGTAACGGTTTCCGTAGAACGTCGTTTTAAGCACCCATTGCTGCAAAAGACTGTTCGGAAGTCCAAGAAGTACCGGGCCCACGACGAAAATAACTCATTCAACGTCGGTGACAGCGTTCGCATTCAAGAATGCGCGCCGAAGTCGAAAACGAAACGCTGGGAAGTGATTGCCAGCTAAGCCATTTGGCGGATGATCCGCCAAGTCAACGAAACCCAGGGGGTATATCCCCTTAAGGTCGGAGTAAAACTATGATCCAGATGCAGACCAATCTGGATGTTGCGGACAACAGCGGCGCGCGCCGTGTCCAATGCATCAAGGTTCTGGGCGGCTCCAAGCGGAAATACGCAAGTGTCGGTGACATTATCGTTGTATCCGTGAAAGAGGCGATCCCACGGGGCCGTGTGAAGAAAGGTGACGTGCGCAAGGCCGTCGTCGTTCGCACCGCCAAAGAAGTCCGTCGTGACGACGGCACCGCCATTCGGTTTGACCGCAACGCTGCCGTCATCCTGAACAACGCAGGTGAGCCCATGGGCACACGTATCTTTGGCCCAGTCGTGCGCGAACTGCGCGGCAAAGGCATGATGAAGATCGTGTCCTTGGCACCGGAGGTGCTGTGACATGGCTGCGAAGTTGAAAAAAGACGACAAGGTTGTCGTGTTGACCGGCAAGGACAAGGGCAAAGAGGGGACCATCACCTCTGTCGATCCCAAGGCTGGCAAAGCCATCGTCGAAGGCGTCAACATGGCCATCCGCCACACCAAACAGTCCCAAGCCAGCCAAGGGGGCCGCATCCCGCAAGCGATGCCGATCCAATTGTCGAACCTGGCGCTGCTGGACAGCAAAGGCAAAGCCACGCGCGTTGGCTTCCGTATGGAAGACGGCAAGAAAGTGCGCTTCGCCAAGACAACGGGGGAGGCCGTCTGATGTTGGACACTGCAAATTACACCCCGCGTTTGAAAACCCTGTTTCGTGAAACCGTAAAACCGGCCATGAAAGAAGAGTTCGGTTACAAGAACGACATGATGATCCCGCGTTTGGACAAAATTGTTCTGAACATGGGCATCGGCGAAGCGGTGAAAGACACCAAAAAAGCCAAGTACGCGCAGGAAGCTTTGACGCTGATCGCGGGTCAACAGGCGGTGATCACCAAAGCCAAAAATTCCATCGCGACGTTCCGTGTCCGTGACGGCATGCCTTTGGGCACCAAAGTTACCCTGCGCGGCGACCAGATGTACGAATTCTTGGATCGTCTGATCACGATCGCCATGCCACGTATCCGCGACTTCCGCGGCGTGTCGGGCAAGTCTTTTGACGGCCGCGGCAACTATGCCATGGGTTTGAAAGAACACATCGTGTTCCCGGAAATCGACTTCGACAAAGT
>JAHDCP010000086.1 GCA_020629775.1 Planktomarina sp.
GGTCTGCGGACGGTGTTCCAAAAAGACGGCACAGTCACCGCTGGCAACGCATCCGGCATCAACGACGGGGCCGCCGCGGTGGTGCTGGCCCGGGCAGACGCGGCGGAAAAGGCAGGGTTAGACCCGAAATTCCGCGTCATCGGATACGGCCACGCCGGCGTGCGCCCCCAAGTCATGGGCATCGGCCCCGTGCCCGCTGTGGAAAATCTGTTGGCCAAAACCGGGTTGAAAGCAGACGATTTCGACGTGGTGGAATCGAACGAAGCCTTCGCCGCGCAAGCCGTCGCCGTAAACCGCGGCCTTGGTCTGGACCCGTCAATCGTGAACCCCAACGGCGGCGCCATCGCCCTGGGTCACCCCGTGGGCGCCACGGGGGCGATCATCATGACCAAACTGATGTATGAGTTGGAGCGGACTGGCGGGTCAAAGGGCCTGGCAACCATGTGTATTGGTGGGGGTCAGGGGATCGCTGTGGCGATTGCGCGAATTTGATAATGGTGGTGCGTGGGAAACCACGCACCCTACGATCCGACATGCGCTAGAAACGCGTTCACTTCATCCTTGGTGTATCCTAGAATTTTGCCGATTTCATGTTCAGTCGATGGATAAAACCCACGGGATGGGGCCAAGACCAAAGCTTGCAGGCGGCTTGCCTTGGCCGCGTGACCCGCGCGATACACAATCCAAAAGGAAATGATGGGTCCGTCTGCCCATTGCTTCTCAAATTCCAACAGAAGAAAGCCATCTGCCAAAGCCTGGTCCAAACCATCAGGCTTTAGTTCAATAAACAGGGCAACGTCTTTTTGCCCTGCCCGCATCAGATCAAATTCGCGGCCTTCATGGCGACCAACACCCGGCGGTAATTCAGGCTCTAACAAGGGTTATTGCCCTCACCATCCGTCAAGCCACCGCCCGGCTTAACGCGCATTGACTCCACAACGCACTCAACGCGCCCACAAGGTGCGCAATATCGGCATCCGAATGCAGCGGCGTTGGGGTAAAGCGCAGGCGTTCGGTGCCTTTGGGCACGGTGGGGTAATTGATGGGTTGGACGTAAATTCCATACTGATCCATCAGGTATTCAGAAATCATCCGGCATTTGACCGGGTCCTTGATCATCACGGGCACGATGTGGCTGTCGTTGGCCATGTGCGGAATGCCCGCTTGATCCAGCGCCGCGCGCAGTTTGGCGACTTGGGCTTTCTGCCCTGTGCGTTCAACGCCGCTGTCTTTCAAATGCCGAATGGATGCCCGCGCGGCGGCCGCCACGGCGGGGGGCAATGCGGTGGTAAATATGAAACCCGACCCAAACGACCGGATAAAATCGCACAATGCATGGGACCCAGTGATGTAACCGCCCACGCACCCGAACGCTTTGCCCAATGTGCCTTCGATCAAGTCAACCCGATGGGCCAAGCCCAACTGTTCGGACACCCCGCCCCCGCGCGGACCGTACATGCCCACGGCGTGCACTTCGTCGATGTAACTCATAGCGCCGTGCTTTTCGCACACGTCCAGAATCGCCTCAATCGGGGCAATGTCCCCGTCCATGGAATAGATGCTTTCGAACGCCACGATCTTGGGACGATCGCCGCACGCGGCCAATTTGGCGTCCAGATCATCCACATCGTTGTGGTTCCAGATCATGCGGTCGCACTTGGCGTGGCGAATACCTTCGATCATGGACGCGTGGTTGCCCGCGTCCGACAAGATTACGACATTGGGGATTTTCGCGCCCAACGTGCCCAGCGTCGTCCAGTTGGACACATAGCCTGACGTGAACAACAATGCCGCGTCTTTGCCATGCAAGTCGGCCAGTTCTGCTTCCAACAACAGGTGATCGTGGTTGGTGCCACTGATGTTGCGGGTGCCCCCTGCGCCTGTGCCGCACCGGTCCACGCCGTCTTTCATGGCGTTGATCACGGTTGGGTGTTGGCCCATGCCCAAATAATCATTGGAACACCAAACGGTAACATCGCGGGTGCCGTCTGCATCATGCTTCGTCGCCGTCGGGAACGATCCGGCTGCCCGTTCCAATTCGGCAAAGTACCGATAATTGCCCTCAGATTTCAATTGATCCAAGGCGTTTTGAAAAAACTGTTCAAGGCTCATGGGCGGTGGCCGTCCTGACAATGTTCCGGATACCCCATACCTAAAGGGGAATCGTTGCGGGTTCAATTGGAACGAAATGTCGCTGGGCCAGACTATTTCTTTTTGGCAGGGCCCGCATAAGGGCGGCTGAACACCGGGCTGTCTGGCGTGGATTGATCTGCCTGGAAGGCATAACCGCCCAAATCAAAATCCTGCAAACCAGCTGGGTCTTCAATCCGATTTTGCACCATAAAGCGTGCCATGGCCCCGCGGGCTTTTTTGGCAAAGAAAGACACTGTTTTGGCCGTGCCGTCCTTCACTTCCAAGAATTGAGGTGTGATCACTTGAATGTTTAACGCTTTGCAATCCACCGCCCCAAAGTATTCTTGGCTGGCGCAATTTACCAAAAAGTCTGTGCCTTGGTCTGCGGCTTGGGCATTCAAAGATTTTGCAATCTGCGACCCCCAGTAATCGTAAAGGGATTTACCACGGCGGGTTTTAAGGCGGCTGCCCATTTCCAAACGATACGCTTGGATCTGGTCCAATGGCCGCAGCACACCATAAAGGCCGGACAAAATACGCAACCGGTCTTGGGCGTATCGCATATCGTCGTCGCTGAAGCTGCAAGCTTCCAACCCTTGGTACGTATCTCCCGCAAAGGCCAGCGCGGCTGGGCGCAGTGCATCGCCGTTGGGCGTTTCAGTGTACGCCTTGAACCGGTCCCGGTTCAGCTTGGCCAAGTCCGGGCTGATGTGCATCAAGTCTTGCAGGCCCTTCACCGTCAGACCACGCGCCGTTTTCGCCAAGCTTAAGGCATCTGCACCAAAATCAGGGGTGGTCAGGTCGTTGCGGTCCACAGGGGACCAATCCAACTTTTTGGCGGGCGAAATGCAGATAAGCATGGCGGGTCCTTTTCATTATCGAACCACAAATAGCGCATTCCAATTCGGGTGCAACGATCTGGGTTCAAACTCCCAAAATCACTTTCAAAAATGCATCGCCAAACCGATCCACACGGGCATCATCCATACCGGGAACACGGGCCAATTCATCTGCCGTGCGCGGGCGCATCTGCGAAAGGTTGCGTAAGGTGGCCTTGGAACATGTCAGCGGTTTTTCGGTGCCCAGGGCCCCGCGTTGCAAATCCAACTGCGCGGCCAGCAACGCATCGTAAATCGCCCCTGCATCGGTCAGCGCCAACTTACGGCGGGTGGGATGCACTTTGTCTTGGGCGCCGGCAATCACTTCTAAAAATGCTGTGCCATAACTTTCCAACTTCTTGGCCCCCACACCGGACACCCGCGCCATGGCATCCAGGCTGTTCGGGCGCGCTTCGGCCATTTCAATCAGGGTTTTGTCATTGAAAATGATGTAAGCCGGAACGCGTTGGGTTTCCGCCAAGGCGCGGCGCTTGGCCTTAAGTGCCGACAACAGTGGTGCGTCTTCATCTTTTACCAAGGCTTTGACTGCGGGACGTCGGGCAGATGTTTTGATGGTGTCTTTACGCAAAGTAATTTGCGCTTCACCCTTCAGCAGCGGCCTGGCGTTTTCAGTCATACGCAGGGCACCATGGCGTTCAGGATCAGGGCGCATCAAATCCCGTCCCATCATCTGGCGGAACACGGCTTGCCATTCGGGGCGGGACAAATCTTTGCCAATGCCAAAGGTGGGCAATTCATTGTGGGCGCGCGCTTTGACTTTGTCAGTTTCGGTGCCCAGCAAAATATCAATCAAGTGGCCCGACCCGAACCATTCACCTGTGCGCAAGGCGGCCGATAACGCCATTCGCACAGGTGTGGTGGCATCGAACGTTTCAGGTGGGGTTTCACACAGATCACAGGTGCCGCAGTCCACCCCGTGTTCATCGAAATACGCCAACAGGGTTTCGCGACGGCATTTCAACGCTTCCGCCAACCCCAGCAACGCATTTAGTCGTGCGTGATCCGCCATTTTGCGGTCCGCGGGCGCCATGCCTTCATCAATCTGGGACCTGCGCAGGCGAATGTCGTCGGGGCCAAACAGGGTCAGGGTATCGGCGGGAGCACCGTCCCGGCCCGCACGCCCGATTTCTTGATAATAGGCTTCAATGGATTTGGGTAAATCCGCGTGGGCCACCCAGCGCACATCGGGTTTATCCACCCCCATGCCAAACGCCACCGTTGCCACTACGATCAACCCATCTTCAATTTGAAAACGGCGTTCCACGATGCGGCGGTCTTCCGGGTCCATGCCGCCATGATAATAACATGCAGAATGGCCTGCGTCCGCCATGGCTTTGGCCAGGGTTTCGGTCTTCGCGCGCGTTCCGCAGTACACAATGCCAGCCTGGCCTTTGCGGGCCGCGGCGAAATTCAAAATCTGTTGGCGGGGTTGGTTTTTGGCGGCGAAGGCCAGGTTCAAGTTAGGGCGATTGAACCCCCGCAGGAACGATTGTGGCGCTTGGCCATCAAACAATTTGGCCACGATTTCTGTGCGGGTTTCTTCATCAGCGGTGGCAGTGAACGCAGCCAAAGGTACGTTAAGCGCCCGGCGCAATTCACCAATGCGCAAATAATCCGGCCTGAAATCATGTCCCCAATGTGACACACAATGCGCTTCGTCCACCGCGATTAGGCTTACATTAATTTTGTGCAACATGCCCAGCGCGGACCCGGCCGCAAGGCGTTCCGGCGCCATGTACAAAAGCTTTAGTTGCCCAGAATGAAGGGCATCCCAAACGGCATCAGTTTCTTCTTCGGTATTGCCGGACGTCAGCGCCCCTGCGGACACACCCGCCGCTTGCAAGGCGCGCACTTGATCACGCATCAACGCGATCAGTGGCGAAATAACCACCGTTACCCCGTCACGCATCAGCGCAGGCAGTTGGTAACACAGGGATTTACCGCCACCTGTGGGCATGATGGCCAGCACATTTTGGCCAGCGGTCACGGCATCCACCACCTCGCCCTGACCAGGGCGAAAGTCATCAAATCCAAAAACGGTTTGCAGGGTGTGCTTCAGATCCATGTCGCCCAAGTGGCACGACATGGGGTCTGGGTTAAAGCCCGATTAAGATACGTTCGATGGCAAAGATTGCAAACAACGCCACCAACGGAGACAAATCAAGCCCGCCCAGGTTTGGCATGATACGGCGCAGCGGGCCGTAAATCGGTTCTAACAAGGTTTGCAGCGCGTTCCAAATTTGCCCGACGATGGGTTGATATACATTCAACACCCCAAACGAGATCAGCCAACTCATGATAAAATGCGCGAAGATGAACATCTTCACGATCCCCGTGGCCATAAGCAGAATGTCGATCAAAGCGTCCATCATATCCTCCGTCGCTGGGGGATAGTTAGGCACGCCCAGCCAATCCCGCAAGCCCGTTCCGCAGGGTCATGGTTGACGTGCCCGTCAACTAACCCAAGTTGTGATCCAGGAGAGACACCCCATGTACCCATTCATTCGCCTGACTTGGCAATTTTTCAAACACCGCAACGATCCAACGCTGGCACCAACGGCCACCCATGAAAGCCGCCATTACTGCCTGCCGCAAGACATTGATCTGTGGTGGGAGCTGAACAATGGACGCACATTGACGATGTATGACATGGGCCGCTTGCCCTTGGCCAAACGGGTGGGTTTGATCCAAGCCCTGCGCAAAAACAAATGGGGCCTGACCATGGCTGGCTGTTCCGTCCGGTACCGCCGCCGCATCCGCATGTTCGAAGCTTTCACCATGAAAAGCCGTGCCATGGGGTGGGACGATAAATTTGTATATTTGGAACAATCCATTTGGAAAAAATCCGGCGAATGCGCGGGGCACATTTTGTACCGCAGTGCCGTGACCAACCGCGATGGGATTGTCCCCCCGACACAAGTCATGGCCGCATTGGGAATGGACATTGAAACCAATCCTTTGCCCAGCTGGGTCAAAGCGTGGATTGAAGCAGATAAAGAACGCCCTTGGCCACCGATGACTGCCGCCGAATAAGCGCTGCCCCCGGGTAATTCTTGCTTTTGAATCCCGCCTGACCCAAGGTCACCCCAAAAATAAGACCCTGGGGGGAAATATGTCCGATTCAATGGTAGAAGGCGTCAGCCTGAAGAAACGCGTCTGGGGATGGATGATGTTCGACTGGGCCACCCAGCCGTTTTACACCCTGGGCCTTACGTTTATTTTTGGACCATATTTTGCTGTGTCCGCCGCCCAGCACTTCATGTCCGGCGGCATTGACCCCGAAACTGCGAATGCCCAAGCGCAAACCATGTGGTCCTGGGGCCAAGCCGCAGCGGGATTGTTCATCGCTTTTGCTGGGGTAATCTTGGGGGCTTATGCCGACAGTACCGGGCGGCGCATGCCTTGGGTTTGGTTGTTTGCAGTCATTTACGCTGTGTGCAGCTGGATGTTGTGGTTCATGCTGCCTGACGGATCTGCTTTGTGGTTCGGACTGATCATTTTTTCGATCGGGTTCATTGCTGCTGAATTCATGTTGATCTTTGTGAACGCGCAATTGCCTGGCCTGGGCAATGACGATGAAGTGGGCAAAATTTCCGGCAGCGGTGCTTCTATCGGATATTGGGGCGGATTTGTTGCTTTCTTGATTATGTTTGCACTGTTCGTGGAATCAGAAGCTGGCGGCAACACAATGGCCGGGTTGGCCCCTGGATTGGGGCTGCTGGATTCCGAAGCACGCGAAGGCACCCGCGCAGTCGGGCCATTTATCACGATTTGGTTCATCATCTTTATGGTGCCGTATTTCCTGTGGGTTCGCGAAAGCAAAACTCCGAACCGCCAAGGCGGAATTGGTCAAGCCATGGGGGATTTAAAAACATCTCTGGTGAACGTGAAAGACCGGCCCAGCCTGTTCTCTTTCCTGATTTCATCCATGTTTTACCGTGATGCTTTGAACGGGTTGTATGCATTCGGCGGGGTTTACGCCGCGTTGGTATTGGGGTGGTCCATCACTATGTTGGGCATCTTCGGGGTGATTTCTATCATCACCGCCGCCGTGGCGACGCAAGTTTCTGGTCGTTTCGATAGCCGCCTTGGCCCACGCCCCGTGATTAACTTTCACATTTGGGTTTTGATTTTGGTCAGCTTGGTCATCATCGGCATGTCCCGCACCAGTTTCTGGGGCATTCCTTTGCCTGAAGGATCCGGCTTGCCAGATATCATCTTCATGATCTGTGGGGCGTGTATCGGTGGTGCAGGTGGGGGCATTTATGCTGCCAGCCGTTCGATGATGGTGCGTCACACCCATCCTGCACGTCCGACAGAAGCATTTGGTTTGTTCGCCTTATCCGGGAAGGCGACAGCATTTTTGGCGCCTGCTTTGATCGGTTTGTTCACATATCTTTTCAATGACGCCCGTCTGGGTTTTTCCCCTGTTGTCGGATTGTTCATTATCGGTATGATTCTTCTACGATGGGTACACCCTGACGGAGATCGAGCAGAATGGTCAAAATCCTCTATTCCTGCGCCATAATATTGGCCCTTGCCGCCTGCGGCGGGGACAAACAACAAGCTAAGGCGCAATCACGTGACAACATTACCCCGGCGAAGGAATTCTTCGGGGCCAAGAAAACGGCATCCGATCAACGGCCCATGCCCCACGGCGGTTACGCCAGGGGCTGTGTCGCAGGCGCGGAACAATTACCCGAAACTGGGCCCACCTGGCAGGCCATGCGCCTGTCGCGCAACCGCAACTGGGGCCACCCCGAAACGATTGATTACATCAAAGACTTATCCCGCAAAGTGGCGCGTCTGCCCGATTGGGAAGGGCTGTACGTTGGGGATATTTCCCAACCCCGTGGCGGCCCAATGTTGACAGGCCACGCCAGCCACCAAATCGGTATGGACGCTGACATCTGGATGCTGAACCCCAAACGGTTGGATTTGTCCCCGGGCGAACGCGAACGGTTATCATCCATATCCTTGCGACGGTCCGCCGGAGCATACACCAACGACAACTGGACAGATCAACACATGCAAGTGTTGAAAATGGCCGCCAGTGACAGCCGCGTGGCGCGCATCTTTGTGTTCCCTGGGGCCAAAGTTCGCATGTGTAACGAAGCCACAGGCGACAGGTCTTGGCTGAACAAAATTCGTCCATGGTGGGGTCACCATTACCACTTCCACGTACGTTTGAAGTGCCCAGCCAATGCTAGGAATTGTAAAAACCAGGCACCGCCGCCGCCCGGCGATGGGTGCGATGCGGCCCTTGGATGGGTGGATCGGATTTTGAATCCCCCACCGCCAGACCCAGATGCCAAGCCGCGGCCCAAGAAGAAGGCCATCACTATGGCAACATTGCCTTCGCAATGTACCGGCGTCTTGAGATCAAAATAATGTTTAAGGCGGGCTTAGGTCCGCCTTTCTTTTGTGGGGATATAAAATGCGCGTATTGGCTTTGTTGGTTTCTATTCTTACCCCGTTTGGGGCTTGGGCAGATGCTGTTGTAGTGGAACATGTGACAGCCAGCAGAACCGGGAATTCCGTGCGATTTAACGTAACATTGCGCCACGCTGACGAAGGATGGGATCATTATGCGGACGGCTGGGGCGTTTACACTTTGGACGGCGCAGAACTGGGGTATCGCACGTTGCACCACCCGCATGTGACCGAACAACCATTCACCCGCAGTTTAACGGTGCCTGTCCCCCGCCAAACCAAAGCTGTGCTTATTCGCCCACGCGATTCCGTGCATGGTGAAGGTGCAGATTTCGAAGTAACGCTGCGCTGAAGGCTGTTATTGCGCGGTCCAACCGCCATCCAAGGTCAGCGTTGTGCCAGTCATGTTTCCCGCAGACCCAGACAGTAAAAAGGTCACCGCGCCGGCGATATCTTCTGGCGTGGTAAACCGCAGGCTAGGTTGTTTTTCAGACAACAGCGCCTTGGTGGCCTGTTCATTGGTTTGCCCATTTTCAGCAGCGCGCGCATCAATTTGGGCTTGAACCAATGGGGTCAAAACCCAACCCGGGCAAATCGCGTTGCAGGTTATGTCAGCTTCGGCATTTTCCAAGGCAGTGACCTTGGTCAACCCATTGATCCCATGCTTGGCAGCGACATACGCGGATTTCAAAGGGGACCCCACCAACCCATGGGCCGACGCAATGTTGATGATCCGGCCCCAGCCGTTCTTTTGCATGCCCGGCAAAACCGCCGCTGTTGTGTGAAACGCTGCAGACAAATTCACTGCAATCACAGCATCCCATTTTTCCGACGTAAAATCTTCGACCCGGGCTACATGTTGGATACCAGCATTGTTCACCAAAATGTCCACGGTTCCGATGCCCGCGAACATGGTTGCAATCGCCTCGGGGTTCCGCAAATCAGCGTCGGCATGGGTGGCGTCAGGGGAAATGGATTTCAAAGCTGCGGCAATTTGATCGTCAGTTCCAAAACCATTCACCACAACCCGCGCACCTGCTGTGCCCAGCGCTTGGGCCACACCCAATCCAATGCCGCTGGTCCCGCCGGTGACCACTGCTGTTTTCCCGATCAATTCACCCATGACACATCCCTCGATTTCTGCAACGCAGCATGGCCGGAGAAACACAGTTTTGCAATGGAAGTTATCGCCGTAACCCCCTAGGGCTGGTGTATGATCCGTGCCCCCATCCCTGTTTTGATTTTCGTCCTTTGGGCCGCTGGCCTGACGGCCGGCGTGCAATTTGGCAAAATTGCCGTACCGTTTGCGGAATTTCGCGCCCTGTACCCAAGTATGGGAGACAATGTTGGCTGGTTGCTGACCCTCGTCAGTTTACTGGGGGCAATCTTTGGGGTTGTGGTTGGGTTAGTGGCCACGAACATTGGCATGCACCGGGTTATTCTTGGCAGCTTGGTGGTGGGGGGCGTTTTATCGTTGGCGCAAAGCACATTTCCAAGCTTCGGCGTTTTGGCCGCAACCCGCGTTTTGGAAGGCATTTCCCATTTGGGTCTTGTGGTGGCCGCACCAACGCTGATTGCCCAAACAGCAAATGACACATGGCGGGGCACTGCCATGGCACTGTGGTCTTCGTTCTTTGCCGTGGCCTTTGCGCTTGTCGCATGGTTCGGAACACCCTTCATTGCAGACTTCGGGATTGCTGCCTTCTTCCAAATACATGGCGGGGCGATGTTGGTCTTGGCTGGGGCATTGGCTCTCATTCTGCCCAAACTGAACACCCCGCCGCCCAACACATCACTTTCCGAACTGGTGACCCAAACGATCTCGGCATACCAACGCCCGTCAGTACTTTGGCCCGGTGTGGCTTGGTTGTTTTACACCTTTACGTTTTTGGCATTGTTGACGGTGGTGCCAGAACAATTGCCCGCCCAGGATCGGGGCTTGGCGGGCACGGTCATGTCGTTGATCGGGATTGTCACATCTTTGATGGTGCTGCCTTTCATCTTACGCAAAATACCCGCCACCACGGTTGTTTTGTCAGCCTTTGCCCTTACGGCGATTGTCATCCTTGTGGGCGCATCTTTGCCTTTGGTCATGCGCGCGCTTTTGATCTTTATGGTCTTGGGATTGATCCAAGGCGGGGTGTTCGCAGCCGTTTCCCAAATCAACCAAACAGAAGGCGCCCGCGCCCTTGGCTTTGGCATCATGGCGCAAACCGGGAACTTGGGGAATTTGATCGGCACGCCCATCATGTTGGCCTTGGTCAGCGGTTATGGATTGACAGGCTTGTTCTTGGTTGTTGTGGCCCTGTTCGTATTAGCGACAGTTCTGCTGTGGGGATTGGGGCAAAAAGTTAACGCCAAAGGTTAACAAGCCCCCAGCGCACGCGCGGTGCAAAGATTGTGTACGGGTTGTGCAGCTGGTTTTCGGCAAAGGTTAACGACTTGCCAGTTCCAAAAGTATCCCGTATCTGCCGCCCGTCGTGCGCCGCACGGCCGTGTCGCCGCAACCATGTAAAAACGGGCAAACAA
>JAHDCP010000087.1 GCA_020629775.1 Planktomarina sp.
TTGGGACCGCACCCACATCAGCACCCGCGCCCTGCCCGGCATGGCCGACCGCACTTTGGTGGTGGGGTCCATGTCAAAAAGCCACGCCATGACCGGCAGCCGGGTTGGCTGGGTTTGCGGCCCCGAAGAAACCATTGCAGCGCTGATCAATTTGGCCACGCACACCACATACGGGGTCCCGGGATACATCCAAGATGCGGCCGAATTTGCCTTGGACCAAGGGGCTTGGTTGGAAGACGAAGTGGGGGCCCCTTTCAAGCGCCGCAGGGATTTGGCGGCGCACATCATTGCGGGCCAAAACGTGGTGCGCGCTGTTCCAAATTCTGGGGCCATGTACCAAATGCTTGATATCCGCGCGACGGGTCTTTCGGGGGAAGGCTTTGCCAACGCGTTGTTGGACGCAGAACATATCGCCGTTATGCCCGGGGAAAGTTTTGGGCAAGCCGCCGCAGGGCACATTCGCGTTGCATTGACGGTGAACGATGACGCCTTTGTTGATGCGTTCACCCGCCTGTGCACGTTCGCAAAACGACACGTGACTTAGGTCGGAAACAGGCAAGACTGCCGCGAATCTCAATTTATTCTGTCGCCATGAAGTATTCATGGTCCGATAATCGTTGGCGTCACGCCCTGGTGGGACGCACAATTGGGGCGCGTCGGGGACGTGCGGCCCGGGGACGACCTTTGGAAAAGATCTAACCTTCTTTTTTAAACGCAAACACCAGGATCAGAACCTATGAACGATATTTCCCCTCGCCGTGCCGGTGGCCGCAACGCCCGTCGTGCAAAACGTGAAGCTAAACTTGAAGCGCACCTGCAACCCGTGAAAGCCGGGATGCCCGGTGGCAAATTCAAAGCACTGTCTGATGCAGATATCTTGCGCATCCATGAAGCCGCGCTTCAAATTCTTTGGGAAGTGGGCATGGCAGACGCGCCACCAAGCGGCGTTGAATATTTGACCAAAGCTGGGTGTATTTTGGGCGATGATGGGCGCCTTCGGTTCCCGCGGTCCGTGGTGGAAGATGCGTTGGCCAAGGCCGCCAAGGGAATCACGTTGTTGGGCCGCGACCCGGCCTTTGACATGCACTTGGCTGGCACCAACGTGCATTATGGCACCGCGGGTGCCGCCGTGCACATGGTGGATATCGAAACAAACGAATACCGTGAAAGCACGGTCTTGGATTTGCACCAAGCCGCCCATTTGGTGCAGCATCTGGATAACGTGCATTTCTTGCAACGCCCCATGGTGTGCCGTGATATTCCTGACAATTTGGAAATGGACCTGAACACGATTTACGCCTGCGTTACCGGGACCAAAAAGCACATCGGCGTTTCATTTACAGAACCCGCCTTTGTGCCTGATGCCTTAGAAATGCTGCATATGATGGCAGGCGGCGAAGACGCTTGGCGCGCACGGCCATTTGTGTCCAACTCGAACTGTTTTGTTGTACCGCCCATGAAATTCGCCACAGAAGCCTGCGAAGTTATGGAAGCCTGCATCAAGGGCGGAATGCCCGTTTTGCTGCTGTCCGCGGGCATGGCTGGGGCAACCGCACCGTCCACCGTTGCGGGTGCCATTGTGCAAGCCACCGCCGAATGTTTGGCAGGCGTGGTTTACGTGAACGCCGTGAAACCAGGCCACCCGGCCATCTTTGGCACGTGGCCGTTTGGGTTGGATTTGCGCACTGGGGCCATGTGTGTGGGATCAGGGGAACAGGCCTTGTTGTCTTCGGGTTGCGCGCAAATGCACCAGTTTTACGGCATCCCTGGTGGGGCCGCCGCCGGGGCATCCGATTCCAAAAACATTGATATGCAAGCGGGTTGGGAACAAATGTGTTCCAATGTCATGACCGGGCTTTCAGGGTTGAACATGGTGTATGAAGCCGCTGGCATGCACGCCAGTTTGCTGGGCTTCTGCCACGAATCTTTGGTGCTGGGGGATGATTTGATCGGCCAAGCCCTGCGCTGTGTGCGCGGGATTGAAGTGGACGACGACACATTGGCTGTGGAAACCATTAAGGATGTCTGCCTCAGCGGAACGGGACACTATCTGGGCACGGATCAAACCTTGTCCCGGATGCAGGCGGATCACGTATATCCCACCCTTGGCAACCGCATGTCCCCCAAGGAATGGGCGGAAAATGATAAGCCTGATTTGGTACAAAGCGCCATTGCCCGCACCCAAGCCCTGTTGGCCACACCAACACCGGCCAAATTGGACCCAGCCACTGACAAAGCCATCCGTGAACGGTTCAACATCCACCTTCCTGCTTGATCCCAAGCGCGCGACCTGATGATCTTGGCACCAATGGCTGCCAAGATCGGAGACGCGAGATGGATTTTTCACAACAAAAGGTTCTGGTAACCGGGGCCGCGTCTGGTTTGGGGCGGGCCACGGCAACCGTTCTGCGCGACGCAGGTGCGCAAGTCACGATCCTGGATCGCGACACGGCAGGTCAAGACGTTGCCACCGCCATGGGCGCGTATTTTGCAGAAGTGAATGTCACTGACGAAGCGTCTGTCAAAGCGGCCGTTGATAAGGCAGCAGCTTCGATGAACGGCCTGACTGCTGCCATCAACTGTGCGGGCATTGCCACAGGGGAAAAAACCTTGGGGCGTGACGGGCCCATGCCTTTGGCGAATTTCAAACGCACAATCGATATCAACTTAATCGGCAGCTTTAACGTCGCCCGTGATGCCGCTGTTATCATGGCACAAAACGAACCTGATGAGGATGGCTTGCGCGGTGCAATTATCAACACAGCGTCTGTTGCAGCCTTTGAAGGACAAAAAGGGCAAACCTCCTATGCCGCATCAAAAGGTGGGATCGTGGGCCTGGCTTTGCCCATGGCCCGTGACTTGGCACGCGATGGCATCCGCGTCATGGCCATTGCACCGGGCATCTTCCGCACCCCAATGTTAGAAGGCTTGGGCGAAGATGTAATGACAGCCTTGGCAAAAGACGTGGTCTGCCCTGGCCGCTTAGGCAAACCATCGGAATTCGGCGAATTGGCCAAATTTATACTGTCTGCGCCTTACTTAAACGGCAGCGTGATCCGCTTGGATGGGGGGATCAGGTTGCCTTAACCCCCTGCCCGTTCTTCCAGTTCCAGCCATTCTTCTTCTGCATTAGACAGATTGGTATGACGTTCCACCAGCGCGTCGGTGGCCTTTTGGAATTTAACCGGATTTTCCGTAAACAAGTTCGGATCGGCCAACAATTCTTCCAGCTTCGCAATTTCTGCTGACAATCGTTCCATTTCGGCTGGCAAATTTTCCAGGCGGTGTTGTTCTGTGAAGGACAGCCCGGACTTTTGCGAAGTTTCTTTTTTGGCGGCCGGTGGTGCCGATTTGCTTTTGGGCTTGGCCGTCGTTTCTTGAAACGAAGATGCCATGCCGCCCTGGGCCAGCATATCGGCCCATCCGCCCGCATAAACGGTGGCCCGCCCGCCTGGTTCCAGTGTCACGGTTGTGGTGGCCACGCGGTCAATAAAGTCCCGGTCGTGGCTGACCAAAAGAACGGTGCCGTCGTAATCCCCCAAGATGTCTTGCAACAGATCCAAGGTTTCGATGTCCAAGTCGTTAGTGGGTTCGTCCAAAACTAAGAAATTACTTTCTTGAGCCATCAACTTTGCCAACAACAGCCGGGCCTTTTCACCACCAGACAAAGACCGCACGGGCGCGCGGGTTTGCAGCTCAGAAAACAGGAACTCCTTCAGGTAGCCCACCACATGTTTGGGGGTGCCGCGGACCATGATTTGGTCGCTGCGTCCCGACACCGCCATAGAAGGATCATTGGCCAGACTTTCCCAAAGCGTGCGATCTGGGTCCAATTGCGCGCGTGTTTGGTCAAACACCGCAACTTTCAAATTGGTCCCGCGTTTAATGGTGCCTTCCGTGGGCTGTTCATCCCCCAACAGCATTTTAATCAGCGTAGTTTTCCCAACGCCGTTGGGCCCAACAAAAGCAACGCGGTCGCCGCGCTGAATGGTGATATCCAAGGGGCGAAGAACTGTGTTGTCGCCAAATGACTTGGCGATTCCCTTGGCCTCCACCACCTTCTTTCCGGACTTTTCCCCAGAATCGAACGCCATGGCCGCCGTTGACTGGCGCTTAATCATGCTGGACCGTTCTGCGCGCAATTCCTGCAGGGCCCGGACCCGGCCTTGGTTACGTTTGCGTCTGGCGGAAATACCTTCCACCGCCCAACGGGCCTCAGCTTTGATTTTGCGATCCAATTTGTGGCGGTTCAAATCTTCTTCCGCCCAGGCGGTATCACGCCAGGACTCAAAGGCCGCAAATCCCTGATCTTGGCGGCGCACCTGACCACGGTCGATCCAAAGGGTGGCCTTCGTTAGGGCCGTCAAAAAAGCCCTGTCGTGGGAAATCAAAACAAACGCATTGCGGGTCGTGGATAAGGTTCGTTCCAGCCAAGCGATGGCTTCAATGTCCAGGTGGTTGGTGGGTTCATCCAACAGCATAACGTCAGGAGCGTCAGCCATCAATTTGGCCAATGCAGCCCGGCGCCGTTCCCCACCGGATGCGGTGGCCACGGGTGTTGTCGGATCAAACTTTAAGCCTTCGGCCGCCATTTCCACCTTATAGGCGTCAGCGGCATCCAAACCCGATGTTGCAAAATCACCCAAGGTTTCGAACCCGGCCATTTCAGGTTCTTGTTCCATGTATCCCACGGATTTTCCGGCAGGAATCGTCCGGTTGCCGCTGTCTGGTTCCACAATGGAGGCCATGACTTTCATCAAGGTCGATTTGCCGGACCCATTGCGGCCCACCAGGGCCACGCGGTCGCCGGGTTGAACCACCAACCCCACGCCATCGAAGACTGGATTGCCGCCGAAGGTCAGCGAAATGTCGGTCAGTTGTAAAAGTGGTGATCTTGCCATTGGCGGGTCGTACGGCGCTGCCTGCGCCGCGTCAACTGGCCACCCGTCGCAGAATGCGTTGGCGCGTTTGTGGAACGCGGTTCACCTCAAGCCCCGTGAAAACATGCAACGTGTTCAAATCGTGATCCACCACGGCATGATCGCTGACCCAGGCCCCAAGCTTTAGATAGGATTTCAACAAAGCAGGCATGGTTTTCAATCCCAACCGTCGGTCCAAAGGTTCATCCAAAACCTGCCCCAGCTGCACAATATCAGGTGATTTCACCTGGGGGCGCCATTGGTGCGGGGCCAAGTGCCGATCGTTAAGCAATGCCAACGTATGGGCATAGGACGCAGGATCTGTGCCAGGAAAGCTGGAACAGCCAAACAACAATTGCACATGCTGATCATCCACGATTCGCGTTATGGCGGCCCATCCCGTGCGCAAAATGTCGGGATCGGACGATCCCGGTCTCAGGCACATTCTGCCCAACTCCAACATTTTACCGGGAAACGCAGCAAGATTGGCCAACCCGTAATGCTGTGCGGCATAACTTTTTGCGATGTCCGCCGCTTGGCGCAGAACCAGTAATCGAAATGTCGCCACGGCCGTATCATCAGACACATCCCGCACAATGATATGGGTGGTGATTGCATCAAGTTCATCACGATCATCGGCCAGATCACTGCCGCGAAACGCCAAAGCCCGCAACCGTTGGGCATCTTCCATATCTTGATCGGACGCCGCAACATCAACGCGGTAACGGCCTTTGTGAAGTGCCACCATTCCCCCGCCCCTTGGATGTAACTGCGACTGGCCCTATCTTTAAACTGTCCGAAGGACTTAACAATTTCAAAAAGCGAGGCAGCCATGGAAAAAGTCGTTAAATCCGAAGAAGAATGGAAAGCGCAGCTTTCGCCACTGGCCTTTAAGGTCACGCGCAAACACGGAACAGAACGTGCATTCACCCATGACGACTTCCCCAAAACGCCAGGTCAGTATTTTTGCGTGTGCTGCGGGGCCGAACTTTTTGACCAAGCTGACAAATTTGACAGCGGCACGGGCTGGCCTTCTTTCACCCAGCCCAGTTCAGGGGCACAGGTGGGCGAAAGTTCTGATAACAGCTGGTTCATGCGGCGCACCGAAGTGCATTGTGATGCATGCGATGCGCATCTGGGCCATGTGTTTCCCGATGGGCCAAATCCAACAGGGCTAAGGTATTGTATTAATGGCGTCGCATTGGACTTTGAACCAAAGGATAAATGATCCTGTTTCGGGGGTCGGCTTATGGATCCCCGAATATTTGATTTGCGTTAAAGCTGCCAAAATCGCCCATCAGCTGGCGAATAAAGCTGATTTCACCCGCACCACCGTCTGTGACACGCCGGGACAAGACCACCACTTTTCCATCTTCCAAACCGTATCGGGCGATATTTTCGACGATGCTTTCGCTGTCGAAGGTGATGGCCACGATCTCACGCTCCACGGGGCGCGGTTTGCGATAGGCATAGTGTTCCCAACGGCTGGCAATGTAGTAGAAACCATCTTCGCGGGTGACCCCACCAGTCGTGGGCAATCCCAACAATTCTTCCACGGCACCACGGGTGTCCACACCCACAATCACCGATTCCAATTCTTCGTCGCTGGGAACGTATCCATGGTTGCGATACATGGTGGCACACGCTGTCACCAGCATGATCACCCCTACCAGTGCCGCATAAAAACCCCGATTGACCTGCATGTTGTGCCTGCCCCTGTCACCCAACGTTGCGAACTGTTAGCCTGAATTCAACAAAGGTTCAAGAAAGCCCACCCTGTATGACCGATTCACTTACCCTTGATCTTCGATTATTGAACCGAAACAAAACCCACCGAGCCAAACTTGAGCTTGAACACGAAGATATTGCCGAAATCACCCGCGTTTTAGGGACCGAGGAGATTCGCAAGCTGCGCTTTGACTATGCGCTGTCGGCGGCCCCTAAAGGCTGGGACTTAAACGGAACCATCGGGGCAACCGTCGTTCAGGCCTGCGTGATTACCGGGGCGCCTGTCACCGCACGCATCGATGAAACATTTCTTCTGAAATACCGCCGTATGGAAGACGTGACGGCATCCGAAGCTGAAATGCCCGAAGACACAGATATTGAACCCTTGGCCGAAGACATTGATTTGCGCCAAGTCATCAGCGAACAAATCGCGCTGTTGCTTCCTGATTTCCCCAGAAGTGCCGATGCAGAATTTGACGGTGTGCAAGTCGGCCCACCAGGCCAAAAGGCGATGACCGACGAAGATGCAAAACCCTTGGCAGGGTTGGCCGCATTGCGCGCAAAAATGACAGACAATTCCGAATAAGACCCGGTTTTCACGAAAAAAATGCAAAAAGACGCGCCCAGGGCGAATTGAAAAACATCCAATGCACTATTTGTTCTTGAAGTGCCCCCGAATATGGCTATTACCGCGATCTTGAAACACCGTGCGCATTCAGGCGTATTTTCTGTCTGCACACATTACACATTTCGGGCGCAAGCCCCAAACGCGAGGTTGAGACATGGCTGTCCCACAGAATAAGATTACGCCAAGCCGCCGTGGCAATCGCCGGTCCCACGATGCACTGGAAGGTGCAAACCCAAACGAATGCACAAACTGTGGTGAGCTGAAACGCCCCCACCATGTTTGCGCATCGTGCGGCCATTACGCCGACCGTGAGGTTGTGGCCATGGTTGACGAAATCGACATTGACGAAGACGCAGCATAATCCAGCGCCCCGGCGCAGATTTGAACTATGATGCATTCTCAGGAAACCGCCGACGCGTCTGACCGCCTTATTTGGATTGCGGTTGACGCCATGGGCGGTGACCACGGCCCTGCCGTAGTGGTTAACGGCATGGCCAAAGCAGCGGCAGATCATCCTGACCTTCGCTTTATTGTGCATGGCAATTCGGCAGAACTTCAGCCGTTGATTGCCAAGCGCAAACTTACCGATCTTTGTGAAATCCGCCACGCTGATGGCGTTGTGTCCATGACTGACAAGCCCAGCCAGGTGATGCGCCATGGCAAAGGCACGTCCATGTGGTCCGCAATCGACAGCGTAAAAAGCAAAAAAGCCCAGGCCTGCGTGTCTTGCGGAAACACCGGTGCGTTGATGGCCGTGTCCATGGTGCGTTTGCGCAAAGCCCCAAGCGTGAACCGCCCTGCCATCGCAATTTTATGGCCATCCTACAGTAAAACGGGCTTTACCGTGATGCTGGACGTTGGCGCAGATATCCGCGCCGATGAAACTGATCTTTTGCAATACGCCTTGATGGGCACGTCTTATGCCCGTAACGGGTTGGGAATTTCCGTCCCAAAAGTTGGCCTTTTGAACGTGGGCACCGAAGACCACAAAGGCCGCGCAGAACTCAAAGAAGCCGGGCACTTGATTGGCGAAGCCGCCAAACGCGGGCAGTATGTATACCACGGGTTTGTGGAAGGCAGCGATATCCCAACGGGCGATGTAGACGTTATCGTAACCGATGGCTTTACTGGCAACATTGCCATCAAAGCGGCCGAAGGCACTGCTGGCTTTATCCGCAGTTCATTGAAGGCGGCATTCAGCCATACCATTTTGTCGAAATTCGCCGCCATTCTTGCCATCACCTCTTTGCGGCGCTTGCAGAAACGCATTGATCCGCGCCGGGTAAATGGTGGTGTTTTCCTCGGTCTGAATGGCACAGTGGTGAAATCCCATGGATCCGCAGACGCCACAGGTGTTGCAGCGGCCATCGGATTGGCGCATCAATTGGCCAAAGTGGAGTTTGGGACAAAGCTGGCCGCCCGAGTGGCGACAGCAATGGAACTGCCCCAAGACGATGAAGAAGGCGATCCAGCGTGAACCGTAAAGCAGTTGTCAAAGGGGTTGGACACTATCTTCCCAAACGCGTTGTGGAAAATGCCGAATTCGAAGAAACGCTGGAAACCTCCGACGAATGGATTCGCGCCAGAACCGGCATCGAGCGGCGACATATCTCTGCGCCTGACGAAACCACTTCCTTCATGGGCACAAAAGCCGCCCAAGCCGCATTGGCCATGGCAGGTGCCGACATCAAAGATGTTGATGCAATTATTCTTGCCACCTCGACCGCCGATCACACGTTCCCATCTGCGGCCACCATGGTGCAACAGGGCCTGGGTATGAACCATGGGTTTGCATTTGATGTGCAAGCCGTGTGCGCGGGGTTCGTTTATGCGCTGACCACCGCCAAATCCATGATCGAAAGCGGCCAAGCCAACAGCGTTATGGTGATTGGCGCGGAAATGTTCTCCAAACTGATGGACTGGACCGACCGGGGCACTTGTGTGTTGTTCGGCGACGGTGCAGGCGCGCTGTATCTGGAAGCGGAAACGGACACCGATCGTGGGATTTTGTCCTCGCAGCTGGCGTCGGATGGGCAATATAAAGATATCTTATTCGTGGATGGCGGCGTTTCGATGCAAACGACAGGCCATTTGCGTATGCAGGGCAAAGAGGTGTTCCGCCATGCGGTGGAAAAGCTGTCTGATACGGCGGTTTCATCGCTTGCTGATGCGGGGCTTACGCCCGCGGATGTGACCTGGGTTGTGCCCCACCAAGCAAACCGCCGCATCCTGGAAGGCGTGTCTAAACGCCTGAAAATCCCCATGGATCAGTTCATTGTAACGGTTCAAGATCACGGCAACACATCTGCGGCATCGATTCCCCTTGCCTTGGCCCGGGGGGCCGCTGAAGGGCGCTTTAAACCCGGTGATGTCTTGGTAATTGGGGCCATTGGCGGCGGTCTGGCGTGGGGAACAGCGGTTTTGCGCTGGTAAGCGCCGGAAAACATTCAACAAACCATTGACCGTGCGCCCTCCCATGCGCATAAATCTTAAAACGCCGGGGGGGGGAAGAATGGTACAACGCACGCTGACGCGCATGGATCTGAGCGAAGCCGTTTTTAACGAAGTGGGATTGTCGCGAAATGAATCAAGCGATCTTGTAGAATCCATTTTGGAACACATGGCTGGTGCTTTGGAACGTGGGGAACAAGTGAAAATCTCTTCTTTTGGGACATTCAGCGTGCGCGACAAATCTGCGCGCGTGGGTCGAAACCCAAAAACGGGAATTGAAGCTGCAATCCCGCCCCGCAGGGTTCTGACCTTTCGCCCGTCCAATATGATGAAAGATCGGGTCGCATCGGGCAATGGGTCCAAGTAATGGCCAAATCGCCAGACGCGTTCCGTACAATATCTGAAGTTTCCGACTGGTTAGATACCAAACCCCATGTGTTGCGGTTTTGGGAAAGCAAATTCAAAGACATAAGCCCCGTGAAACGGGCCGGCGGTCGGCGGTATTACCGCCCCGAAGATATGTTGTTGATCGGCGGGATCAAAAAACTGCTTCACGATGATGGGATGACCATCAAAGGCGTTCAAAAACTTTTGGCCACCCAAGGTGTGGACCACGTGCGTGCCATGTCACAGCCCATGGGCGCAGGTTCACAAGACAATGTGGTGGCGGTGATCTCTGACGACGCAACCGCCGCCCCTCGCCCTTCTAAAGCGGCGAAACCCACGCCCGTTGATACACCATCACCAGATATGGTCGAAGATGTGCCTGAAATCCAAGACGCGCCACCACCGACTGAACAAATTGATGCGCCACCGCGCAATGTGGTGACTTTGGAAAACACCACCAGCGGTGACGTTGATTCGACGGAACCGCTGTTGTTCCCCGAAATTGCTGAAGAAGAATTCTGGGAAGATGCGTTAAGCGCCGATGACGTATCAAAAGTTATCCCACTGACGCCACGGGTCAGCAAGATCGAAACACCCAAGCCCGCACCTGTGTTTGAACCGATCCCTGTACAACGGCCACGAAACCCGATTTCCCGACTTTACAGCCACGCCCCTGCGCAACGCGCGTCAGAGGCAAAGTCCAAAAGAACCGCAATTATTGATCTTATCCAATGGGCAGAAAAGCGCGTTGCTGGTTAGGACGGGGTTTTCACTTGCCCCGCCGGAAAGAGTTGATATAGCGGGCTCAGTCGGGCTATGGCGCAGCCTGGTAGCGCGTCCGTCTGGGGGACGGAAGGTCG